>CANESS010000019.1 GCA_947441115.1 Saprospirales bacterium | reverse complement strand
TCTAAGGCTCGTGAGCCGAAGAGGAAAAACCCGATAAGTAACTAAAAATGAATCCTTAAAGGATTTGGTTGAAGTGAATACATTAGTTCTGGTATTGAGGTGGAATAAAGACGCATCTATGTAATGACCATTAATAGAGATATAAAGACTACCAGGAATAATTGGCTGTGCATCGAGCACTATCGTATCACCAGGCCACACCAACTTCTGGCGAAGGGTGCTTAAATCCGCTAGACTCTGAGCTAGACTAGACTTAGTGAGTAATACACACAAAACAATTAATCCAATTAATCTCACTAAAAATGTCTAGTTCCTTGTTTAGTTTAAAACCGATAAAATATTACGGTAGCATTAATTACCCTAATTTCTACAAAATTGAGAAAAAATCTAGTATTGAACGAGAAAACAGACAAAAGATTGGAATTGGGTTAATTCCTTTCCTTCAATTTCACATAAATCTCTGTCAACCAAAATCCTAGAAATATCCAACCAATCACAGCAGGATAAAAAAACAATCGCATGACATTGTCTTGTTCATAGACGTTAAAGCCAGGATTTCCACCATTACCAGGATGGAGCGAATCATTTATACGCGGCAAAATCCATATAAATACCATATAGATGGTGAATGAGAAAATATTGTAAACGGCAGCTAATTTGGCCTTTTTTATCGCATCTTCCAGACTGCCTCTGAGTATGAAGTAGGCTAAATAAGCTAGCATACCTATAGCCGCCCCATTTAGCTTAGGATCGTTGGTCCAGAAAGCGCCCCAAGTATATTTAGCCCAAATCATTCCTGTCAATATTCCTATCACACCGAACATACTGGCTACAGCTGCACTAATAGACGCTTTAGTGTCATGATTTAACGTACCTGTAGAAAGAAATAAAATTGAGTGCACCAAACTGTAAATCAATAAAGCCATCATTGTAAACCACATAGGAACGTGATAAAACAAATTTCGGATAGACTCACTCAAAATATTTCTATTGGGAAAACTTAGGTGAAACTGCTTTTCTGGAATAATCATTTTATCAATAACAGGTAAGTGCTTATCACCAATGACCGTATCAATAAAATAAGCGGAAAAATATCTTAATCCACCCCAAGTCTCTGTATGACAAACAAGATCTAATATATCCCCTGTTTTGAAATCTTGAAATCGTGTAGGATGAGGGAAAATTAATTGAAATCCATTTTCTATTTTAGAATATGTTGTCGGACGCAGTATAAGCTGACTAGAATCACCAAGAGAAGATTTCTTTAGATAGAATTCAGTCACACCTTCATTGAGTTTGGGTATGGCTATATTTATAATCAAAGATGTATCCTCCGTTTTATAATTCAATTTTTCAATATTGGGTGATAAAGGAAGTAAGAGGCCTCCTAAAAAACTATAGCCAATTAAAAAAATACAGACTAGCTGCAGAAAACGTTGATTCAAAAAATTCATTCTCGCCAAATATAAGGATACAAAATTACTGACAATATAACCATAATGAGATTAAAACCTATCAATATGGAGAGGTTTATCCAAAAATTATCACTAGTGGTAATAAAAAAAGCTTCCTTAGATAATCTAGAAACCAGGGTTATCAAAGGAATGCTCAACGGAAAACCTAAAATAGAAGTCAATACAGCATTATTTTTTAATCCTTTAGAAATAGCTGTAGTCAAAGTAAATAAAATAGCAAATGAACTGCTCCCAAGCAAGATGGAGAGTAAAATTAAACTAAAATTTTCAACAGGGCTCCCAAACCAAAGTGAAAAAATGAAATAAGTCAAAAGTGATATGAGTGCAGCATAGACTGCGTGAAAAATCAATCTAGAAATGATAAAATGAGAAGGATGAATCACAGTATAATAATAGAGATATAGACCATCTGATTCTTTACTAAACTGTGAAATAAGTTCATTGATAGTTGTAAACAAAATTATAATCCAGAAGATTACATTCCAGTATTTCACCTCCATTTTCACGAGGGCACCTTGGGTATTCAGCAGAAAATATAATAAATAAGTAATAGAAAAAACATAGAGTAATATGCTTAGAAAAGACAGACGCTGACGAAACTCACGCTGAAAATCATATTTTAATAAAGCAAAAACCGATGTAAGCAAAGCTTAAAGTTCAATTAAATTACAAATCTAATCTAGAGAAAATAAGTAGTGCTATTTTATTCGCTTTCTAAAATCGAATCTTAGTTCCGATAGAAAAGCTCGTTGAAAACTGAATTGGTCGTTGCTTTTCAGCATTAAATAGAGGAAAATTGCTAGACTGTGAGACTAAAGCATTGAGCACCGAAAGATTAAGTGCTATTTTCTTAGAGAAATAAGCATCAAAATCAAACCCTGCAGTATATCCTAATTGCATACTATTGTATTGTCTCTTATCTACGTCTACACTGAAATATTGCTCATTCGAGCCAATAGGAAGAGGTCTATTTTGCCTATCTATGTAATTTACCTGATAAAAAATAACATTGCTGTACAACACCCCCCCCTTAAAAGATATAGCTAATGGTAAATCGTTAGAGCCAAATGGAATAGAAAAACGAGCCATTAAAGGAATATCTAGCTGATCAATATACATATCACCATTTCTATCATAGGTAGAATGATCTTCTCTAAACCCGAGAATATACTGCCCTATGCCTATTCCAGATTCTAAACTCCATCGTTTATTTAGTTGATATCCTAATTGAATACCTACATTATAGCCCAACTGGCCAGAGAAATTGGCTTTTTCTGAGAAATAATCATTTATTGGTCTCTCACGATAGGTCACCTGTGTATAATTCGTACCCAAATACGGCATGAGGTAAAATTTATCTATAAATGACAATTTGGATTCCTCTTTATTAGTTTCAGCCTCTGGCTTTAGGGCTAAAGGGGGCATTTCTGTCTTTGCTTCTTTTTCTAATTCTATATATCTAGTCCAGCTTGTAGTTGTCTTTCTCTCAGTGCCTGATTCAATAATCCCTAATTGAGGACTTCCCCATGTATTATTGACTGTTTGTCGTGATTTAACCGCTGCTATTTCCTTCTCTAAAATTGCTATTTGTCTATCAAGCTCAGCTAATTCTTGTATTTCTTTTTTAAATTCACTAAATTCTTTAGGAATGAGAATTTGATGAACAATTTTTCTCTTTGAAATAGTAGGAGTTGAAACTTTTTTTATTAACTTCGGTAATTTACTCTCGAAAACTACTAATTCTATATTAGATGAAAGGTTTTCCTCTTTATTAGGAAAATCGAAACTAGTTTCTGCATATGGAACATCACTCTCTACTCCATTCTCAATATACCTGTGCATAAATACGGAAAGAAAAATAGAGACAATAGATGCTACGACGAGGGTGATTTTCTGAGTCTTAGTATAAAATGGAGAAATAGTCTTCGCAGTTCGCTCATTAGATAGGGCATAGGAAATCTGCTCCCAAACCTTTTGCGGTGGGTCAGGATTGAAATTTTGAAACAATTCTCTAAAATCGCTATCTTTCCACATAGTAACTATCTAAGTAGACGCAAAAAATGCTCTAATGGTTGTACGGATTTTCTCGGTAGCTCATATTTTTCCTTAAATTTACGCTGCAAATAGGCTCTAGCTCTAGAAAGCTGAGATTTGGAAGTACCTTCAGAAATATTTAGTTTGGTAGCAATTTCACTATGGGTATAACCATCTATTGCGTACATATTAAATACCATTCGATATCCTTCAGGGAGTTCTTGAATCATTTTTAACAATTCTTCTACTTCTAATCCTCTATCTGAATCAACGGCTAAATATGGATTAAATCCAATTTCTTCTAAATGCTCCATAGTGATTTTTTTTCGATAATATTCTATAGAAGTATTGGTCACTATTCTTTTCAGCCAGCCTTCAAACGAACCAGTAAATTGGTAGGTATCTAACTTAGTAAAAATTTTTATGAAACTATCTTGAAGTATATCTTGTGCTTCTTCTTCATTCTTACTGTATCGAAGACAAATACCAAATAAAACAGATGAATAGGTATCATAGAGCATTTTTTGTGCTATAGGATTGTCTTTTAGACAAGTCTCAATGAGCTCCTTATCTGTCCAAATTCGACTCATTCAAGAATTTTTTCTAAAGCCATTCCTCTCGAACCTTTAATTAATATAGTATCTCTTCCGAATTTTTGCTGCTTGTACCAATTTTTTGCTTCCTCTGTCGTTTCAAAATATTGGATGGTTTTTGAAGATATTACTTCAGAAAATTCTATACCTATGGCTACTATAATATTTATGTTTAGATTTAAAGCCAATTCTAAAATATTTTTATGTTCTTCTTCACTATGATTGCCCATTTCCTTCATAGCACCTAATATAGCTATCCGTTTACCTTCAAATTTCGCTAAATTAAATAAAGCTACCTCCATACTTGATGGATTAGCATTATAGGCATCTAGGATAATAGTCGTATCTCCAGACTTGATGATTTGAGAACGACTATTTGATGGTTGATAGGATTCTAGTGCTTGAACTATCTTCACAGCATCTATTTCGAAATAACGGCCAATAGAGAATGCTAATAAAACATTATATAAATTATAATCTCCCGCTAGTTTAGTACGAATCAAGTAGGTAGTATCCGCCTCATATATAGATACAGATAGATTGTCAGAATTATCAACTAGAATTTTGCCATGAATAGGCAGAACTGGATTCGTACCATAGAGAATTTGTAATAGATTCGATGTATGTTTGGTCAATATATAGTCATCTGCATTTATAAAAATTTTACTATTGAGGTTATTAGCTAAATAGCGATACAATTCTGTTTTTCCTTTAATAACGCCCTCTATTCCACCAAATCCTTCAAGATGGGCCTTACCTATATTGGTGATCACTCCAAAATTGGGTTCAGTATAATTACAATAAGCAGCTATTTCTCCTTGATGATTTGCTCCCATTTCTACAATAGAGATGTCTTCATATGCTTTTATATCCAAAAGTGTTAATGGAATACCTATATGATTGTTTAAATTTCCTTTTGTGCAGGCAACTTTAAATTTGGTGGAAAGTACCTCTCGGATGAGTTCTTTGGAAGTCGTCTTACCATTACTACCCGTAATAGCAATAACAGGTAAATTGAGTTTACGTCTATGATATAAAGCTAACTGCTGCAATGTACTAAGAACATCTTCTACTAAGATCATGCCTTGATTACCAGCAAGAGCTTCATCGTCTACCACTGCATACTTCGCGCCTTGATTTAAGGCTTCTTGAGCGAATTTATTCCCATCAAAATTAACCCCTTTAAGAGCAAAATAAATCTGACCTTGCTCTATTCTACGCGTATCTGTTGTTATCTTCTGCCCTTGGGCTAAAAAAACAATGTAGAGCTTCTCTATAGTCATGATTTCATATTACAAAAAAAGCCCTCGCTGTGAGCGAGAGCTTTTATATTGGTGTTGGACAATTTATTTTTTCTTTTTGAATATATTTCCAGAAGGAAACTTATTTCCTAACGGAGAACCCATTCTATTCATAGCACATCTAAATCCTATATCATCAGCAGCTTCATATTCTTGGAAGAATCTACGAGTACCTGGAGATAACCAATATACACGGTCTTTCCAAGAACCTCCCTTAAATACTCTTGATTGGTCATTTATCAAAGATGATCTACCATAACCATAGACTACATTCGACTCCTTATCTTGATCTCCGAAGTTTCTAACATCAGCTTTTCTATAATTTCTTCTAGAAGCCGCTTCCTCTTCCTTTATATCTCTATAATTAAGTCTTCCCAATGAATCTTTTTCTGCTAATTCTCCATCTTCCCCTCTTAATTTAGTTTTATAAATGTTACCCCGGAAAGAATTAAAGTCTACAGCATCAGTCATAGTCATTGGTCTATATACGTCCATACACCACTCGTTCACGTTCCCTGCCATATTAAATAATCCGAAATCATTTGGATAATTAGACTTTACCTCTGAAGTAATAGCACCATTATCATTAAGATTAGGAGCTAAACCCATATTATCTCCTCTACCTCTTTTGAAGTTAGCTAAGAATTTACCTTGTAATTTACCTATTTTTGGATAACGAATACTATGTCCATTCCAAGGATAGATTTTTTGCTCAGTGATACGTTCCTCGTCTTTGTATGGCTGATTGCCCACCAATGAATACGCAGCATATTCCCATTCTGCTTCAGTAGGCAGTCTATAGTCAGGTTGTAAAATACCATCCTCAAATCTCACAGGTCTTGTAGATTTTCCCCCTGCTTGTATATCCTTCATTTGTTTTTTCTGATCACCAGCGGTAGGCTCATACTGACCTACTAGGTAGGCTTGAGTATTAAAATTATTATCGTCCACATCGGAAGATGGGTCAAATTTTACAATTCCTTTTGTAACTAATATCTGCTCATTCACTCTGTCACTTCTCCACTTAGCGAAGTCATTTGCTTGCAGCCAAGAAACCCCAACCACTGGATAGTTATCAAATGAAGGGTGTCTGTAATAATACTCAACATAAGGCTCATTATAGGCCAACTCGTCTCTCCAGACTAAAGTATCTGGTAACGCTCTTTGAACTACTTGAGGAAAGCCTTCTCCAAAGACTCTGCTCAACCACCAAACATATTCACGGTATTGCATATTTGAGACTTCTGTCTGATCCATGTAGAAAGAAGGCACGGTCACTCTTCTAGCTACGTTATTCCAGTCGCGCATGACATCCTCGTCTTTCTGGCCCATCAAATAGGTACCGCCTGGCACGAGAACTAATCCTGGTGCGTTAGCTTGACCCAAATATTGTGTTTTTTCAAATCCGCCATTTTTAGTATCATTGTAGTTCCAACCAGTAGTTTCAGACTTTCCTGCCTTTGAACTCCCTTTGTTGCTACATGAAGTAAATACTCCAAAGAAAAAGGTCCCAGCTACTAAATAAACAAAAAGTTTTTTCATGTGTTTGTTATTTATTTTGATTTTATTATACTTTTTACCTTCAAAATTTGATAAATGCATTCTCTCAAAATTTTGAACTTTTAATTTTAATTTATCTATTTCAGTTTGCTAAGATAACGCATTTTTTAATATTTATTGCACATTTTTTTAGTTTTTCATGAAATCCGGACAAAAAAGTATGTTTTTGTACTCATTTGGATAGAGGGAATTATCCTCTCCCTTAAATAAAATTCTCACACCAACCTCATGAGAACCACCTGTATATGATTTAATTCCACTTGTATTTAAGTCATAGGAATAGCTTATTCTAAGTTTATTAAAATTAAATCCCGCTAAAAAAATTATAGATTCTATATCTCGAGAATTATGACGAAGACCTAATCCCAGATTTAATGTTTCATATTGATATAGCAAATTACCTACATATTTTTGATAATCGTATTGCCTATCAAATAAAAAATAGGGGAATAAAGCAATTCTTTTATCTTGATTCAACCAATATACACCTCCTACCTGGGCTGAAATAGTCATATCTTCAAATTGTTTAGAAGCTATACCTTGAAAGTTGTTTCGCGGCAGCAGATTACGGGCACTCAAGCCCGCATAGAAGTAATTCGTAAAATAAACTATACCTGCATTTAGATTGAAATTCGTTTGAGAAAAACTATTGGAAATATCCTCTGCACTGACGGCTAGCTGATTGAATCCGTTAATTGGATCAATCTGATCAAAAAATACCAATTTAGATTTGTCTAATTGCTGATGAATCATATTTGCAGATAATCCAAAACGCAATGCATTGTATTCATTAAATTTAGCTTGATAAGCATAGTTAATATTGACGTAGTATCGCGAATATAGATTATCTCCGAATTTATCCGCTATGACCTGCGCACCTATACCACTATTATAATCTTTCAAAAATTGATCATAAGATATGAAATAAGTATTGAATCCAGAATTGATTTGACTTCCTATATTGGGATATTCGTTTCTATAATGAGCTAAAACACGAGGCCCAAACTGTATCCCAGCAAACGATGGGTTTGAAAAGAATTGAGTTTGAGCTAGCTGGGAAAAATGAATATCCTGGGCCCAACTGCTCTCAAACTGCATTAAAACAATAAATATAAAATAAAATTTTTTCAATCCTTTATCGTTCTTATTACTTAAGATATGCTATCCTGATCAAATTTAAAAATACAAAATTAATAATATAAGTTATTCTACCTATATTTGAAATCCAATATGAAATATAATCATGTCTTACTAACGCAAAGACTGGCACTTTTAGTATTCAGTTTTATTTTTATATTCAATTTTCAACTGAAGGCCAATTCTATTTTTCAACAGGGAAATTGGTACAAATTTAGTATAAATAGACCTGGGGTATACAAATTAGATTATAATTTCATGGTCAATGAGCTCAAGATTAAGACAGATGACTTAAAAACATCTAATCTAGGAGTATTCGGTTATGGTGGTGGCCCACTGCCAGAATATTATGTAGCGAATGTGAATCAAGTAAAAGAAAATAATATCGAAATAGTCGATATCAATGGAAATAACCAGATAGATAAAGAAGATTATATTTTATTCTATGCAGATGGTCCTTTCGGTAAATTTCTAGACAAACAAGATAGTTGGTTCAAACATACTTCCGCCTATTATACTTCTGTGCAGCATTTTTTTCTAACCACTACAGAAGGCAGCAATAAAAAAATGATAGCAGCAGGCCCCAGTGGTTCGCCCGTGCGCACTTATTCAAGCTATGACTACCTTGGCATTCAAGATATAGATTCCTTCAATCCCAATCTTTCTGGAAGAATATGGTATGCATACACCATTAATAACATTGTAAAAACTATCAATACAGATCTACCAATTAGCAGCTGTACTAATGGAGAAAAAATAACAATCACCTATAGCTATCTTACCAGATTAGTTGGAGTGAACCTTTCCATAAATGTCAACGGTAGTTTTGTAAAATCTCTGCTACTGAGCGCTTCGGATAAGATACAAATAGATACCTTTCAGATGCTCTGCCCTGGCGCAAATGCAAAAATTAGCTTTAGTATTAATGGGGCTATCAATGATAATTTCTATCTAGATTATATCACCGTCAATGCCAAAGCGCCTTTGACTTACAGTGGGGATCAGTATACATTTAGATTTAAAGATGAGGCTGGAAGTGGCAATAATATTCAATTCAATCTCAGTGGGGCACAAAATGCTAAACTATGGGATGTGACCACTATTGGTGCCTATAAATCCCTCTCAAATAAAAATCACGTTTTCAGCAATGCCTCTGCTACCAGCGAGTTTGTCGTCTTTGAGGATATTAAAGCTTTTACACCTATCGCTGTAGGAAAAATAGACAATCAAAACTTGAAAAATCTAAGTGCTGCACATAATATAATTATTTCGCATAAAAATTGGTTAAATCAGGCTAAGGAGCTTGGCGAATTTCATAAAGAAGAGAGAGGCATAGTGACCCATGTAGTAGATGTAGAGACTATATATAATGAGTATAGCTCGGGAAATAAAGATGTGACTGCTATCCGCCGATTTATAAATGAAATAGCAGTAAAAGGTCTCTCAGCCCAGGAAAAACTTTCTACAGTGACTCTATTTGGAAAGCCCTGCGTAGACTATAAACGGGTCAATAAAACTACGAGCACCTGTGAAGATTATGTTCCGACCTATGAAACGCTATTTTCGAGTGATTATTCTCAATCTTTTCCTACAGATGATATTTATGGACTCGATATTCTAGCTGATACTAATCTAAACGATGCGATAAAGACCATGGCTTATGGCATAGGTAGACTACCCGTGTCTAGTATAGAAGAAGCTAGAGATGTAGTGAATAAAATAAAGAAATATAAAGCGAAAGAATCCTATGGCGATTGGCGAAATCAGACTACACTGGTGGCAGATGATTATGATACACAGTCTGATGCAGATTTTTATAGCCAAAATGAAACGGTGAGTAAAAAACTTATTGCAGATAATGTAAAAACCCTCCAAAACAAGGTCTATCTCGATGCCTTTTTTCAGCAACAATTCTCCGGAGGTCAGCGTTATGAAGACGTAGAGAAATTAGTAAAAGATAATTTTACCTTTGGTAATATTCTTATGACCTATGTAGGACATGGAGGGGAGTCCAACTGGTCTCAAGAGCGCATCCTATCTTCCAATGATTTACCTATCTATAAAAACATTTATTCATTACCTTTTGTGACTACGGCTACCTGCGGTTTTGCGCCCTATGATAAACCTAATGCCAGCAATAAATCAGCTGGAGAAAGATATTTTCTACAGAAAGATGGAGGAGCTATAGGTCTTCTCACCACCTGTAGAGAGGTTTATATCTCAGATCAAGGCCCATTTATGAATGATTTTTTTGCCAGCTTTTTCAATAGAACCAATACAACTCTAGGGCAAATAGCCAGAGCTACAAAAAGTGTCATAAATAGCAACTCTCAGAAAGTAGTTTTGATAGGTGATCCTGCCTTAGAAATAAATCTACCAAAGTACAATGTTATAACCACCTCTATTTCTAATGGAACGGACGACACCCTAAAATCTCTGAGCAAAGTCATAATTAAAGGAGAGGTAAGAGATTTAACTAATAATCTAATGGCTGATTTCAATGGTTTTTGTCAAATCACGGTGTTAGATAAACCTAGTCAGAATAAATTGAATTATAATGATACGAAGGAGCCTAAAATAACCGGGGACACTTTTAAAACTCAGCAAAGCAGATTGTTTCGCGGAAGTACTTTGGTTAAAGATGGGAAATTTACTATTGAATTTATCGTACCTAAGGATATAAACTACGCCATGGGGCGTGGAAAAATATCCTACTACTCAGCCGATGTAAATCAAAAACCATATAGAGATGCCGCTGGTATGGATACCAACGTATGGATAGGAGGCGCCAATCTAAATGCAGCTGCAGATAATCAACCGCCCAAAGTTCAACTATTTATGAATGATGAGAAATTTGCATTTGGGGGATTAACCAATTCGGATCCTATTCTTTTGGTCAAACTATTTGACTCAAGCGGTATTAATACGACTGGGGCAGGAATTGGTCATGATATTACAGCCATATTGGACGATAACCTAAGATTGCCAATAAACCTAAATAGCTACTATAGAACGAATCAAGGAGATTTTATGAATGGGCAAATAAATTATCCTTACTATAAGCTTAAAGATGGACGACATACCATAAAGGTCAAAGCATGGGATGTTTATAATAATCCTGGCGAAGGATACACTGAATTTATAGTAGCCTCATCAGAAAAAATAGCACTTTTTCATTTACTGAATTATCCGAATCCATTCACCACCAATACGCGATTTGAATTTGAGCATAATAGACCTAATGAGATTCTGGATGTATCTATTAATATCATGACAATTACAGGTAGAGTAGTTAAGCGTATTCATCAAAAATTAAGTACCGAAGGATTTAGAGTAAAAGACCAAATTCAGTGGAATGGATTGGATGATTTTGGCGATAAAATCGGTAAAGGCGTGTATGTATATACGTTAACTATTCGCGATACGAAAGGAGAAACTGCTAGTAAATACGAAAAACTAGTTTTATTACAATAAAATTTGTTTCTTTGCGTTGAGTTTTAAATAATATATAGATAAAACAGTGATATTTAATAGAGCCGTAGGAAAAAATATTTCCATTCTTTCATTTATTCTACTTTCAATCCAAGGAATTTCGCAAGGTACATTAAATCGGAATGGGCTTGAGTATGTTATTACCACTGGGGTTCCATTTATGCGAATAGCTACGGATGCCCGATCTGCCGGCATGGCAGAAGTAGGTGTAGCTACCTCAGCGGATAATTCAAGTGGATTTCATAATCCTGCTAAGTTAGCATTTATAGAAAAGGATCATGGAGCGTCTATCAATTTCGCCCCTTGGCTCAGACAGATTACGAATGACATCTATCTCATCAATGCAAATGGTTATACGAAGATTTCTCCGAACCATACAGCAGGGATGAGTATACGTTATTTCACCTTAGGGCAAATAAATTACAGGGATGCTCAAGGGGGTGATTTAGGTATCTCCAAACCCTATGAATTTGCATTAGAAGGTCATTATTCGTTTAGACTCTCAGAAAACCTAGGCATTGGTGCTTCTGGAAGATATATTTTATCCGATTTATCCAATGGAGCTACGACAGCAACCAACCAGATACCTTCTGGTTCTGCGTTTTCTGTAGATTTTGCAGCATTCTATTCGAAAAAATTAGAGATTGGTCGTTTACAAGAATCGAAACTTAATGTAGGGGTAAATATTTCTAACATTGGATCAAAAATTCAATATAGTGCGAATGGGCAGCCCGATTTTATTCCTACCAATATGGCCCTAGGTGCTTGTTTTGAAGGGCAAATAGATGAACACAATTCATTTAGCGCTAGTCTCCAGTTTGATAAACTGCTAGTTCCGACTCCTACCTACTCAAAAGACAATCAAGGTAAAATTTCCTTTGTAGATGCCAATAGAAATACTATTCCTGATTTTAAAGAATTGGGATCTATCGCTGGTATGCTGACATCCTTTGGAGATCATGCAAATGGAATAGGTGGAGAACTAGGCGAAATTATAACCCATATAGGTGGAGAGTATGCCTATCAAAAAACATATTTCGTGCGCGCTGGATTCTTTTACGAACCTGAAGGCGCTGGCGGTAGACAATTCATCACGGCTGGCTTGGGGCTTAAATACGCTGCTATGCAATTAGATTTTTCTTACCTACTTCCGATTACTCAACAGCGCTCGCCGCTAGATAATCAAATGAGAGTATCTATAGGATTTAACATCGGTGAAAACAAGAAAGATAATTACTGGTAAAAAAGATTTAAATTAATCTCTGGCAAGATTTGAATACTCTAATATTTTAGATACCTTTCTTCTAAAATATAATTTCCCATTTTAACTTTAAAAAAGTAGATGCCTTTGGCATAGTTATCTGTATTTAGAAAAACATGATTGACCCCTTTTTGAAGTTTTACCTTATTCTTCATAATTGCTTTATGGGAAAAATAAATCTCTATTTCAGCATTTTCAAAAGCTTCGGTAGCACTGATTTCCAGAATAGTGTTTCCAGAAGATGGGTTTGGGTAAACCGAAAGAATACGATCCTTCATTTCTATAACTCTTTTATTTATAGGTAATTCAAACTTAGGAATACCAAAACCTATTTCATAATTAGGTGATAGATAATTAGAGCTCAAAGAATATAATACAGTGCGAAGTTCAGTTGGAGATAACTCCTTATTTTTTTGCCAAAAACAAGCTATGAGACCTGCTAGCAAGGGGCTCGAAAAAGAGGTACCGCTGCCATAAAAGTAACTACCTAAGTCATAGTAGAGGGTCGTGCCTTTACCTACACCTACTACATTAGGTTTAATTTGATTTAATTTATAATAACCTCTAGAACTGAAATCAGCTAGACTAGCTTCATTGTCTAAGGCACCTACTGAAATCACATCCGCTACATCCGCTGGTGCAGTTATAATCTGCCAATCTTTATTTCCATGATTCCCTGCAGAATTGACGACAACAATGCCCTTGGAAACAGCTATAGAGGCTGCCTTAGAAACAATAGTTGTTTTTCCATTCATATCCTCTCGAGAATAATTCTGGCTTGGATCATCAAACTGATGATACCCTAGAGAAGAATTAATTATATCTATACTCATACTATCAGCCATTTCAGCAGCCACTGCCCAGTTGAACTCCTCTATTCTAGTCTCACTGCGCGGATCCTCCGTAATGAATAGATAATAAAATGCTTTAGGTGCAGAGGACACGATACTATCTGGGAAGTAGGATGCCATGCATCCTAATACTGCCGTTCCATGCCCATCCAGAGTATATAAATTACTGGAGTTTTCTACAATATTCTTGACCGGGAAAATTCTATTATCTAAAAATAAATGTTTAAAGGATGCTATTTTATCTACTCGATCAAAGCCTGCATCAAACACGGCTATTTTCATACCCTGGCCTTCATAACCAGCATCATGCAACGTTTGTCCATTATGAAGCTTTATTTGATTGAAAGTCTGTCCATATTGTTCTTTAGTATAGTTTGATTCTAGTTTCTGAGAAGTCGTTTTTTTTATACTAATAGGAGAATGAAGCAGCTCTATATGGTCTACAAAGCTCAAATCCTTAATTCTATCTATATCTTTTGCAGTGCATAGCACTGAAACGGCATTTAACCACCTAGAACTATTTAGTACAGGGGAAATAGATTGAATTTTAACTACTCGTGTCTCTTCGATAGCATAATCTTTTTCATCTATTTCTATTTGAAAGCGTCGCTTTCTTTCCATGGATTCACGAGAAATGGACAATTTAGAATTACTTATAACTTTGGGTTTTAAATAGACCAAATAGCAAGACTGGGCATCCGCTAGGACAGGAATTAAGAATAATACTAAAAGAGAAATTAACCTCATATACAATTGATATCTATTTATGTATGTAACTCCATTTTCTCATACAAATATATATCATATACCATAGGTCCTTAAATTTTATACCGATTACCAAATATTTGAAAAATAAATTGTTTCTAGCTATAAAAAATTAGGTCACTTCTTGAAAGTGACCTAATCTTAACTAGTAAAAAGAAATTCTCTTACTTCGAGATAGTAAATCTGCCAATTGCAGATTCTTCGTCATTCGTCATCAACAACTGATAGTTTCCATTAGCTAACTGACTGAAGTCAAAGATATGGGAACTCTCTAGGCTGGTATGCTTCTCATTAAATATAGCTACTATTCTGCCTGTCATGTCTGTTACCGTAAAGGAGATTGGCTTTAAGCGTTTACTGCTAACATCCACGGTCACTTTACCATCTATCGTAGGAACTGGATACAATGAGAAACCAAAGCCATTGCTATTCGTAGAAGAAATACGAGAGCTCGCTTTCAAAGTAAAATCCATAAATAGGGTACCTCCCAATTTAGTGCTTACGAGATTTTTCAAGGTTACAAAGTTGACTCCATTTTCCACTCCGAATTCCTTATCCTTTTGAGATATGGTATGCGGCGTATTTAATGGAATACTTAGATTATTCCACAATGAACTCGTAAACGGTTGCTGAGTTGTCAGTAAGAAGGATAAGTCAATACGATCAGTGCTAAACTGGCCTGGGTTTGCTAGCTTGATATCGTTCAATCGAGCTAGTACCGCATCGCCTTCCGACTTATTATAGTAAAACTTCAGCTCATATGCATTCTGGATCGTACCTGTGATATCTAGATTAAAGATTCTACCTCCTAAGATAGCCCCTCTATTCTCTGTATTGATAGATGATAACTCTCTAATACCATTCATTAGCTCAATATCTGGCTTGGCAGTGATAAAATTGCCATTCTTTTTGATAGCCAACAATAATCGCTCCGTCTGCGTTGTATTGGAGTAGTAGGTCCAACCATTGGCATCGCTACATCGTTCAATCAAATTAAACTCCGAATTATTTGCTAAGAAGACTTGGTTTGCTGGTATTATTGATTTAAGTGTTACTGATTTCGAGTTCGTGCTAGGGCATAGATTATTCCCTACTTCTACATAGAATACGTCCCCTAATGTATTAACATTATTATAAGTAAATGAATCCTTATCTCCATTTGGTGAGATAGCAATACCATTTCTATACCATTGATATGTCTCGCCAAAAGTAGCAGCTACGCGCATCGTATGAGTAGAAGCGGCACATAGTCTAATAGGCTCAGGCTGCATAGTTATTGAAGGTTTGTCTTTTACAGTCACCACAATAGAATCTGTATACGTCGGCGTGCATATAGCTTCGTTAAATGCAAATACTCTACATCGATAGACTCCTGTATGAGCTGGATTAGCTGCAGGAATGGAATAATTTGCAAAGTTTGCATTTGGTATAGCTACATTATTTCTAAACCATTGGTATGACAATGCTCCGGTAGCTTTTACATCCAAGCTAAATGGACGACCCGCGCAGATATTAACAGCTCGTAAAGTATCAAACATAATTACTGGACACTTGACCGTAGCAATTTTAGCTATACTCGATAACACGGTATTGCTACATGGCGCTGGTGATTTGACTTCACAATAATATAAACCAGAATCAGCCGCCGCTACATAATTGGTAATAGCGAAGCTTGAGGCTGTGGCTGTCGGTATCATAACTCCATTCTTATACCACTGATAGCTCAACGGGCCAGTGCCTGAGGCTATAACAAACATGGTATGAGATCCTGCAGGAGTTTCTAATAAATCCATACCTACAGGCTGAGAAGCTATAATTGCTGGTATATTGATTACCACATTGAATAAACTAGAGGTTACATCGCTACACGCTGGCTGTGCTCTAGCTATCACGAAGTAATTACCCGCATCTGCCGTTGTGGAACCTGAAGAGGTATACGAAGTGCCGGACTGGGTCAGACTACCTACGCCTTGCTTATGCCATTCTAGTGCTGTTTGATTCGCTATCGCAGTGGTCAATACTATATTCGTGCCTAGACATATTGGAGAGGCTCCACTCGGTTGCGTCACTATTTGTGGTGCTTTATTTACATCGATGTCTATCGTATCTCTCAAGGCTGGACAGGCCATGCTACCTTGAATAGTCACGATATATCTTCCAGAGTCAGCTGTTAATACACTTGTCTTCGTATAAGTGGCACTATTGGTACCTACAGAAGAGCCATTCAATAACCACGTATAGGTAAATGGTCCGTCTCCTGATACTCCAGTGGTATAACTAATAGCCTGACCTTCACATTTCACATCTGTAGTCGCTAATGGACTAGTGATAGCCAATGGAGTCTTGACGGACACCACTGCTCCTATAGATGTATCATTCGTACAACCATTAAAGGCGATAGCAATCACGTCGTAAGTGGCCGCATCTGCATAAGCTGCAGAACTTATTGTGAATGAAGTACCAGTTTGTCCTACGATATTTACGCCATTCTTTCTCCACTGATAGGATTGTTGAGCACTAGCTGCTACAGTCAGAGTTATATTATTTCCTAAACATATATCAGTGCTCGCTGCAGGTTCTGTAGTGATCACGGCAGCTGTCGTAGGATCTACCTTAGCATTCGCACTTGTTACATTCGGGCAAGGACTATTACCCGTCATAACTACGGTATATGTACCTGTATCTGTTATTGCAAATGATGTTCTGGACATCGTAGCCGTCGTTTGACCGATTGGATTACCATTCAATCTCCAACTATATCCCGTCACATTCTGTGCGACGATATTCATACTGAAGTTAGCGTTGATACAGCCGTATGAGAATACTGGTGGCTGGGTTGTAACAATAATCTTTCTAACTACCGCTCCGAGAACCGCAGCACTGGTATCGGCTTTACAGGTCGTAGCACCTGCATTATTCGATAGGGCTACGAGTCTATACATTCCACTATCTGCCATTGTCGCTGGGCTACCGCCTTTCGTATAAGTCTGCACGTTACCATTTGGAGATATAGCTACTCCATTTCGCAACCACTGATAGCTCGCAGCATTGCTTGCTGCACCAGTGATATTTATAAACTGATCTTCACAAACTTGGAAGGCTGCAGGAGGTGTCGTAATCGCAGCTAAGGTAGTCACTGCTAATGTGTTGTTTGTACTCGTCACACTCGGACATGGCGTATTTCCTGTCATCACTACAGAATACACATCTGCATCTGCTGGCTGGGTGCTGGCTATATTATAATTAGCAGTCGTACCTCCTGTACCTGTCGATACATTGCTCGCTCCTTTTCTCCACTGGTAGCCTGTTACATTCTGCGCTACTATACTCGTGTTAAATGCTGAGTTTTGACATACAAAGGTATTGGCTAATGGTTGTGTCGTAATTTGGATTTTTCTAACTACAGCACCTAGAACGGCCACAGACGTATCTGCTTTACAAGTCGTCGCTCCTGCAGGATTGGATAAGGCAACCAATCTATACATGCCACTATCAGACATGGTAGCAGGGTTACCACCTTTGGTATAGGTCTGTACATTTCCGTTTGGAGATATAGCGACTCCATTTCTCAACCACTGATAGCTCGCTACATTACTAGCTGCACCAGTGATACTGATAGACTGGTCTTCACAAACTTGGAAGGCTGTAGGAGGAGTCGTAATCGCTGCAAGTGTTGTCACTTCTAAAGTATCATTCGTAGAGTATACATTAGGACATGGTGCTATACCTTTCACCAAAACTCGATACACTCCAGCATCGCTTGGCTGCGCACTTGTAATAGTATTAAATGTAGCATTGGTCGCTGCAGAAATAGTCGTCGTATTTTTCTCCCACTCATAACCGCTTGTATTGCTCGCTGCTACACTCGCTGTAAATGGTGAGTTCTGACAGACAAAGGTCTTAGCCAATGGCTGGACTGTTATATTGACAGGCAAATTGATTTTTATCACTCCCGTATTCACGGTAGTTGTATCATTCGTACAACCCGTAGGTGAGTATACAACTAATCGGTATTCACCCGAATCTGATTGTGTATTCGCTTTGACATTCAATGAATCTGCAGTAGCTCCACTTATTGGACTACCGTTTTTCAACCATTGGAAGCTTAATGCTCCTGTATGAGTCGCTTTCAATGTCACTGAATCTCCGATACATAGCGTCGTCAATGCAGCAGGATCCGCTACAATAAGGGCTGGTGGTAAAACTCGAACTCTCACTGTATCACTGTTTTTCACAGGGCATGGCGTCTGAGGGATATAGCTGATAAAGTATCTACCTGAATCAGCATAAACAGAACTTGATATACATAATGTGTTATTTGTACCTGTATTCGCACCTGTAAGTTGTGTCCAAACTCGAGAACTATCATTCATAGCAGCAGCACTCAGACAGAATGGTGCTCCTACACAGACAGTAGTATCTTTTGGTTGAGTAGTAATCGCAATAGGAAGTCTTACTTTCACTATAGAAGAAGTAGACGTTTTTGTACCACAAGGAGTTCCTGTAGATATTTCTACTTCATAGGCGCCTGAATCTGCTTGAGTCGCATTGACAATTGATAAACATGAAGTACCTGCGGATGCATTTCCACCTGTACTTATATTCAAGCCATTCTTCTTCCACTGATAAGTCATAGGAGAGGTAGACGCAGCCGACACACATAGTTTCAAAGTGTCTCCCTGACAGAAGGCCTTAAATGAATCTGGCTGAGTGGTGATCGTTACCGTGTCCTTGACGTTTAAGGTAAGGCTGTCTATACGAGTACATCCATTCGGAAAAGTAGCTGTTACAAAATATTTAATAGTATCCACAGGTCTAGCATAAACAGTATCGCTGTTAGTACCAGTATAAGGTATACTAGCAATAGTGTTTGTAAATAGACTAGTAGTAGGTGACCAAGTAATTGGAGCACCATCTTCAAATCTTAATGTCATATTAGGTCTAAATGAGGCTGATGAAGACGTACCACCTGCAGTTGGTGAAGCCATATCTGCCATAGATAAGTTATCAGCTTGTCTTCGCATAGAAGCGACAAATGACGTAGCACTATATTCAAAATTACTTGCCGTAGAGGTAGCAGCCGTTGGATTTTCACTCCAAGAAGTAAATACAACTATATTAGATGTCCCATCCCAAAGGAAATTATCACTCACTGCTGAACCTAATGGAGTAGCAGGCTTCGTACCAAATGTGAATGTATTTACACCAACCGTAGGCGTGTAGGCAGCTAGAGCAGCATTCGCTTCATATACTCTTGTCAAGGTAGCAGGATTAATGTCTACAACTGTAGTGAAATCAGTTAAAGTAGTATGACCTACATACATCTGCATTCCTTCATAGGTAGTGCCTGATGTGGTGGCAGTCATAGAAATAGCTTTAAGTGTTCTAGGCGTACCTCCCGAAGGTAATTCAGAAGCCCTAATTATGAATTGAGACTTAGTACCGCCCCAACCTCCCATAAAAGGAGACTGACCAGCGGCTGCACCAGCTGTAGTAGCTGTACCTAGAACTTGGTCTGTCGTTCTAAAACCTAATGCCTCCAGTTGTTGAATTGTCCCATTACATATATCAACACTAGGTGTGGCAGGTGTTCTAGTAATTACAGGAGGTATTGCTTTTACTTTAAAGGTAAAAGTATCTCGATTCACACACTGTTGTCCACTTGTCTGCGTTCCAGTAAGTATATAAGAATACGTTCCTGGATTTGGCTCACTAAACGTATAACCTGTCGCACTAGTACCCGTAATATTGGTATTCGGTGTCCAAACATAAGTATTATAAGTAGAAAGTGGAGAAGGGGCTGTCAATGTGACAGGAGTTGTAGATCCTAGAGAACATACTGAATCTATTTTTCTAGAAAGTGTAATGGTAGGTGGGGGTATAAATAAAACAGAATCAGTCACTGGACCTCCCCAGCATCCTTCTTCTGTTTTTAGGTTGAAGAAGTTGTATCTTGTAAATCCAGTAGTGCCAAATGCTGTTCTACCTGCAGTGACAGATAGTGATCCCGTAGTAGTACTATATGGGAAGGCTGTTCCTACGTTACCATGCGCTAAGCTAGCTCCTGATATAGCAGTTATCACTAAATCATAGCCTGTACCAGGCTGAACTAAGATACCCAAAGGAATAGTGACAGGAGTAGATGTAGCTGCCGTTGTAGCTGCTGTACCTCCTATATTATAACTGAATGGAATATTATTTACACTTCCTAATGGAGTTCCGAAATTATCTCTTAATTCCACCGATAAAGTTCCCGAAGAGTTAGGTGCTCCAAATGGATAAATATCTGCATGGGTCAAAATCAATTTCTTTGTCACATTCATTCTAATTCCTTGTTGCAATGTTGCATTACCGAATGTAGTTGAAGTAAATGGATTAGCGCTGTCAATTGCTGATGTAAACTGTCTTACATAAAATTTAGTATTAGCGCTCACTGGAGGGGTCGTAAAACTGGAGCCTACTGCTAATGCTTCAAAACTGGTAGGTGAAGCATACCATCTCAAGATATCAGTAGCAGGAGTAGCTGTAGCACTCAATGTACCCGCTTGAACCCCGCAAACAGTATCGTCTATAATAGCCGTCGGAGTAGGATTATTATAGCTTATGGTATGGGTAGTAGAATCTTTCGCACCGAAAGGATCCGTCACTACCACACGAATAGTTCGAGCACCTGTAGCGCCAGTAGGATTAAATAGAATAGTATCGTTATTTAATGAACCTACAGCTGTAAAGTTACCACCTGTGCCACCGACGACAAACCAATTATATGTATATGGGGTACATGCTCCAGTGGTATTGGTCGATAATCTCAATTGATCACCAAAACAAGCACTAGAAGGGCCGGCGATAGAAGAAGTAGCTAAAGGCGGAACAGCATTCGTTACAGTATCTCTAGCAGAGTCTATACACACACCATTCGTTAATTGCAAAGTGTATATAGTATTCGCAGCAGGCAATGCATGCACCAATGGGTTCGAAGTGCCTATGACTGTAGCACCTGTTTGGTTTGATGTCCAAGAGAATAAAGTAGCAGCAGGAACGGCTTTTACATTTATAATATAATCCTCTGTCTCACCCCAACTACCCACATTACATGGAGTAATAGCAGTAGCAGCAGTTTCTCTAACTGATACACGCAATCTTCTTTTACCAATAGGTGCATTTGCAGGGACTGTTAAATTTATTGTCGTTGTTTGTGGTCCTGTTAAATTATTATATAATAAAGATTCCTCGCCAGCATCAGCAAAATCGCCATCTGCATTCCAGTCTACAAATACTTTTGCTGAATTAGCAAAAGAAGTATTAGCGCAAGTTGCATCATAACTTCCCGTCTTAACAGTAATAGGATATGCAGTCCCCGCATTTAAATCAGCAATCGGAACAGAAGAGGCTGTATAATCAGCGTATCGAGAGGCCGTTCCAGTGGCAGTACCTTGACTACCAGTTAAAGTTCCTCCAACAGCACTACCACCGCATCCACTTGCATTAGAAATTACGAGTAATTTAACGCTATCTATTTCTTCATCTTCATCAAAACCAGCATTGGATGCACAATAACCAGTCGGAGCGACTGATGCGGGTTGCGACATAAAAAAGGTATGCGTAACATTAGTGCCGATACAAACTGGATTTGGGACTGTAGTAATTTCTTTACTTGCTCCTGCAAAAGGATTCGCTTGCACACTAAATTTAATCGTATCTACTGCACTACATCCAGAACCTGTATCTTTCGCATTGACGTAGAGTTGATAATTACCCCCAATCACAGGTGTGAAGGAATGATTTCCATTTGTAGTTACAACAGGCGAACCTATACCTGAGTTAGGGTCATTCGATGTCCAAGTGAAGGTATCAAATGATTTTGTGATACTTGGCATTTGTACGTTTAATGCAGTTAAATTCACTGGTGAACCAGAGCACACTCTAATCGTATCTCTGACACCATTGGCTCTAGCTAGGATAGAATCCGATATATTTACTGTCAAAGTAATAGGCACTCTAGGACTCCAGCAACCCGCTGGGCTCTGGACAGATACAAACATAGTAGTGGTAGAACCAACAGTACTGGTATATATTGTATCTAGGCCTATCTGAAGTGGTGTGGTAGCTGCTAAAGACGCATACCATGCTATATTAGGGCTTATATATGCATTCGAGTCTCTCACCTTAAAGGCTGTAGGAGGTACCCCTGCTCCACACTGGAAGGAGTTAAATACCTGTAATCGTTTCGGAAGTGTATCTACATTTATATTT
>CANESS010000018.1 GCA_947441115.1 Saprospirales bacterium | reverse complement strand
TGTACCTATTGCAGCCACTGCTTTTTTCAGCTCTTCTATGGTACTCATACCTGTAGAAATAATAAGTGGCCTACCAGTATCTTTTTTCTTTTTCAATAGAGAAATATCGGTGAGTGATGCTGACGCCGCTTTGTATAGCATCGGATTGAACTTTTCTAAATAATCTACAGATTCCTCATCCCAGCAGCTAGCAAACCATACTACGCCTAGTTCTTTACAGTACTCATCAATGATTTTGTATTCCTCATCTCCGAATTCTACCTTATATCGGTAGTCAATATATTTCATTCTTCCCCATGGGGTCTCTCGCTCTATATCCCATTGATCTTTTGGAGTACATACTTCTGGGGTTCTTTTTTGAAATTTGACCGCATCACACCCACACTCATGCGCTTTTTTGATTAACTCTTTGGCTATATTGATATCGCCATTATGATTTAGTCCTATTTCGGCTATGATGAAACATGGATTAGCACCTCCTATTTTTTTGCCGTTAGCTAGTGTTATCTCGCTCATGATTTAATTTTTATTTATGAACAAAGGTAAACTGATATGGTTAAGCAGATGCTAAGAATTTGTTAAATTATAGTTACATTGAATTGATGATATACTCGCAGAATTCTCTAAATGCTCCTTCTCCACCTTTTAGTTTACATTGATAATCTGCTATAGAGAGAATGTCTTTAAATGCATCGGCAGGACAGGCTTTTAGCCCAGCGCGTGTCATAACGTCGAAGTCATTCATATCGTCTCCGATGTAGGCTATTTGATCCCAGGTTAGATTATTTTCTTTGATAAATTCCTCTATCACCGCCAATTTATTCTTGACCCCGAGAAATACTTGATCAATCTTTAACTTTTCAGCACGGCGAGCTACCATTGGAGAGTTCTCACCAGTGATGATAGCTATCTGTATAGAAGTAAATTTTCGAAGTCTCTCCACACCCATACCGTCTCGGTAGTTAAACTTTTTGAGTTCTTCTCCTTCTGCCGAGTAATAGATACAGCAGTCTGTCCACACGCCATCTATATCCGTAAAGAGCCACTTTATATTTTGAGATGTGAAATTTTGCATTGTCATTTTTTATTCTATACTAATTAGAGACAAATGTACATCATTAACTTCTCAATACTCCATACTAATGTCTAAAATCTAAATAGCTGTCCACCCACCATCTACCACTAAGTTAGCACCCGTCATATAGCTACTCGCATCGCTAGCTAGAAAGACGATTGCACCCATGTAGTCGGTAGGTTGAGCCATTCTATTCAGAGGAGTTTTAGCATTATAATTCTGTATGAAAAAATCGTCTTGACTATTCTCTACACCACCGGGAGATAGCGTGTTGACTCTTACGCCTTTTTTACCCCAATAAGCAGCAAGAAATCTTGTAAAATTAATCACTGCCCCCTTAGTTGCAGGATATGCAGCAGATTTATAAAATAATTGATTGCCGTCTTTATCTTTGTATATACTCTGGTCTGGACCTACCATGCCATAAGTAGAGGCTATATTGATAATACTTCCTTGACCATTTTTAGCCATCTCAGCCCCGAATACTTGACAGCAAAGAAATGTGCCAGTGATATTGGCTTCGAGTGATTTTCTAAACATGTCCACAGGATAGTTTTCAAACATGCTCTGCTCGCCAGCCAAAGCAGGATTTTCAAACATATCATTGATTGCTGCGTTATTGACTAGAATATCAATTTTGCCATATTTCGCGAGTATAGATGCACGAGCATGCTTAATCTCCTCTTCATTAGTAATATCAAATTGAATAGCGGTATGTCTTTCGTGATGCGGTAAAGCTAACATAGCCTCAGTGCATCGCTCTATATTCAAGTCTGCTACAACCACATGGGCTCCAGCATCTGCTAGCGCTTTGCAGTGATTTTTGCCTATTAGTCCAGTAGCACCTGTGACGATGGCTACTTTGTTTTTTAATTCAAATAAATTCATAAAGCAAAATTATAAAAGCAGCGTTGGATAGCAAGATTAAAAACGTAACTTAACTTCGATTTAATCTTGAGCCAATTCACTTTTAACCCAATCGTAACCCTTTTTCTCTAGTTCTAAAGCTAATAATTTATCTCCTGTTTTTACAATTTTGCCATCATACATGATGTGCACGAAGTCAGGTACAATATAGTCGAGAAGTCTTTGATAATGGGTGATTACGAGAAATGCATTTTCGGAATTTCGCAATGAATTTACTCCATTAGCTACTATGCGAAGGGCGTCGATGTCGAGGCCCGAATCCGTTTCATCCAAGACGCATAATTTAGGTTCTAGCATAGCCATTTGAAATATTTCATTTCTCTTTTTTTCACCACCTGAGAATCCTTCATTGATACTGCGGGTGAGAAACTCTTTATTGAGTTCTACTATTTTAGACTTTGCCTTCATCATTTCTAGAAAAGCTTTAGCTTCGATAGGGGGTTGCCCATGAGCCTTTCGCTTTTCATTGATAGCGGCCTTCATAAAATTGGTTGTTGATACGCCTGGTATTTCTACAGGGTACTGAAATGCAAGAAACATGCCCAAATGAGCGCGCTCTGCAGGATCCATTTCCGAGATTTCTTGACCTTCAAAGAGTATTTCGCCCTCTGTGATTTCATAACCATCTTTTCCAGCTAAGATAGAGGCAAATGTGCTCTTACCAGTACCATTGGGTCCCATGATGGCATGTACTTCTCCTTTGTTTACCTTAATATTGAGGCCTTTGAGGATTTCCTTTTCTTCGATTCGTGCGTGGAGATTTTTTACTTCTAACATTTTATTTTTTATTTCTGTTGTTTAGTTTGCTCAGTTAATTAGGTATGTATAGTATAGAATAAATCTTTTTGATATCTTACAGTTTGTATCCTATTTTGGTATGTTTTTTTTCAGGTTCTTATATCAATATTATAAGACTTCAAATTTAATTCGAGGCTGTAAATTGCTATATTTGTTCTAAAAACATACTTTAAAACTTATTTATAGAAGTGTTTATCCCACACTATTCTCCAATGTAATCTCCAATAATTTTTGCGCTTCGACCGCAAATTCCATAGGCAATTCCTTAAATACTTCTTTACAAAATCCATTGACGATTAAGTGAACAGCTTCTTCGGCACCTATCCCGCGTTGATTACAATAAAATAATTGATCTTCGCCTATCTTAGACGTGGATGCCTCATGTTCTACTCTACCTGTTTGGTTTTTGATTTCTATGTAAGGAAATGTATGTGCTCCGCAGTCCCCGCCCATAAGCATTGAATCACATTGAGAGAAATTATATGAATTATCAGCATTGGGTTGTATCTGAACTAGTCCTCTATATGCGTTTTGACTCTTTCCAGCCGATATACCTTTAGATACAATTCGGCTGCGCGTATTCTTCCCTATATGGATCATCTTAGTGCCAGTATCCGCTTGCTGATAATTATTGGTCACTGCTACAGAATAAAACTCTCCAATCGAATAATCCCCTTTTAATATGCAAGAAGGATATTTCCATGTGATGGCAGAGCCAGTTTCAACCTGTGTCCAGGATATTTTAGATTTATATCCTTGACAAATGCCACGTTTAGTCACGAAATTATATACCCCACCCTTCCCATTTTCGTCTCCAGGATACCAGTTTTGAACGGTAGAATATTTGATTTCTGCTCTATCATGCGCTACTAGTTCTACTACAGCTGCATGGAGTTGGTTTTCGTCACGTTGTGGAGCGGTACAGCCCTCTAAGTAGCTCACATAGCTATCATCATCTGCTATAATTAGTGTGCGCTCGAACTGGCCTGTATTCTCCGCATTGATGCGGAAATAAGTAGAGAGTTCCATCGGGCATCGCACCCCTTTTGGAATATAGACAAATGATCCGTCACTAAATACGGCAGAATTCAAAGCAGAGTAAAAATTGTCTCTAGGCGGCACTACTGAGCCTATATATTGTTTGACTAAATCCCCATACTCTTGAATAGCTTCCGAAATCGAACAAAAAATTATCCCTTTTTTATTGAGCTCCTCTTTAAATGAAGTGAACACACTTTCGCTATCCATCACAAAATCCATGGCTACATTGCCGAGTTTGTTTTGCTCCATAGCACTGATCCCCAATTTATCCCAGGTTTTTCTTATTTCTGGGTCAACTTCGTCGAGCGAATTTAATTTTGGCTTTTTCTTAGTAGCAGCATAGTAGATGATGCTTTGGAAATCTATTTTTGGAAATCCTAGTTTGGCCCAATCTGGTTCTGCCATTTTGAGCCACTGCTGATAGGCTTTCAATCGCCATTCCAGCATCCATTCTGGTTCATTTTTTTTGGCAGATATGAATCGAACGATGTCCTCACTCAGTCCTATCTCAGCGTACTCTTGCTCTACATCGGTAGTGAAACCGTATTTATACTCCGTTTCAGAGGTTTTAACTAATAATATATCTTCTGACTGGTTTTCCATAATTTTAAGCACTATAAATGCAGTGCAAATTTATACTATTTATACTGAGTCTAAAGAAAAACAATCCTAAGAAATTCTAATGAATAAAGGACTTGACGGTATTTAATTGAAAAAAATGTACTTTTAAATACTATTATGAATGAAAATAGTCATGTTTTTGTTTAATTACTAGATACTTTTTTGTTAGTTTTTGTACTTTTGTTTCATATAAAATAGATAAAAAGTAGCCAAATGAAGACCAAATACGTAGACTTAATAGAGCAAACTTATGAATGGCCTCAACCTGAATTCCAGGTAGAGGATAATGAGTTAAAATTCCATGATATCTATTTAATGGATATTGTAAAGAAATATGGTACGCCACTAAAACTTACCTATCTTCCTATCATCTCTAAGCAAATAGAAAAGGCTAAAATGTTTTTTAAAGTGGCGATGGCTAAGGCAAATTATGAAGCGGAATACCACTACTGCTATTGTACAAAAAGTTCTCACTTTTCTTTTGTATTAGAAGAAGCATTGAAGAATAATATTCATATCGAGACTTCGTCAGCTTATGATATCAATATAATAGAAAAGCTCGCTGAGAAAGGCCTGTTTCACAAGCATCAATACGTTATCTGCAATGGCTATAAGCTCCCACAGTATATTGAGAATATAGCTAGACTGATAGAGAATAAGTATGAGAATGTCATACCGATTATTGATAATTTCAATGAAGTAAATCATCTCACGGAAAAAATAACAAAGAAATTCAAAATAGGAATCAGAATTGCTTCTGAAGAGGCCCCAAAATTTGATTTTTATACTTCCCGATTAGGCATAGCATATAAGGATATTGTGCCTTTTTATAAGATTCAGATCAAAGGAAAGAAGAATGTGGAATTGAAAATGCTCCACTTTTTTATCAATACTGGCATTACAGATACCGCATATTATTGGTCAGAATTAGCTAAGTGTGTGCGAGTATACTGCGAACTAAAAAAGATTTGTTCTACCTTAGATTCGTTAAATATTGGAGGGGGTCTACCTATAAAAAACAGTCTAAATTATCAATTTGACTATGAGTATTTGATAGAAGAAATCATAGCTCAAATAAAGAGAACATGTGACGATTATGGAGTACAAGAGCCTAATATTTTCACAGAGTTTGGATCCTTTACAGTAGGAGAAAGTGGAGCTACTCTTTTTAAAATCATAGATCAGAAACCACAAAATGATCGTGAAAAATGGAATATGATAGACTCTAGTTTCATGACCACATTGCCAGATGCATGGGCCATCAATAAGCGATTTATCATGTTGGCAGTGAATAATTGGGATAGAGAATATGAACGTGTTTTTTTAGGAGGACTGACCTGCGATAGCGATGATTTCTATAATTCGGAGGTGAATTCTAATGCAATTTATCTTCCTGTATTGGACGCTGAAGAGCCTCAGTACATCGGATTTTTTCATACGGGAGCTTATCAAGAAAGTATCGGGGGATTTGGAGGAACACAGCACTGCCTGACCCCAGCACCAAAGCATATTATCATATCAAAGAACGAAAATGGAGATATTAAAACTAAGCTATTCGCCAAAGAGCAGGACTATAAGAGTATGTTGGAAATTTTGGGGTATTAAATAGGAGATTTGAGAATATAGATATGAGATATGATATTAGGGTAGCTGGTGTAAATGACTGTTCAGAAATTTTAAAATTAATCAAGGAATTAGCTGTTTTTGAGCGCCAACCTAGTGCCGTAATTTTATCAGAACTGGAACTAGAAGAAGCAGTATTCTGTGAAAGTCCTTGGGTTTATGTCTATGTAGCAGAAATGGATAGCAATGTAGTAGGTATGGCACTTTACTACTATGGCTTTTCTACATGGAAAGGTCGCAGCCTGCATTTAGAAGATTTAATAGTCAATGAAAATTATCGAAAATTAGGGATAGGTAAAGCGCTTATGAAACAGGTGCTTCAAATAGCCAAGACTGAAAAAGTAGAGCGTATGAGCTGGGAAGTGCTCGACTGGAATGAACCTGCTATTAAATTTTATGAATCTCTTGGTACGGTTTTTTACAAAGACTGGTGGCTGTGTAGATTGTTTCGAGAGGATTTGGAGAGGCTGCAGGTTTAACCTACGGCATAGGATCGAATCCACTCCCACCCCACGGGTGACAGCGGAGGAGTCGTTTAGATGATAAGTAAAAAGCTTTAATAGGATTATATTTTTGAAAGCATTCGAGAGCGTATTGACTGCATGTGGGATAAAATCGGCAACGAGCTGGTATAGAAGGGCTTATTACCTTTTGGTAAAACTTTATCAGCAGTAGGAAGGGTAGATTAATGTATTTTTGATTCATGATTTAGCGTTCTATTTTAGGCTCATATAATTTGAGTTTTTTACTCAGTTTTTCTAACACCGCCTTCACTTGAGCATCTATATCCTGAAAGCTTTTAGTATCTAATTTATTCTTCAATATAAAGAATAGGTGTAGGTAGAGTCCTAATGCTTGCAATTCTTCTAAAATTGGCATTTTTTTCGTTCTATACATCTCACGCATCCATCGTTTATATAGATTACGGTCATGGGCTTTTTTGTAGAGCCGTTTAGAAACAGAAAAACCCGCTTGTAGCGGGTAATTCGATATTTTTACAAAAGCATATCTCAGCGAAATATCTTCTTCATGTATAGTTTTCCCCTCTTTAGAGAATAGATAATCTATACTTTTTAGGCTTTTCAGCCGTTCGTATGCTTTGAGTGTATTTTTCATTAGGCTCATTATCAGTTATTCAGCGAGCCCAGACCTAGTACTACTTAAGTCTTTTCTCGTCGCTAACAGTTAGCTTTTTTCTGCCTTTAGCTCTTCTCGCTTTCAATACCTTGTATCCACTTGGGCTACTATTTCTAGCTCTAAAACCCATTTTATTGGCTCTTTTTCTTCTCGATGGTTGGAATGTTCTTTTCATCTCTTGGTTGTTTAAAAAATTCTAGTCAATAGAATCTCTGTGTTTTTAAAAAGGAGTGCAAATGTAACTTAAAAATTTTAATTTCAATGGATAAATATGTAGTAGTCAGCCGTCAGTAGGCAGTGGTCATAATTAAGTCCCAGATATTCAGATATTTATTGATTAAATAGTAGAGGGTGAAATGATGGTTTATTGCCCTGTATAGCTCTCTGCACATGTGATTTCGATCATGGTGCCTACCATGCAGATACTGGCGATACTATCTACCTTCCTATAAGTGAACCGTATACGCTTGTTGTTAATTTTGATCTTAGGATAGGTAGCAAGATTTATAGGTTCGAGAACATGGCCGTCGTCTAGCCGAATATTAAATCCGCAGCCATCTAGTCCATTCATGTCCACCACAGTGCCAAATTTATAGTTTGGGCAGTCAGATGGGTCAGTGATTTTCTTCTGGCAGCTGAGTAGAAGTACTATGGATAGAGTAAAAAATAGTTTGTTCAAGAAATAGATATTTACTTTCTAAAGACGCAAATGAATAGAGAATATTTTGTTTAGATTAAGCAAGAGTCATAAAACATGGAGCTAGAGCTTTTTAATTGTGTAAGAGTGCAATTGTTTATACTTAAACTTCTTTATACTTTTCGCTTTTCACTTTCAACTAATTATAATTTCCTTCGTACTTTTGCAACCCTTTATGATAACCGTCCAGAATATTACCCTCCGATTCGGTGGAAGAACGCTTTTTGAGAATGTCACTTTTCTTATAAACAGAGAGGATAGAATAGGTCTGACTGGTAAGAACGGAGCAGGTAAGTCTACTCTATTGAAAATACTATCTGGGCATACTAAAGGAGCGTCAGGCTCTTTAGCGATGCCTAAAGATTGTAGAATAGCCATATTGACGCAAGATATCGAGCGAAAAGTAAAAGGTACCGTGGTAGATGAGGCGAGAACAGCCTTTAAAGAAATATTGGAAATTCAAGTTAAGTTGAAAGATATCATGCATCAACTCGAAACCCGAACGGACTATGAGAGCGATGCTTACATGAAACTTATTGAAGATATGGGGGATTTGCAGAATCACCATAATATTCTGGATAGTGAGAATATAGAAGAAGAGATAGAGCGCATTCTGAAAGGACTGGGATTCGAACGAAAAGACTTTAGTAAGCAGATGAGTGAGCTTAGCGGTGGCTGGCAGATGCGTGTAGAGCTGGCAAAAATTCTTTTACAGAAACCAGACTTGATTCTTCTCGATGAGCCGACCAACCACTTAGATATAGAGAGTATTCTATGGCTAGAGAGTTACCTTCAGGAGTATGATGGAGCCGTTATTCTTGTATCGCATGATAGAGCGTTTCTTGATGCTATAACTAACCGCACCATAGAGGTAACCCTAGGTAAAATTGAAGATTATAGAGCACCTTATTCAAAATATCTTGAATTGAGAAAAGAGCGAAGAGTTCAGGTTGAGAACGCGTATAAGAATCAGCAGGAACAGATAAAGCAAATAGAGCGTAATATAGATAGATTTCGAGCGCAGGCGACCAAGGCGAGTTTCGCACAGTCACTCATCAAGCAGCTCGATCGCATGGAGCGAATAGAGCTAGAAGATGAAGATAATTCTAAGTTGAACATTAAATTTCCGAAGGCGCATCCATCGGGAAAGCTGATATGCGATGTAAAGAATGTATCTAAGAATTATGGTCAGCAGCAGGTAATCGATGGTTTTAGTTTCAAGGTAGAACGAGAAGACAGAATTGCTTTTGTGGGCAAAAATGGTATGGGAAAATCGACCTTTGCCAAAATTCTAGCAAATGATATAGACAACTACGATGGAGTCGTAGAGTGGGGGCACAATGTCACTAAAGGTTATTTCGCGCAAAACCAGGAGGCCGAATTGAACAATAGTAAAACGGTATTTGAAACGATAGATGAGGAGGCGGTGGGCGATATGCGCCCAGCAGTGAGATCTCTGCTTGGAGCATTTCTATTTAGTGGTCAAGACGTAGACAAGAAGGTGAGTGTATTGTCAGGGGGTGAGCGAGGGCGATTAGCTATGTGTAAGCTGATGCTGACAGCTAATAATTTTCTTATTCTCGATGAGCCTACCAACCACTTGGACATTAAATCCAAAGAAGTATTGAAGCTGGCACTACAAAACTATGAAGGCACATTTATTATTGTATCCCATGACAGAGAGTTTCTGCAAGGTTTGACTAATAAGACTTATGAGTTTACCAACCATGGTATCAAAGAATTTTTAGGAACAGTGGATGAATTCCTGGAGAAGAAAAAAGTGGATGGATTTAGACAATTCGAGCAAGATAAGAATGCAACAGGCAGTGAGCAAAAGTCAATAGTCATTGAAAAAGCAGTGGAGAAGCCCAAGCTAGATTCAAAAGCCGATAACAAGTTAAAAGAGATAGAGAAGAAAATAGAAAAACTAGAAGCTGAAATAAAGAAGTGGGAAGTAAAAATGGCGACCGAAGATTTCATTGAAAAAGCAAAAGCCGATCCAAGTTTATATGAATTATATGACAAACTAAAAAGTGAACTAACTGCTGCTATGACGGAGTGGGAGATTTTGATATAAGACAGTATGACCAAATTTAAATTCAATATAATGCTGCTCACACAGCTGCCCATAGCCTGGATAGCGGGATTGAAGTTATATACATATTCTACAAATGAATGTTCTATCTCAGTTAAGCTAGGGGTTTTGAATAAAAATCCATTTAAAAGTATGTTCTGGGCAGTGCAAGGTATGGCAGCTGAGCTATCTACTGGCTTATTGTGTATAGATTGTATACAGAATTCTGGCCAGAGTATTTCTATGCTGGTGATTGAGCAGAAGGCAGTATTTTATAAAAAAGCCAAAGGAAAAATTATATTTACCTGTAAGCAGGGACAAAAAATTAAGGAACTTATTCAGTGTGTGATTGATACGAAAGAATCTCAAACAGTATCTCTCAAAAGCGATGGTATAGACGAAGCCGGTGATAAAGTTTCTAGCTTTGAGTTTGTTTGGAGTTTTAAGTTGAAATAAACTAATTTATCTTTTATCCTCCACTTCACTATACTGGTGCAGATTGCCTTTATTCCAAACCGTCATGGTATTAGGGGTCAGGTCCCAGTAGACGACACATTGATTTTGAAGGTGCCAATCACCTTGCACCACCCCTTTAGATATTCGTATCTTTACTCCATTATATACGCCCCAGAGCACGCGATATATATCTTCATAGACCAGTATATCGTCCCAAATATCATATTTGATAGGCGCATAGTTTTCTAACTGCCATGCCTTGCCTTTGTAGAAGAGGTAGAAATTATTGGCATTATCTGTATAGGCTAGCAGATTTCGTTTTTGAAGCTTAGTTTTAGGTGCAGTAGATAGGAGGGTATGTTTTTTTCCTTGATGATAAGCGCTCCACTCATCCACATTGCTCAGATAAGTAAGAAAATCATTGGAAACCTCATATCGATCTATGTGGTAGGACTCAAGTTCTATCTTTTCCCCTCGGTCAAATACCATAAAATTATCAATATTATCATGATAGGCTATAATGTTCCTTCCCATTTTAAAATTATTGGGAGTTATATTTTCTAAATCATAAATCGCATTATGGTAGAAGACTTTAAATTTATAATCTAGCGTGTGAAAAGCCACCATATTATCGCTTACTTGAAATCGACTCGTATCGGAAAACTCCATCAATTGAAAAATGGTGTCATAAACATAAACTTTAAGCCGGCCATAATTATCGATATACCCTAAAATACTGTCTCCTAGCTTGAAATCTCCTTGAGTAAAGGTTTCTACCTTTTTAGATTGTTTTCCATTAAATACACCTAACTGTAATCCTTGGATGTAGGCCATTAGGAAATTCGTAACCTTAAGCCGGTCAGGGGGTATGGGAAATATAGTATATTTCTTATGATCTACTATCAGTTTGAAATTCCCATTTCTATCTATGTAAGTTACATAATTAAAACTAGGGTAAAATTGTTGAATAGGTATGATTTCTTGTTGAGAAATACTGTCATTCATATAGGTAAAGAAAAATTTTCTATCATCAAAAATTCCTGCGGCACCTTGGGAGTATAAGTCAAAGGATAATAGAGAGAAAAAAAATAGAAGTTTCTTTATCATATTACAAATTTAGATTTGTTTTTTCAGAAAGGTTTCAAAAAAAGAGGTTCTACCCTCTCAAAAGCAAAACCTCTCCTTTCTAAAAAACCTAAAACAAAAATAAATTATTGCAATAACTTTATTTTATAGTATAACGCGTGAGTTTCGATTTTAGTATATTCGTTTAAGAAATTCTTTGTTTAAGAAATCGAATTTGACCACGATGGTTAATTTCATCTTCCAAAACATGAAACCACTTGAAATAGTTATTCGCTCTCTTATTATCCCAAAAGTAGGTTTCAATATACAGCCAGTTGTCTTCTAGAGTTTGAAAATCCTCCAAGGTTTTTTTTCTCACTTGAGCTAATTGGTCGATATAAAAATCTAAGGAATGCCCTTTAATTTTGCTTCTCCCGAGATCTCCTAGTTCCAAAGCAGGTTTCCAGCACTCCATTTCTGCTGCGGTTAGTTCTCTATTCTCTATTGTTTCTTTGTGAAAATCATATTCAACTGAAGCTATATGCAATAATAACATTCCGATCGTATTCGCCTTCTCATCTAGCAGAAAATCTAAATCAGAAACGGATAATCCCTTAACCGCATCAAACGTGGTAATGCGGGCATAGTTCATCATCGAAATCAATTGGCTAATTTGACTTGAATAGCCATCTAAATTTTGAATTTTAAATAGATGGTCTAACTCAAGCAACTCAGGAGTGTGCATGTCTTTGGCTTTTATTCTTCTTTCCCGATCTTACTGTTTTTTCTGCCATAAAGGTAGTAAATAACCATACCGATAGCTAGCCAGATAGCCAGTCTCATCCAGTTGGTCCAGTCTAGCCCTGCCATCATAAGTCCGCATGAAATTATCCCCATGATAGGCACAAAAGGCATTAGAGGAGTTCTAAATCCACGTGGCAAATCTGGATTGGTCTTGCGAAGCACAATAACCCCAATACAAACTAAAATGAAAGCAAATAGAGTCCCAATACTAGTCATCTCGCCTACTATATCTATAGGGATTAATGCCGCTATAGCCCCTACAAATACTAATAGAATAAGATTAGCTTTATATGGGGTCTTAAATTTGGGGTGTACATCAGAAAATATTTTTGGTAACAAACCATCTTTACCCATGGAGTAGAATACCCTTGATTGCCCCATAAGCATGACCAATATTACCGAACTAAATCCAGCTAATATGGCTACAGTGACAGCTTTCGCCAACCAGCCATACCCAACCATATATTTTTGAATAGCAAATGCTATGGATGCTTCTTTCCCATTAGTTCTAAAGTCATCTACTGTAGCTACGCCTGTCAATACATGGGAGAAAAGCACATAAAGTATAGTACAAATAAGAAGAGAACCTAAGATTCCTATAGGCATCGATTTCGCGGGATTTTTAGCCTCTTGAGCAGCGGTAGATACCGCATCAAAACCGATGAAGGCAAAGAACACGACTCCTGCTGCACTGACTATGCCCCAGAATCCACCAAAATCACTCTTAGCTCCATGCGTATTGACATAGGTAGTAACTTCTGGAATATATGGCGTGTGATTAGCAGGATTCATAAATCCCCATCCAATCCCAATAATCAAGATAACAATTGCTACCTTGGCTATGACTATTACTCCATTTATAAAGGCAGACTCTTCTGTACCTTTAATCAAGACGAGGGAGAGTAAACTTACTATAAAGAAAGCGGGTAGATTCATAATGCCTTGGTATGTTAACATATGACTGCTAATAGAAGGGGTTAAATTGGTAGCAATATCCTTCGGTAAAATCAATGAACCATTTCCTTGTAGATTAACCACCATTTCTTTAGTTAAAATATTTTCTAGCTGACTAATATCCATTCCTGGAACATAGTTTAATATATTGATACTTTCCATTGGAGAATGACACCATGCATAAGGTATAGGATTCATAGCCATCACATGGACTAGAAAATTATTAAAATATTCACTCCACGCTATACCCACTGTAGCAGCTCCTACGGCGTATTCTAACACCAAATCCCAACCAATAATCCATGCCAATATTTCTCCCATAGTAGCATAGGTATATGTATAGGCACTGCCTGCTATGGGTATGGAACTAGATAACTCAGCATAACATAAACCTGCAAATGCACAACCTAAGGCAGCGAGAATAAAGGCTAAGGAAACAGATGGACCGGCATGCTCTGCAGCCGCGCGTGCAGTATTGACAAATAAGCCTGCTCCAATGATGGCTCCAATGCCTAGCATAACTAGTGAAGGCGCTGTAAGTGTTCTTTTCAACGTATCATGACCTTCCGATTTAGCTTGTTCTATGAGTTCTCCTATTGGTTTGACTCTTTCGAATATTCTTTTCATTTATTTCAATGGTTTTAGATTAGACAAATATATGGTTAAATCTCTTTTTACTTCGGGGGCTAGAATATATAGTCCTAATATATTAGGGAAAGCCATAGCTAAAATCATCATATCGGAAAACTCCATGACATTACCCAGACTAGCACTACTTCCTATTACCACGAATGACAAATATATAAGGTTATAGGTCAACTTCATTTTTTTTGTTTCACCAAATAGAAAAGTCCATGCTTTCAATCCATAATATGACCATGAAATCATGGTAGAATAAGCAAAGAATAGAATAGAAATAGTCAAAACATATTTGAACCAAGGTAGCACAGAAGAAAAAGCAGCAGAGGTTAATTGGGAGCCGGTAAGTGAAGCATCGGCAGCATCAAAACCAGTGAAAATAATAATCAAGGCCGTCATAGTACAAATAACCACCGTATCTATAAATGGCTCTAATAGACTCACAATTCCTTCAGTAAGTGGCTCATCCGTTTTTACAGCAGAGTGCGCTATAGCTGCTGAACCTACCCCTGCCTCGTTCGAAAATGCTGCACGCTGAAATCCGACAGCTATAGCACCAGCAGCACCTCCAAAGAGAGCTTTGATACTCAATGCGCCAGAAATAATTTTAACAACGGCCTCATCGATTTGACCTATGTTTATTCCTATAATTATCAAACCGAATATTAAATAAATAGTAACCATTAATGGAACCAATTTATCCGTGATATTCGCTATTTTTTTAATGCCTCCGACAATAACAATGCCAACAAAAATGGCAAGCAAAATTCCAAATGCAAAACCATTATGAGCGAATTGAGGAAACACACTAGATAACTGGGCATAAGATTGATTGGCTTGAAACATGTTGCCACCACCTATAGATCCACCGACGCATAATATAGCGAAGATAATACCTAACACCTTGCCTAGTTTCTTCATTCCATGTTTTTCTAGACCTAGGGACAGGTAATACATGGGGCCACCCGAAACCTCTCCATGGTTATTGATATGTCTATATTTAACCCCTAAGGTACATTCTACAAATTTCGAAGTCATGCCAAGTAATCCGGCCATAATCATCCAAAAGGTAGCCCCAGCTCCGCCCAATGATATCGCTACGGCTACTCCCGATATATTCCCCAGTCCTACGGTTCCAGAAAGTGCTGTCATTAAGGCTTGAAAATGGCTGACCTCGCCTTTAGATTCCTTTTTATCATATTTTCCTCTGGTAATGTCAATAGCTAGTTTGAAAAGTCGAATATTTATAAACTTAAAATAGAGGGTGAAAAAAATAGCGCCTAACATTAACCATAAAACGACGATTTTAATATCAAAGCCATAACTAGTTAAAGGCTTGTAAAAAATGACACTACTCAGGGCTGCTACTATAGGCTGAATTGTTTTATCTATTTTTTGCTCTATAGATTCCATAGCCGAAAGTGAGCTAGGTATTATGAGCAGCAGTGGCAAGAGTCTTTTTATCCAGTTCACAAAATTTGGTTTAATTAGGAAGGTATTAGTATAAACAAAGATACAAGCATAGCTTGAATCTTTGTTTATTTTTTTTAAATGCATATAGCTCTATAATTTAATAAGTTTGCATATCTAAAAATTCAGATATGACTATTCAGAAGCTTTTTATCATCATAGGAATTTTATCTTTAGCTCTTTCATATTATAGATACTATGTGAAGAAGAGTGATGGATTCCTTTTAAATTTCTGTCAATATTTTTTAGGACTTTTATTTATTTTCTCTGGCTTTGTCAAAGCAATAGACCCTTTAGGTACCTCATATAAAATGCATGAGTATTTTGAAAGTTTTGCTCGGGATGGGATGGCTGCTATGTGGGATGGGATAGCTCATTTTAGTGTATCTATATCTATTATTATGATTGTGGCAGAAATTGTTTTAGGCTTTGCTATTATTTTAGGATGTAGAATGCGATGGGCTGCTGTCGGGCTCCTAGCTATCAATCTATTTTTCTTATATCTCACAGGTTATTCATATCTATCTGGATATTGCCTTACAAAACAGGCCATTCTAGTGCCAGCCGTTTTATTAGCTATACTATTTCTAGCAGCTTTTGTTCAAGATCATAAGAAGAGATACAAGGGATTAATATTAATTTCACTAATAGTTCTCCTCTATTTCATTTATTGTAAAATGGGAGGTGCCTGCGCTAAGTGTGCTTTTGATAAAACTAAAATGAAAGTGACTGACTGTGGATGTTTTGGAGATTTTATGAAATTGAAGCCATGGGAGACCTTCTATAAAGATATATTTTTGACGATAATGTCACTTTATGTAGTAGCATTTTCGCATAAACTGAACAATGTATTAGCTGGAAAAAGAGCATGTTTGCTCACTGGTATTTCTCTCGTTGTTGCCACTTTATTCTGTCTATATAGCACCTACTGGGGTGAGCCTGTAGTAGATTTTAGGCACTACGCCGTAGAAAATGATATCAACGAGAAGATGAAGGAAATTAGGCCACGAAAAGCAGATTTTATATTTGTCTACAAAAATAGCACTACTGGCGAACAGAAGGAATTCGGAATGAACAATTTGCCTACAGATGCCGCATGGACCTTTGTGGATAGAAAGGAAACAGTCATAGACGAAGGAGAGCCTGCTCCTATCAATAATTTGCGTTTTGAAGATCTAGAACACAACGATGTAACGTATAGTATTCTCAATGAAGATGCAGAATCTTACTGGGTAGTTTGCTATGATGTCAGTAAAACTAATATGAAGGCATTTGATGAAAAGGTGATTCCTTTCGCCAAAGAGATGCGAAAGAAAGGTGTGAATGTATACTGTATGGTAGGGACTTCTACCCCAGAGTTTGACAAAAAAGCAGGCGAGTATATGGATATAGTTCGCGCTGATCGTACGCCACTGAAAACCATGATACGCTCTAATCCTGGTATTTTGAAAGTAAAGAAAGGAGTGGTTATAGAGAAATCACATTATCGTTCTTTTTAGTGAAAAAGATTAAATTATTGAATTTGTTGGCGAATAACCTGTCTGACGACAAGGCAGTCACCAACAAAGTGCGAACCCTAACTCATAATTTATCACTTAAAACTATTAACTAAAAATTGGGTACATATAGAGATTATACAGAGACCGAAGAAAAATTAAATTTTGGCTCGCATATGATAGGCTTGTTATTCTATCTTATAGCCTGTCCTTACTTAATTTATCAGGCAACTATGCAAGTAAATCAAGTAAGGATTTCAGGGTTAATTATTTATTGTATCGGGCTCATTGCAGTTTTTTCTACTTCTTCACTTTATCATTTTACTAAAGATAATGAGTTGAAGATAAAGTATAGAACTTTAGATCATATGGCAATTTTTCTGCTCATCGGCGGCACATACACCCCCGTAGTTAATGCCTATATAACTAATCCGCTTGGCACTATTTTTCTTATTATTTTATGGTCTATCTTGATAGCAGGAATCGTAATGAAATTTTTCTTTATGGGAAGATTTAAGACCTTTTCTATTGTGCTCTATGTTTTTCTGGGCTGCATGGTCTTATTTATCATTAAGCCCATATTAGATAATATGCCTCACCATGTATTCACCTATATATTATTAGGGGGTATAACATATCTAGGGGGTGTCATTTTTTATATCAATAAAAAAAGAGAATATACACATACCTTATGGCATATCTTCGTTTTAGCTGCCAGTATATTTCATTTTATAGCAGTTTATAGGATCGCTGTAAGTAGTTGAAAGTTTATTCGCTCACATTCTAAAAAAGTAGCGCGCTAGAAAATCTAGTATGCTAATCTATACTAGAAATCACTTCTAAATTATGGAGACTCCAATCAATTTCGCTTATCTTAGCTCATAAATTACCAACAATTTCATGTCATTTCAAATAGAGAATATTGAACGAGAACTAATGAGGCTCATCGCTGACCAATACTCTCTGCCTAGCTTTGAGTGGTTTGTAGGTCATACGTTCATAAAGTCTGGTGTAGAGTCGTATAAGCTCGCATGGCTAGATGAGAAGAAAAATGAAACCGTATGGCTAGAACACAACTATAGCTATTTATTTGAAACTAAGACAGAAGTCATAAACTATGAAAAACGAGGTATACTCATCATATATTATAATGGCAATACTCCAGCTCCGCAAATTCAGATGTCCATACAGGTCGCCATTATTCATGTCTATCTGACTACTGCTTATCGCATCAAAAATGACCGATGTTATATGCGCCAAGATCTAGAGCTGGCCGCCAAAATGCAACAGATGCTCGTACCGAAAAATTTATATTGCAATAAATCTTTTTGTGCTACAGGATTATATATACCTAACTATAAAGTGGGGGGAGATTTCTATGATGTCATTCCTATTAATGATAATAAAGTTGGCTTCTGCATAGGTGATATATCAGGCAAGGGTATCAATGCCGCTATTCTTATGGCGCACTTTACAGGATTCATTCGGTCTACTCTGCTTCAGAATATAAAATTGGAAGAGTCTATCAGGCTAATAAATGCTAAAATGTATGAACTGACTGAAGGAGAAAAATTCATTACTTTATTTCTAGGAATTTATAATATACAAGATAGACGATTAGTGTATATTAATTCTGGTCATCTGCCTATACCTATCTATGATACCAATGGGATAGAATGGCTAGAGACGGGAACTACTATTCTAGGTATGTTTGCAGAGCTGCCATTTTCAGAACTGGGTAAAGTCAAAATCGAAGCTAAAAAACAACTCCTACTCTACACGGATGGATTGCTAAACATGACCATAGATCATCTGCCTTTTCTCTCCAACCAAGAATTAGATTATATCCTCCACCATGAATGTCTCGGAAAATCTACGCATGACATCACCGACTATTTTCGTGAAAAAGTACAGGGCATCAATGTAGCAGAAGAGTTGAAAGATGATATTAGTGTTCTGGCTGTAGAGTTGGAGTGATTAGTCCCAACACTGTATTGGGATTGTTAGAGCGCTTGCATGGTATGCAAGAGGTCATCCCCTCCTCATGTCAGACAGTGGTTTCCTGCACGAGCGGGATTACCCTCCTCAGTAAATTACTCAAACTATATCTACGTTCTTCATTCTAATCAATCAACACAGGTATAATAGGTTTTATTATTATTTATTATCTTTGCCAATCATTGGGGGGATTAGCTCAGTTGGTAGAGCGCTTGCATGGCATGCAAGAGGTCATCGGTTCGAATCCGTTATCCTCCACTAATTATGATTAGTTTTTCATTTTAAATAAATAGCATCTGACTAGTATTCCTCTTGAAATCCAATCTATATCAACTAGCTTTTCTACTCGAAATGGCTATAATGTAATTTTGAAAGAGATTGGTGGTTCGCGAAAGCTTCAGATTATAGTAGGAGGTTCAGAGGCTCAGGCTATGGCTATTTCTTCAGAGAAAATTATCACCTCTCGACCATTGACTCATTATTTTATTCAGATGATTCTCAATGATTTTGAGATTGGACTCAAGCATATTATCATCTATAAATATGAGGATGGTGTCTATTATGCCCATGCAGTGTTAGAAGATCATTTTGGTCATGTGAAATATATTGACTGCAGGCCATCCGATGCTATTTGTCTAGCATTAAAAATGGATAAGCCAATACTAGCAGCAGAAGATGTCTTTGAAGAAATTCAACAAAACTATATCGATAAGGTAGATCTCAATGCGAAGTTAGAATCTAATCAAGAACTTTCTAAAATAGAATCTAGTCAACTTAAAAATATGCTTAAACAAGCTATCGAAAAAGAGGACTATGAGTTAGCTGCTAGGATTCAGGCGGAGCTGAATAAGCGATAGCCTTGGATATACTCCATTGATTAATATTTATGTTTGGGATGAACTTTTAACTCCCAACTTCATTTTATACTTATCTTAGCCAAAAAAATTAAACAATATGAGCATAAAGTTACGCCTGACTATAATGAATTTCTTGCAGTTTTTTCTATGGGGAACATGGTTGACCTCCATAGGCGTATATCTAGGCGGAAGGCTTCATTTTGAAGGATCTCAAATCGGGGCTATTTTTACCACCTTAGGTATTGCCGCTTTTATAATGCCTGCTATTATTGGTATCATAGCTGATAAATATATAAATGCAGAAAAGTTATATGGTATTTGTCATATAATAGGAGCGGCTACACTAGTCTGGGCGGCTCAAATATCCACTCCAGAGGCTATGTTTAAAGCTATGCTATTAAATTCTTTGTTTTACATGCCTACCATTTCCCTCTGCTACTCCGTTTCCTATCATATATTATCCAAGAGTCAGTTTGATGTTATCAAAGACTTTCCTAACATTAGAGTATGGGGCACTATTGGTTTCATTCTAGCTATGTGGGTCGTGGATGCTATGGGATGGACGGCGTCTAATATGCAATTATATTTTGGAGCAGTAGCTTCTATAGCGCTCGGACTATATGCATTTACTCTACCGAAATGCGAAGTAAAAAAAGAGAAAACCAAGAATTTACATGAAGCTTTAGGTTTAGATGCACTTGTATTATTTAAAACTCCCAAAATGTTAGTTTTTTTCTTATTTGCTATTCTATTGGGAGCCGCATTACAGATCACAAATGCCTTTGGCCAAGAATTTTTAGTTAGCTTTAATCAGTTTGATGAATATAAGAATTCTTTCGGGGTGCTCCATCCAGGTATTATTATGTCTATTTCACAAATTTCAGAGACAGTATTTATATTGACTATTCCATTTTTTCTAAAGAAGTTTGGAATTAAAAAGGTCATGCTCATGGCTATGTTGGCATGGGTATTGCGATTCGGATTGTTTAGCATTGGCAATCCAGGAACAGGTGTTATCTTGATTATTCTTTCAAATATAGTCTATGGAATGGCCTTTGATTTCTTCACTATTTCAGGCTCTCTCTTCGTAGAGAAAGAAACAGATGCTAAAATCAGATCAAGCGCTCAAGGGCTCTATCTTATGATGACGAATGGTTTAGGTATTATCTTGGGGGGTTATTTTAGCGGCTTTGTTGTAGATTTATATACCCAAGGCTCTAATAGAAACTGGCCACAAATTTGGCTGGTATTTGCAGGCTATGCGCTGACAATGGCCATTATTTTCTTCCTTCTTTTTAAGCACGAGAATAAGTCAGAGGATTTTGAAAGTGTAAAGCACTAATACAACTAATAGCTAATAATTATTAACTAGGTTTATTTTATAAAATAACATAACGATAAATGCAATACATTAAGATTATACTATTATTTATTTCTATTGGAAGTCTTTCCTCTTGCTATTTCTTCAAAGCGATGAAGTATAAAAAGTATCCTCTGGAAAAATTAGATGAATTCGCTGCGGTGCGTTTTCATCCTTCTGAGCAGCCATTTCGATTCAAGCAGAGCAGTCTGTCGCCAGCTCTAAAAAATGAACTGGATAGTTTGCTAATAGGTTCTAATCGCTATGCCATGCTCGTCATTCGTAATGATAGTATTCTTTATGAATTTTATAATCATAAGATAGCGGATACTACCTTACTTCCTTCTTTCTCAGTAGCTAAGTCCTATGTCAGCACTATGGTAGCTATGGCAAAAGAGGAGGGAAAAATAAAGAGTTATGATGAGCCTATCACCAATTATTTGCCAGAATTATTAGATAGAGATGTGCGATTCAAAAATATCACCATACAGCATGTACTGGATATGCGCAGTGGAATCAAGAGTTCAGAGAACTATTTTAATCCGATGAGTGATGTATTGCGTCTCGGTTTCGGAAAAAACGTCAACGGAAAATCCTTGCGAATTTCTATAGAAAAAGAACCTAATCAAAAATTTGAATATAAGAGTATAAATACCCAATTGCTGGGAATTATTGTCGAGCGAGCAACTAAAGTAAAATTGCAAGATTATTATCATGAAAAACTCCATAAGCCGCTTCAACTCGAACATTATGCTACTTGGATTTACGACGATGAAAAACATAAATCGCTGAGAGCTTTTTGTTGTATGAATTTGACGGCGAGAGATTATGCGAAATTTGGCAGCCTGTTTTTAAATAAAGGAAACTGGCAAGGTAAGCAATTAGTCAGTAAAGAATGGGTTGAAACTAATCTTACCCTTGAGAATAGAAAGGCAACAGATGGTTATAAAAACCAATGGTGGAGCAATATTAGCCACAAGATATTTAATGATAGTATTGCCATGCAAAAATTTGTGCTAAATAATCCTGCTGTATATGGTGTTGATAAGATATTTATGGCAAAGGTGTTGATAAATTATAATTTTTCCAAACCGTCTGACAAGATTGAAAATGAAAAGAAATCATGGGTAGTTTCTTATTACAAAGATGGAATCCATGCACAGGGTCTCATAGGTCAATATATATACATTTCCCCGTTAAAGAATACTATAGTTGTCATCCTATCTAATACACTCAATCTAAATTTGCCTTTAAAAAATGGGGGACTGGGAAGAATAGAAAAACTCCTTGAATCGGAACTATGATTATAAAAGAAATAATGGACATTCTAGAGCACTGGGCTCCATTGGCTTATCAGGAGTCTTATGACAATGGAGGATTGTTGATAGGCAATCCCAGTACTGAAGTCTCTTCAGCTTTGATAACTCTAGACTGCACGGAAGAAGTCATTCAAGAGGCTATAGACAAAAAGTGCCAGCTAGTGATTGCGCACCATCCTATTATTTTTACTGGATTGAAGAAATTGACAGGTAAAAACTATGTAGAGAGGACCATTATCAAGGCCATAAAAAATGATATAGTTATCTATGCTATTCATACCAATCTGGATAATGTGTCTAGTGGAGTCAATCACAAAATGGGTGAAAAATTAGGATTAAAGAATAGTCGAGTCCTGAGTCCTAAAAAGAATATTCTTAAGAAACTAGTCACATACATTCCTTCAGATCACTATGAGTCAGTGCGTATGGCCATATTTGAAGCTGGAGCAGGGCATACTGGAAATTATAGCCACTGTGGTTTTTCTGTATCGGGTTTCGGTAGTTTTAAAGGAAACGAACACGCTAATCCTACTCTAGGAAATACTAACGAACTTATTCGAGTTGAAGAACAACGATTTGAGACTATTTTTCCTGACTATCTAGAAGCCAAGATCATACGAAGTCTCAAGGAAAGCCATCCGTATGAAGAAGTTGCATATGATATCTATACTATTGACAATGAGCATACTCAGGTAGGTTCTGGACTCATAGGAGAATTAGAGAATGAAATGGAATTATCTGATTTCCTGAATCTAGTCAAGAGTCAATTTCATTTAAAATCATTGAAATACACCTCTTTAAATCGAAAAGTGAGGAAAATAGCCCTATGCGGGGGTTCTGGCAGTTTCCTGCGTTTTCAAGCAGCAGAATCTGGAGCAGATGTTTACCTCAGTTCAGATTTTAAATACCACGAATGGTTTGATGCTGAGGGAAATTTAAGCTATGTGGACATAGGGCATCATGAGTCTGAGCAGTTTACTAAGGAACTAATTTTTAACTATTTGAGAAAAAAAGCACTATCTTTGCAGTCCGAAATTTCTAAGGTCAATACAAACCCTGTAAATTATTTATAAATATGTGTGCAAAAGCTACAGCTAGTAAAATGAATGAAGCAAGTGTAGAGGATAAGTTAGAAGCCCTTTACTCTCTTCAGATAATTGATTCTCAGATAGATAAAATCAATTTTATCAAAGGTGAACTCCCTATGGAGGTTCAGGATATGGAAGATGAAATGGCTGGCCTGATGACTAGAAAAGTTAATCTAGATGCCGAGTTGGCTGAGGTAGAAGATGGAATCGCTGATAGACAGAGAATCAAAGAAGAAACCAAGCTTTTAATACTGAAGCTGGAAAAGCAGCAGAATTCGGTCAAAAACAACAGAGAATTTGAATCAATTAGTAAAGAAATAGAATTAGCCAAGCTAGAGATAGAGCTTTGTGAAAAGAAATTGAAAGATTTTACAGAGAAGAAAACATCCTTCAAATCAAGATGCGATGAAGTGGATAATGCCATAGCAGGAAAAGAGGATGAACTGAAGATAAAGCAGGAAGAGCTCAAAGTGATTGAGAGTGAAACGGATACTGAACTTGCTAAACTGAAGAAAGAAAGCGAAGCGGCCAAGTCATTGGTAGACGAAAGACTTCTTTCAGGGTACAATAGAATCAGAAAGACCTATAGAAACGGGTTAGCTATTGTTACTATAGACAGAGATTCTTGTGGGGGATGTT
>CANESS010000017.1 GCA_947441115.1 Saprospirales bacterium | reverse complement strand
GCGTGAAGACCTTCAAACTTTCCATCTGTAATTTCTACTCCATAACTCTTCCCAAAACTCCCATTTTTATAATCCGAAAGCATGGTTACATTTGAAATTCCTTCTGCACCACAAAATCGTTTTTGAGCGAAAGGCAAATCTCTTGAAATACAGAGCACTACTATATCGGAGAGTGCAGCAGCTTTTTCATTAAACTTGCGAACTGAAGTAGCACATACTCCCGTGTCTACACTAGGGAAAATATTCAATATTTTCTTTTTCCCAGCGAAGTTTTCCAAACTGATAGAAGACATATCTTCTGCTGTCAATAAAAAAAGAGGAGCAGCGCCCCCTGATGATGGAATATTTCCTGAGGTATTAATAGCGTTGCCGCCAAGTGTTATTTGTGCCATGATGATTTGGGGGTAATGTATAAATAAATATGAATAATCTTTACTCTCAAATATCTAGTATTTGTACCAAATAAGCGTATTTATTTATGAATTGATAGTAAGCTAATGATTGGGAATGGTGCTAAGTGGAACAGACGAATTATACCTTCCATCCTTTGAGTTGCATAAATTTTTTACATTTTGCACAAAAGTCATTTTCAGAATTTAGTGGATAGCTTCCTGAAGCATCGCGCATATAGCAGGTAGTATCAGGGCAGTGAGGCAGGCCTTGGGTGTGATCTAGTTCGTGGATAGAAACTTTGTATAGCTGCTCCGCTAGTTTATTCTTATATAGTCGATACGTAGAGACCATACAGACATTACCTGGACTGTGCGCTAGGCCCATGATGCCCCAGTCCTTGAGAGTTTTTAGTGATACTTATGTCTTGACAGCTAAGTGCGACGACCAACGTAACAGGACCATATCTATACCTAAGAGATTTTAGAATACTATCTGTACGGTACCGATCTCTAGGTTTATATTAGGACGTGGGGAAATGCGGAATAGTTTTCAATAGTTGACAACCGTAATGATTCTTTGATAAGGCTTTTAGATTCAGTTTGGTTAGCTTAGTATCAAAATCACCAAGAGGTTGTATCAGAATCACTTTTGGTTTAGAGATTATATATTTAACACTTATAGCGGGGTCTTTTTTAATAATAAAAAGCCAGTACGCAAATGACTACAATAAGGATTATACGATAGAAACGGCACGTTTCATGGAAATTATAAACTTTTATACATTATATAATTGGGATTGGAATGGCTCTTCGATATTTTAAAATCTCTTTCGTCAATGATTCCCATTCCATTTTTTTCATAGAAGCGAATCGCGCGGTCATTTTTTATCCAAGTATACAACCATATTCCTCTTTGATTACGTTGTTTGGCTATTTCTAAATTAAAGTTGAAGAGCATCTGCCCTAGCTTTTTGTCTAAATACTTCTCATCAATATAAATCCTATCTAATTTGGCTAAAGGCTTCTCCATTATACTTGGATATTCAGTATTTATGCTAATTTTGGAGTAGCCTACTATTTCATTCTGATAATGAAGGAAATAAAAAAAATTATTTATATCATTTAATTCCTTTCTCAGTAATTTTACAGAATATGTATAATGAATGTAAATATCTATGTCTTTTTTCGAAGCACTTTTGCCATGAGAAGAAACAAATGTTGATTTAGAAAGGACACTTAATCTTTCTAGATCTAGAGGAGTAATTGGATGAATTTTTATCATTATGGCAATTATTTGATTTGAAAAGGGTGTAATTTTTATGTTTATCCGAGTAGATAACTTATTTTTTAATTAGACTATTTTTAACGTTTAAAATTTAACAATATGACAAAACAACATTTTTTTAAATTAAAGAATCTAGTTTTTTCCCTAGGACTACTATTCATAGGAAATTCAGCTGCTTTAGGGCAGGTGTGTCCCATGTTGGGTGACACCACTGTCTGTGAAAATGAGATAGTGCCATACTCTACCAGTCTATCAGGAGCGGGATATACCTACCAATGGAATGCATTTGGAGGCGCAGTTTCTGGTTCAGGAATGAGCGTGAATGTAGCATGGGGAACCCCAGGCGTTGGTCAAGTTACCCTTGTCGTACGTGATGCCTTAAATATAATTGTCTGCACGAGGGTATATAATGTGATCATTTATGCTGGACCTAAGCCTTTTATTTTACCTAATATCGATGCTAAGTGCGGTCCACCAGATACTGGACGAGGAGGAGCTACTGGGCACAAGCGGGACGGAGACAATTGTTTGAGTGTGTGTGATTCCACATGGGTTACTTACTCCACGATCAATAATCCTGGAAACACCTACGTTTGGGCCATTACTGGAAGCGCTATTATAATTCCAAGTGTGACCAATTCCATTCAAGTGTATTGGACTGGAGTGGGAACGGGCCTCGTTACAGTCACTGAGACCAATGCTCAAGGTTGCATTGCAATGAATTCCCTGTGTGTCCAAATTGTTGCAAAACCCAATGCCTCATTTGCAACTATGCCCACTGCTAGTGGTGGAATAGTCAATGCTTGTTTAAATCAAACTATACAATTTATTAATACATCAACCATTGGCGGTGGAAGTCCATTCTTTTCTTATACATGGGTTTGGGGAGATGGAACTTCAACCACTCTTCCAGGAAATACTAATGGTAATTCCTCACACGCATACTCAGTCGCTGCAACATACAATGCAATGCTCATTTTAGAAAATGACTGTCACTGTAAAGATACAGCTTATGTGACTGTAATTGTTAATAGTAACCCAGGTCCAGATATTCAATGTGTGAGTACAGTATGTCCAGGAACCTCAGTGACCTATACTACATCTGTTGTTTGTCCTAACTATTTATGGACAGTAGCGAACGGAACAATAGTAGGGAGCGATACTAGTCCTACAGTAACTGTAATCTGGGGTATAACAGGCCCTGGGTATTTAACTCTACAGACCTTAGGCTGCACGGGTACTTGTCCTTCGCCTACCACTGTAGTAGTTCCTATTATAACTCCTAGTGCCGCGATTACAGGCAAAAATCTGGTTTGTCAATTTGATTGCGAAACTTATCATTTGGATTGTACCATCCCAGTGGATAGTATTATATGGACAGTACCTGCAGGCATAACTCTGATAGGAAATCCTACAAATATGCATGATATAAACCTCTGTTTTTACGCACCATCATTTACTACAGGGGTAATAACTGCTACTTATTTTCATAATACACCAGGAGCTAAACCAAGTTTGACATGCGGAGGAAGTGCAAATTTCACAATCAATGTAAGGCCTAAATTATATTTAAGTTATCCTTCAGAAATTTGTGATCAGTCTATACTGACAGGTAGCTATACGAATTCACCTTCAGGCAATATTCAATGGACTATAGTCGCATCAGGAGGTTTGACTGTATTCTCTAGTGTTCAACCAGCGAATGTCAATTTGAATCCAACTTGGGTTTGGGGTCCTGGAATCTTTACGATTACAGCTACGGACCTCAGTGGAAATTATTGTAATTCTCCGCAGAGTTTTGTGTTGAAAGTAAATCCTATTCCGCCTAGACCAGACTCAATTACTGGAGCCAAGTTAGTTTGTCCAAACACACCCTATCAATATTTAGGGTTTGCCACATCCAGTAATCTGTCTTTGAGCTGGACAGTTATAGGAGGAACCCCAGCCGCAGCTGCAGGGCCATTTATCTCCGTATTGTGGGGACCAACCCCTCCATATCAGATTATATTATCGCAAGTGGATCCTAAGACAGGATGTAGGTCTGACACTATTCAATACAATGTCAACTCTATGCTACCTTTGAGTCCATCTGTGATTACTGGGCCATTGTCTCCATGCGCCGATACGTTAGTAGCTGGGGCATATTCTACCTCTTCCCCAGGAACAGATTTTAATTGGACGATTAGTCCTAGTATTGCGGGCAGTGTGACAGCGGGAAATCATTCCAATACTATTAGTGTGCAATGGAATAATTATACTGGCCCAGCAATGATAACCTTGGTGAGAACTGTTTGCGGTGCTACTATTTCTACCAATTATTCAGTAAATCTTACTAGTCCTGGAGCTGCAAATATTTCTGTGCCTTCGCCAGTTTGCCAAGGGTCTATTGTTACTATGTCTAGCTCGACCCCTGGGGCCACCTTCACATGGAATTTTGGCAATGGTGCCACAGGCGCGGGCTCTCCTGTTAGCTATGTTTATAATAGCCCAGGAACCTATGTTGTTACCCTAACAGCGAATTATACTGGATCCTGCCCTGCGGTTACCACTGCTATATCAACGATAGTAGTGAACCCAAAACCAAACGTCAACATATCTACTCCTAATCCAAATATATTCTGTGGACCGGTCGGTATGGTAAATATGTTTGTAGCTTCTCCTGCCATTTTAACGACCTATGCATGGTATAGAGCACCATCTACTTTCTTAGCTCCAGGGACTTCATATTCTTCCAGTACTATTGGAAATTATTTTGTAGTAGCTACCAATACGTTTGGGTGTATGGATACAAGTAATGTAATACCAATAGATACGGTTTGCGATACATGTAGAATCAATCCTACCTATTCTGTATCTCTAACAATTATTAAACAAGGGTGCAATAAGGATAGCTTTGTCGGAAGTTCTTCGCCAGTAGGCTCAAGTCCGACCTTTAATTTTGATGACCCTTATGGTAGTCCAAACATAGTTTCTGGCACGAATGCCACTCATACATTTCCTGAACCAGGGTTTTATCGAGTTAGATTTTGCGTGAAATTTCCTAATATCTGGAATACGGATTCCTGTACATTATGTGACATGAAAGTGGATACAATAAAGTATATAGCAGACTTCTATACATCACTTAGTTGCCTACCAGGAAAGGATTCCGTGTTGGTCAGTTTAATTAATACTACGAAAATATTATCGGGTTTTGCAGCTCCTTCTTATGCATGGAGTGTCAATGGCGGACCAACATTCTCTACGCTAGCGAACCCTAGCATTAATTTGGCACCCGGCACATATACCTTTACCTTGGTAGCAAATGGCAATTGTATAAAAAACGTAGTTGTTACCATACCAGCATTGCCAAATGCAAGTTTCACGGTGGTAGATTCCATCTGTGTCAATACACCTATGATCTTTGCGAATACATCGACAGGAGTATACAATAGCATACTTTGGACGTTTGGAGATGGCTCAAATACGACGATTAGTTCCCCTATTCGCACCTATAGTGCACCAGGAATCTACTATGTCAACTTGCATATATCAAATAACTTTGGTTGTATAGATACATTTAAGGACACTGTAGTTGTTCTTCCAAACACCTTATCTGCATTGGCCGTGCCTGCGGGTCCTGTTAACTTCTGTGAAGGTGGATCCGTCATAATAAATGCCATAGCATCGTCTGGCTATCCAGCGTATAATTATTTATGGTCTACGACACAAGCTACCCCTAGTATTACGGCTATCTATACAGGTCAATACTATGTAGATGTTATGGATTCGAAAAGATGTTTTGTGAGGTCTAGTCCAGTGAATGTATTGGTAAAGCCACAACCAAGGCCGAATATTACAGGACCAATTGTCGTATGTCAAGGAGAAAATCCTACTTTTTCAGTTAATTATCCGAGCACGCCATATATAATTAATTGGAGTCTAGATGGTGCAGTGACCCCTTGGTATAATCAATCTAATTATCAGATATTCTCGCCATCTATAGGTACTCATACGCTCATAGTCCAGATTACGAGTCCAGATACCTGTATAGGTTCTGATACATTTAATTTCACAGTGGTACCTAGGCCCAATGTTAATATAATAGCGGGTGGCAGTCTTTGCGCGGGTGTGCCTAATTTGCTCATTGGGACAAGTATTTCTACGAATATTTTATCTTATTTCTGGAATACTGGATCTATAAATGATTCTTTGTTTACCTCTATAGCAGGAAACTATTCATTTACTGTAGTAGATTCAAATGGGTGTAGAAATTCTAAGGTAAAAGGTGTCAATCCGCTGCCAGATTTTTGTGGTTTAATGACGGGTTGTTATGATATTTGTGATACTGTCACTAGGTTAGTTTGGCATGGACCAAAGGGATATGCAGGCTATCAATGGTTATTTAATAATCTACAAATACCTGGATCTATATTTGATACTTTACATATTCCTCTTTACCAATCAGGGACGTACAGATTAGTCTTAACAACTGCTGCGGGCTGCACAGATACTTCAGAAAATATAGATATTAACTTTATAAAATGTGATAGTTGTATAAAAATTGTCAAAACAATCATTGATTGTGGCCCTTTAAATATGTTAGGGAATCAAACTTATACGGTATCTATGACCATTGTAAACAATTTGGCAGCTGGAGCCAATGTCTCTATATCCTCACCTCAAGGATCCATTTCAGGCCTTATTCCCGTCACACTTGCTTTAGGCGCCAATACCGTCAATTTTACCTTCACTGATGTACCTGCTATTGATACACAAGCTTGTTTTAATGTCGTCGTTTGGAATCAAAATACAGATTGTATAGCGAATACCTGTATTAAATTGCCGCCATGTGGAGGAGATTGTAAGGACACTATTCGATGGAAAAGTTTTGACTGTAAAGGTTTTGATGGTGCAGGAAACCCTATTTATACAATGTGTGTGAATGTCTATTGGGGAGGGAGCAATGGTTCTACATTGACCTTTTCCACTCCTAGTGGTAGCTTCTCATTAAATCCTGCGACAGTAAATAATGGCTGGCAGACTATATGTGTAAATTATACCGATTTGCCACCTACAACTGGTTTTGCTACCTTCTATTTCACCTTCTATAATCCTATTACTAAATTGACGTGTAGAGATTCATTGAGGAGAGACTATGTTCAATGTAAAGATTCGTGCAGACTAGCTGTGGTGGGTCTATGTGCCCATTGTTATTGGAAAGGTACTACTAAAGTTTATACTATTGACTTAACTGTGAATAATACGCTAGGAGGTCCTGCCTCAGTGAGTATTCCTCCTGTTAATACGGGTACTATAGGAGCAATAAGTCCAGCGGTATTGCCTTCAGGAGTTGGCACGGTTAGCTTCCCATTCATTGATTCAGGTGCAAAAGATAGCATTATCTGCTTCCGAATTTATCTGACCGTGGGAAATAAAATTTGCTATCAAGATGTGTGCGTTTATCTGCCTGACAGCTGTGAAAAAGAACACTCAGGCATTTCAAATATGGCACAATTTAGCTATTTTATGTTAGCCCCTAACCCAGCTAAAGAAGCGGTTCAATTGAGTTTCTCTAAGTCAAATGCCAAGGATCGATCTATTCATATAAAAGATATCAATGGAAGATTAATTTACCGAAAAGACTTGAAGTTAGGAGATGACAAATTAAATATTGAAACAGATGTATGGGTCAATGGAATTTATTTCGTAAGTCTAATCCAAGATGGGAAATATAGAGGAAGTATAAAACTAAAAATAGAAAAATAATTCCTCTTTATTGTATTTGCCACGAAGTCCCTGACTGATTATTCAGGGGCTTCTTCTTAGTTATTACAAATATTTGACAATGCAAATTACCATTTTTGTATTGTCAACAAAACTAACTATTTGATATATTAATAGTTAGAATTCGAAAAAGGTAAGACCCAATGGTAGGCTTCTAAATAAAAAAATAGGGATAACCCATTACTTAACTTAGAACTATTCCTTTTTTCTAAATAAAATTTAATCCTGGAGTTTTTAAATAATCATATTTTTTGATTATCTTTGCGTTAAGTGAAAAATAAATAATATCATTAAACAACAAAATTAAAATATCGACCTTCTTCGATATTGATAAAACCTTATGCTAAAAAGACTAATCATCTTTGTAATTATGATGAACTGGATAGGCGTCTCCTATGCCCAGACTATTAGTCTTGTGGATAACCAGACGGCTGCAGTATTGTCGAACCTTTTAGCAGGCAAAGGGATTCAGGTATCAGGGGGATTTACCCTTAATTGTAATTCATTAGCGAATGGTACCTTTGTGAATGTCAATCCAACTCCCAATTTAAGTTTAGCTATTGATAGTGGTATAGTGCTATGCACAGGCAGGGTTCTCAGTACTGCTGCCGATACGGGTATCAATGCTAGTCGATTTAGACTAGCTAGTAACAACTGGGGAATAACCACTACAGATGCACAAATAGCTACAATAGCAGGAGCTTCAGCAACCCAGCGAGATTTATGTTTTCTTCAATTTAATTTTATACCAAGAGGAGATTCAGCATTCATAGACTACGTTTTCGCTTCAGAAGATTATCCTGAATATGCATGTTCTCAATTTTATGATGCCTTCGGCATTTTTGTGCAGGCTCCAAGTGATACATTTAAGAACTATTCTAAAGTACCTGGTACGAATATTAATGTATCTATCAATAGTATCAATGATACAAGCAAGCAAACTGGAGCTACAAATTATACGACTTACTGTAAAGGACAGGGTGCAGGGTCTCCATTTATACAATTCTATACTCCTAATTTAATCAATAATCATATTGTATATGATGGAATGACTAAGGTATTGCGGGCTAGGATACCTGTGCAGCCCAATTTGCAGCATACTATGAAATTAGCGATAGCTGATATTTTAGATGGCAATTTTGATAGTGGCATATTTTTCAAGAAATCAAGTTTCACCTCCCCGCCATTATTAGAGATCACGGATAGAAAAGCAAGTAATAGCTCCAATAAGGATAGCCTATTTTTAATAGAGGGTTGTAATCCTGGGGTAGTTTCTTTTTCTAGGTCTACAGTAAGTGCTTCAATTACCGTGAACGCCTCTTTTTTAGGCACTTCTAGTTCAGGCGATTTTTCTGCTGCAGCCAGCTTTACCATCGCTTCAGGTAATAGTACATTTAACTACAATGTCTCAGCTTTGACTGACGCAGTGAAGGAAAATATCGAAAGCTTACGAATAATATTTACAGTTCCATCTATCAATTATACAGATACAGTAAACTATTTTATCAAAGACTTTGGTCATGGAATAACTATCAATAATGGCAAACGTGATACATCCCTTTGTGTAGGGCAAAGTATTAACGTAGTTCATACGCGTGTCGATACTACTTTTAGTGCCATATGGACTCCGGCTGCTAATTTATCATGTACGAATTGCTTAAATACTGTCTTTACCGCCAATCCTCCCAATCTGCCTTCAACACAGAATCTAGTTTTAAGAATTTCAGCTCTAGGCTGTCCTACGGCAGATTCTTTGATCACCATTAATGTTAGTCCAAAACCGGTTCTAACCTTGAGCTCTAGTTTTAATATATGTATAAATGATTCGGTGCGATTGGCCGCGGCAGTTGCTCCCTCAGGAACTTATACCTATACATGGTCGCCTTCTACTGGGCTGTCTGCTTCGAATATTTTGTCACCATTTGCTAAGCCCCTGGCTGCGCAGTCTTATAAGTTAATTGTATCTAGCCCAGCAGGCTGCAGAGATAGTATCAATACTACGATTAATGTTTCGACCATACGTCAAGAAATTGATTCCATGCGGACATCCAATGCTACCTGTGGTTCTAGCAATGGAGCGATACGGTTGTTTGTAAAAACAATTAGTCCCAATAATCCTCCGTATACTTTTTCTATCAATGGGGGCATCACCTTCGTCTCTGGAAATATTTTTAATGGATTAGCAGCTGGAGTTTATAATGTAGCTATTAGAAATGGATCTGGATGCCGATTTGATACTACCCTCACGGTCACTGCAGGCACTAATCCTCCTAGTGCTAGCTTTACAATAGTGCAGACCTCCTGTGGATTGAATAATGGTAGTGCGCGCATTTTGACTAAGTCAGGGGTAGCAAGTTTAACCCAACAATGGAAGCTAGGGGCTAGTGTTATTTCTACAGATACTTTTATGAATAATAGACCTCCTGGAAATTATGTTTTGACCATACTCGACGGTGCGGGGTGTTCGATAAATTATTCCATCACAATTTTGGGAAGCTCCTCTGCTAACTTTTCTTTTATAAAGACGGATCAAACCTGCGGTAACACTAATGGAGCGATAACAGCTAATGCCACAAGTGGTTCGTCGCCCTTTACATATCTATGGAGTCAAGGAGGAACTGCGCCGACTATAACAGGCCTGACGGTAGGGTGGTATAAATTGACCTTTTCAGATGTGAATGGATGTAGTAAAATAGATAGCATACAGCTCATTGCTTTTCCACCTATCAGTCATAGTAAATCAGGCACGAATGCTTTATGCGGATCTAGCAATGGATCGGCAACAGCTATAGTATCTACTGGGGGTACTGCTCCCTTTATTTATTCTTGGAGCAATGGAGTAGTAACTTCTCCCATTTCTGCAACATCTCATACTATTAATGCTCTGGCTGGCGGAAAGTATAAATTTACTATTCAAGATGCGAAAGGTTGTACAGCGCAAGATTCTGTCACGGTAGTCTCAAGCCCTGCGCTTAATATATCTATCACTCGAGTTAACGCTGCCTGCGGCAATAACAATGGCTCTATTTCGATATCCATAATAAGTGGCACAGCTAATTATAGCTATATATGGAGTGACGGACCTACTAGTCAAACTAGAACGAATCTAGCGCCAGGCACCTATAATGTAACAGTCACAGATGCGAATGGTTGTACCGCAACAGGCGGAGCTGTTGTAACTATGAATTCTTCTCCAAGCCTCACTACTACTAAGGCAAATGCTACCTGTGGCAATAACAATGGGAGCATATCAACCAACGTAACTGGAGCCAAGCCCCCAATATTATATAGCTGGAGTAGTGGTCAGACAACCAATTTTATCAATAACCTAGCACCAGGAGTATATACGGTGACAATTACAGATTCATTGGGGTGTCAGAAAACTGCCAGAGATACCATTCTACAGCCAGCATTTACTAATTTTACAGATAGCATTGTTCAAACGACTTGTAATCTTAGTAACGGAAAATTATTCATTAAGAATATAGTTGGGGCTTCGCCTGTTAGTATTACTTGGTCTGATGGAAATACCTCTGCTACTAGGACAGGCCTGACTGCTGGAATTTATACTGTGTTAGTTCAGGACGGCAATGGCTGTCAGCGAACTAAGACGTTTACAATTCAGTCATCTAGTAATCCTAATCCTAGTCTTAGTGTCTTAAATGCGTTATGTAATTCTGTGGTTGGTTCTATTTCTGCTACAGTATCTGGCGGGACTGCCCCCTATTCCTATTTGTGGAGCTCAGGGGAGACTTCCTCTAGTATTAGCGGAAAATCAGCAGGCACTTATACACTGACGGTAACGGATTTTAATGGATGTATAGGAATACGTTCAGATTCTATTTTGCGAAGACCATCGCCTGTATATTCTGACAGTTTTAGAAAAGCACGGTGCGGCTTTAATAATGGGCTAATTCACATATACAATATAGTAGGTTCAGCCCCCTATACTTTTTCCTGGAGCCACGATGTAAATTCTACTACAAATCTAGTCATAGGATTGCCTAGCGACACAATTTCTGTGGCAATAACAGATAGCAATGGCTGCGTCGTCAGGGATACCTGGGATTTAACTTCAAAAGGAGCTATTGCATATCAAGCCAGTTATAAAAGATCCAAATGCCTTGACTCCACTGGAAGAATTACAATTAATATTACGAACGGCACTCCTTCCTATACTATTCAATGGTCGAATGGAGATACTGGTTTGGTAGCAGATTCTTTAAAGCATGGGCGGTATGAGTTATTGATATCGGATAGTTTAGGTTGTATCGTAAGAGATACGCTCAGACTTAATGATAGCACGACCTTACGAGACACTTTTCAGATAATGAAAACAAGATGTGATACCGCTAGTGGAAATATTTTGGCTGTTCCTCTAGGCGGCACTGCACCCTATAAGCATGTCTGGCAGCGACTGCCTAGAGACACCTTTGCGATGCTAGATAGCGTCAATATTGGCACTTACAGTATTCAAACGATAGATTCAAACGGCTGTAAATTCGACACCTCGGCTACTATGCTTTATACTCATTATCCTACCATACGAGATTCTGTGGTCCTGGAGAAATGCGCTGGGAATAACGGAGAAATACACGTGCGAATAGATAGCGTGATAAATCCTATAAAAATTACCTGGAACGGTATTATAGATTCTACCTATAAAAAGCTAGGACTCAAAGGGCCTCTCTCTTATTTGATTATGGTGGAGGATTCGCATAAATGTATTGCAACTATCAATTCTATTTTGGATACTAATCTTAATCCACAACCTATTTTAACTAAAATAGATCCACCGTGTGGTATTAATCTAGGGAGTTTATCCGTTTCTGCCACAGCGCCTGTTGTGGTTCAGAGCTATCTATGGAGTAATTCTGAAACTACTGGAACGATAGACAGCTTAGCCCCAGGTCCATATGCAATTACCATTACGGATACTGCGGGCTGTGTATATATCCTTAGAGATACTTTGACATATACTATAGCGCCTACCAAATCATATCAGATAACAAGATCTAATTGTGGTCGATTAGATGGCCAGATAAAAATTATAGGCAATAGTATCTATGGAGATTATTTTTATAATTGGAAAAAAATTCCAGGCAGCTTCGGCACAAACCAGCAGACACTGGATACTGGTTTTATTACAACTATTGATTCTGGTATTTATGTCGTGAGAATAAGCGATTCTAAAGGATGTAACCTTTTTGATACATTAACCATAGTGGATAGCGCGGTGCACACGCTGACTTTTAAAATAAAAAATTCACATTGTACCAATGGAAATGGAAAGGCTAAAGTATTATTAAGTGGGGGAAGCCCCCCATACACTTATACATGGTATAATTTTACTACAAACGATTCTGTGGTAAGTCTTTTTGCAGGAAATTATTTGGTAACGACATCAGATTCGAGAAGTTGCACTAGAGTGGATACCGCTAAAGTTCAATTTATACCTAGTCCTGATGTTAATTTACTTGGTGTAAATTCTTTTTGCGGACCGAGCAATGGGAAAGTGATAACGAATATTAGTTTTGGACAGGCACCATTCATCTATCAATGGAGCAATATGTCTACATCTAAGGATATAGCAGGCCTCATTGCAGGGAAATACGTTTTAACGATTACTGATAGCACTGGATGCACAGATATAGATTCGGTTATCATTGTAGCTCAGCCCCCATTAAAAATCTCGATTAGCAAAGTACCAGCAAATTGTGATTTGAACAATGGCTCAGCTACTGCTTCCATTGTTACAGGTAAGCCTCCATATATTTTCAATTGGAATACTATCATCAATTCGATGACGGCTACAAGTTTAGATTCTGGTAAGCACGTCTTTTATATTTCAGACTCTAATAACTGTGAAATAAGAGATACTATTCAGCTATTGCGTATTAAAAAACATAGTGCAAGTCATGTCGTGGTCAATGATAATTGTACTTATAAAATTGGCACAATATCCACTACAGTCATAGATGGGCAGGGACCATATAGCTATTCATGGAATGGAGGCTTGGGCACTAACGCGAATGTGAGCAACGTAGGTGCGGGGACATATACCCTTTCTATAACTGATGGTTTGGGATGTTTAGTCACTTCGCTTGTCAATTTAGGTGATACGGCTGGTCCTATTGTTTCACTCATAGTCAATACAGCGAGCTGTGGTCTGAATAATGGCTCTATATTTGCCAATGTTATTAGCACACGCACGCCGCTTAATCATTTCTGGAATAATCTAGCGGGAACCAATACAATCTCGAATATTAATGGCGGCAAATTTGTATATAAAGTTACAGATAGTAGAGGTTGTATAAAATCAGATTCAGCTATTCTAGATACCGTTTATACCTTGATTGCAACTAAATCTTCAAAAAATCCAAGTTGTAATTTAAATAACGGTTTTATCAAATTACGAGCTACAGGAGGCACCGGAGCTAAGACCTATATTTGGAATCCATCTGCTCCGAATTCGGATTCAATTTTTGGCCTCAGTCCTGGAAAATATAAATATACTGTCACAGATACCAGGGGTTGTATCTGGATTGATTCGGTCATCTTGATACAACAAGGACTTCCTATCATTAATTTTAATGTCACACCATCTACCTGTAAGAATGGCAATGGTAGTATTCAGAGCGTTGTCTCTAATGGTACCGGTGCCATTACTTATAACTGGAGCAATGGAGGAAATACTAATACAATAAGTGGTATAGTGCCCAGTGCCTACAGTCTCACTGTGACAGATGCTACTGGTTGCTCAGCTGCTAATTCGGTTCTATTAAATAGTATAGGGGTGGATTCTATCAATTTAGTGTTTCAGCATCCTAAATGCAATATCAATAATGGTAAAATAAAAGCCATCCCAAATAATACGGTGGGCACAGTCAATTACAGCTGGAATACAAGTGCTACAGTAGATAGCATTTTCAATCTAGGCGGAGGTTCTTATACAGTTACAGTAACGGACAATCTATGCACGTTCACTAAATCTCAAACTTTGGTTATGGCTACAAAGCCAATAATTTCTATCACCAAGCAAGATGCTAGTTGCAATATTAATAATGGTCAGATAACAGCAAACACAGCTCAAGGAACGGCTCCATTTAATTACACTTGGAATACTAGTCCTGGACCGCCTAATTTGACTGGACTAGATTCTGGAAATTACAAGGTAATTGTAACGGATGTGAATGCCTGTAAAGATTCCATAAGTATATTTCTACCTCGTATACCAATGCTTATCCTAGCGTTAACAGGTCAGAAGTCTAAGTGTGGCGAAGCGAATGGCAGCATAACTTCAACCGTCTCTGGAGGCGCACCAGTTAAAACTTATGCTTGGAGCAATTCTGCCACCACCGCTAATTTGACTAATATTCTAGCAGGAAATTACACCCTGACGCTCAGTGATAATGGAAATTGCACGGTAACACAGAGTATTCTTATTGACGACAGAAAGAGACCACTACTCAGCTATAGTATTGTAAATTCAGTTTGTAATAAACCCAATGGAAGTATCACCTCAACCACTTCTGATGGAACGCCACCGTTTAATTATCTATGGAACACAGGCGCTACGAGTACCTCTATTGTTAATGTATCCCAGGGCATTTACTCCTTAACTGTAACCGATAGCCTGGGGTGTAGAGATTCCTTTACGGACCTTATAGCTTCGGGAGCACCGCCTGATTTTGATTCTACACGGATCGATAGATCAACCTGTAATCTTCCAAATGGGGCTATATATACTAAAATGTCAGTTCGTGCTATAAATCCTGTCTACACATGGAGCACTGGTTACGTAGGAAATTATATTGCCAATCTAGGACCGGGGAGCTACACCCTAACTGTATCAGATGATAGACAATGCGAAATCATTCGTAATTTCGTGGTACCTACTACCAAATTGCCTAAGATTAAGTTAGACTCGATTCAGTCTTTCTGCCTGAAACCAAATGGTCAAGTGATATCTATAGTCACAGAGGGTACCCCATCGTTCATTTATGCTTGGAGCACAGGTTCGTCAGCGACCTCTATCAATAATCTATTCCCTGGCGCGTATAGGCTTACTGTCACCGATATTCTAAATTGTAGAGATTCAGCCCAAATTATAGTCACAGAAGAATCCAATCTAGTCAAAGCTACTTATGATTCGTTTAATTTAATTTGTTTTAGAGACTTTTCTGGTAGAGTGAAATTCTATCCTTCTGGAGGTCAATTTCCTTATTCGTTTACTGTTTTGACTACTACTACAGATAGCACAGCGTCAGGCTTGAGTGCTGGGAAAAGCTATTTCACTATTACAGATAATAAAGGATGTAAGTATAGAGATTCGTTTAATTTGACACAGCCTGATAAAATAATCACTAAGGTTTTAGATTCTACTAATCTTATTTGTCATAATCAGCCTACTGGGGAAATACTTGTAACTACTACAGGTGGTAACTTTCCTTATTCGTATAGATGGTTTCCTTCAGGGGCATACGGAGATAGAGCTATAGGTTTAGCCGCAGGAGTTCATACGGTAGCTGTAGAAGATTTGATAGGATGTAAAGATACGTTGAAGGTGACATTAACACAACCAGCTGCTATAAAGATTGTAGGAACTAAGGTTTTAAATCCATGTTTTGGTATGGCAAAGGCTGCCATCAATATCAATGTCAATAATGGTGTAAAACCTTATCAATACTTCTGGTCTAATCAAGCCAAAACTAAGGATATATCAAATTTGATTCGTGGAAATTACAGCTTAAAACTTATAGATTCTAATGGTTGCAGTGCTCAATATAAAGATTCCATCATAGATCCGCCTATTCAAGATCGTGGATTAATAGCTACAAAAGATTTAGTATGTCCTGAAATAATAGAAGGAGAGGTTATTGTCACAGGAACTGGCGGCGCATCGCCTTATAGCTATAGTAATGATTCTGGGAAAACCTTTGGATTTAAGAATAGGTGGACTCAGTTGGATTCTGGAAATTATTATTACCAAATTAGGGACAATGAAGGTTGCCGAACGTTTGTAAATGCTAAAATTAAGTCTGCGCCAATCTTTAGGTTTAATGCGAGTCCAAAATCAACTACCATTAAATTAGGCGAGACCGTTCAGCTCGGCTATGATGTGCTAGAAGGAGATAAATCCTGGGTGAATCAAGTCTTCTGGAAAGAAAGTACAGGGCTTAGTTGTACTGATTGTGGGCAGCCTATTGCTTCGACTTTTGTAGATAATCAATATGTCTTAACGCTGAAATATCTAAATAAATGCATAAGACAAGATACTGTTTTCATTAAGGTGATAGACGATAACGAGTTGTATATCCCTTCTGCCTTCTCTCCAGCTAGTTTGCAGATAGAGAATCAGTCTTTTAAAATCTATTCTAATAACATACTTTCGGCTAGAGTTAGTATCTTCAATAGATGGGGAGAAAAAATATTCGAAACCGATGAAGGTCACATAGTCGGATGGGATGGCATCTACAAAGGAAATTTGGCAATGGCGGGCACCTATTCATATATCGTAGAGGTAGTTTATTTAAATAGAAGAAAAGTAATTAAAAAGGGCGAAGTAACATTAATTAGATAGGAAGTCATCTGTTTCGTCTGAGTATCAATTTTTCCCGAATTTCCCCCTCCTAGTATAGTATATTAATAGCCAAGAAAGGGACTTTACTATTCTTATATAAGCTATGTAAATAAGAAATTAGCTCCATCTGTTTTGCATAGTAAAAAACTAATTTCCAGAAATTTATCCCTATTACCTTAACTTTACAAATCATTTTCAGTTTATGAGCAAAATTATTGTTTTACTCTTTTTGTTTTTTATTATCAAACTTGATGCACAGTATAGTATCAAGTCAACGTTTCAGGCAACCTTAGGTCTAGGAGTATCCAATTATGGAGCGCCCCAGTTTTTGGCTTTGGATTATGGATTATTCAGAGATATTTCTCTGGGCTTAGAATTTAATAATCGATATTCCAATGAGACCTTTCTGAAGTATAGAATATTAGGGGCACATTTCAATGCGAACTACCATCTTAATCATCTCCTGAAAATTTATGATGAGCACTGGGATTTATACCTTGGCGGTCATTACAACTATTGGCTAGTGACTGAAAATGTCAAGAAAATAGAACCAGATAGTGCCAATATGGGTTTTGGAGGTCAAATAGGAATGCGATATTTCTTCAATCGCCATTTTGCAGTCAATACAGAACTAACTGCAGGCAAGGTGTCTGCGGATCACCTTCTTCGCAATGAAAGTACTATTGTGGGTAGTTTCAAGCTAGGATTGACCTATAAGTTTTAAAAATCCATTTTTAAGATAGTTTAGTTTAGAGCATGAAAATTTATGCTATTTTTGGTTTAGGCGCTTATGAAAAAGTCTTCGATAAGTTATTATGGCCGTTAATATAGATGATAAGGAAAATTTTCTATTAATGGGGTTGTCCTTTGGAGGCATTCTGGCCCAGGAATTAGCAAAAATAAAGTAGCCAAAAAAAACTACTATTGTTTAGTACAATTAAGTCAGATCAGGAGAAACATTTATGGATAAGGCTAATCAAATATTTGAAGTTATATAAATAATTTCCATATTCATGGCTAAATGAGAGCTATATCATAGCCTCTTTTTCGCGATTTATACAATTCTTAAATCCTATCCGACCTGATTTATCAGCATTGTACAGCATGCAAATATTTATACTCGTTGGGCTTTTGAGCAGATCGCTCATTGGGATCAAAAAGTTAGTCCGGATTGCGAGACCTATCATATCCATGGCAGGCTTGATATTGTCTTTCCTATATAGAATATTAAAGGTTCCATTAAGAGTTATTCAGCAGGACATTTAGCCATATTTATGAGAGCAGAGGCGATTAGTGCTGATTTAAAACAAATCTTATCATTTTCAAACCATAGTTAATAAAATACCTCTTATTTTTACCTCATGCAAGAATATAAAAACCAAATAGAAGCCATCTGGGAAGATCCTTCCTTGTTAGTAAATCATAAGCAACTTGTTTTTGATGTCATAGAACAAATTGATAAAGGACAGCTACGTGTAGCAGAAAAAATTAATGGACTGTGGGTGGTCAATGACTGGGTGAAAAAAGCGATATTGCTCTATTTTCCTAGCAGAGATATGGAGACATTTGAAGTAGGACCTATGGAGTTTTACGACAAGATACCACTGAAAAAAAATTATGCCAAACGTGGGGTGCGTGTAGTGCCGCATGCTGTAGCTCGCTATGGTAGCTTTATCCAGAAGGGAGTCGTATTGATGCCTTCGTATGTGAATATAGGGGCCTATGTAGATGAAGGTACTATGGTAGATACATGGGCCACGGTGGGTTCATGCGCACAGATAGGCAAGCACGTGCATCTGAGCGGAGGAGTAGGTATAGGAGGCGTTCTAGAGCCACCACAGGCTGCACCAGTTATAATCGAAGATGGAGCATTCCTAGGAAGTAGATGTATCGTAGTAGAGGGAGTGAGAGTAGAAGAAGAAGCCGTCTTAGGCGCCAATGTCGTTCTCACGGCTAGTACTAAAATCTTAGATGTATCAGGTCCAGAACCGATAGAATATAAAGGAGTAGTGCCCGCTAGAAGTGTCGTTATTCCTGGCACACTTCCCAAGCAATTTAATGCTGGAGTTTACCATGTACCCTGTGCTTTAATCATCGGAAAACGAACAACTTCTACGGATAAAAAAACTTCACTTAATCAAGCACTGCGCGAATTTGACGTGGCGGTTTAGTAGAAAGAATAAATTGATAAGTATAAAGAAAAAAGTGCTTATTCTAGGTTAATTCTTATGTTAGATTTTATAACTATTTACTTAAAACTTATAACTAAACAATGCTACTCGTATTATCCCCAGCAAAGTCTCTAGAATTAAAAAAGTCTATAAATTGTGCTTTAGCTGGTCAGCCAATTTTAGACGGAGATAAAAACCCCATTGTGAGTCAACTGAAAAAATGGAAGGTAAATCAGATAGCTGAAACGTTGGGGCTAAGCGATAAACTGGCAGAGCTCAATTATCAGCGTTATCAAGCCCTAGGGACTAAGGACAGTTTGGCTAATACTAGACAGGCTATTTTCACATTTGATGGGGAGGTTTATACTGGATTTGATGCATACAGTCTTGCTAAGAAGCAATATGAACATACTGAAAAAACCGTTCGTATTCTCTCTGGCCTCTATGGCGTATTGAATCCTTTTGATCTCATAGAGCCCTATCGGCTCGAGATGGGCACTAAGATTAGTATTGGAAAGCATAAAAATCTCTATTCATATTGGTCAGAGAAAGTGACTAAATCTATCAATACCAATTTAAATGATTCCTCGCACCTACTTAATTTGGCGTCACAGGAGTATTTCAAAGTGATTAATGTCAAGGAAATCAAGAAACCTATTCTGCAGTTTGACTTTTTAGAGGAGGACAAAAAAGAATTGAAAAATATTTCATTTTTCTCTAAAAAGGCTAGAGGCCTAATGGCACGATATATTATAGACCATAAGGTAAAAAAGATAGAGGACATCAGAGACTTCGACTACGAAAGATATAGCTTTCATGAGAAGTCTAGCAGCGAGAATAAGTTAGTATTTACCCGGAAGTATCAACCAATCGGAAAAAAATTGAAAAATTAGTTCTCTAAAAAAAATAGTATTCTTATTTTTGTTTAAATGAATTTTAAATGCAAATAGCAAGTAGGAAGTTTTGGGGTTCTCTTCTTGCCTTATTTCTTATAGGTTGGGCACTTAGCTATGTCACGCACACCAGATCTATCCAGATAGAAGATAGGCTATCAGTAGAATCTAACTTGAGTGCGCCTGCTCAAAAAGTAACTGGAGAGGAACTCAATGCTCCGAAAACAACCATTGATGTCCCTCCATATGTTCTAGAGACTTTAGAATATATTTTTGAGCACAATCAAGCACCCGATGGCTATGTGGGGGGCAAAATATTTAGAAATAGAGAAGGTCTTCTTCCTAATGCAAACACTAATGGTGAAAAATATCAATACCGAGAATGGGATGTTCACCCTAGAGAATCTGGAAAAAATAGGGGAGCAGAGAGGTTAGTGACATCAAATAAGAACGACGTCTACTTTACTTCAGATCATTATAAATCTTTCATTAAATTAAATAAATAACAATTTACATATACAATGAATCAAGATATACTTTTCTTCATTTATGCTGATGAAAAAAATCTTCCTTCTGTCTCTTCTTCGTCTCTGCACTTAGAGCTAGACAGCAGCCTGTTTTCCACTCTGAATAAGCTCTATATCAAACTCAATAAAGAACTACTTTTTGGAGGAGATTTCGGGAACAATCTAGATGCTCTTTTCGATTCTATGACAGACCTCAGTTGGCTCAAGGAGAAGAAATTTAGACTGATATTTAAAAACTCAGAGCAGTTATTAAAAGATGAAGATGAAGACACAATTTTTGACTTTCTGAATACCTTGAACGACATTGGTATTTCTATCAATGATGAACCTATGTTTTCTGAACAAACTAGAACTATGAAGTTTTATTTTGACTCTAACCCTCGAATAGAGCAGCTCTTGGATGATTCCTATTTAATTTGGGAAATTTGCCAATAGTTTCTTGCATTGCACAAATAGTAAATTGCCAATCCACTGATTAATATGAACCTTCGATATGGATAATTTAATTTCTTTTTTTAACAATTACCTTCCGTTAAATGATGCTGAGAAGAATGCATTGTCTAAGATTGTCGTAAGTAGATCAATTAAAAAAAATCATTATATTTTACAAAAACACGATATCTGCAATCATTATACATTTATCTTAGAGGGTATTACGAGATCATATGCTATTCATTTAAATGGAACAGAAAATAATTTAAAATTTGCTACAGAAAATCAGTTGATAGTTGACTTAGATAGTTTTCATTCTGCCAAACCAAGTGCAATATATATAGAGTCTATGGAGCCAACTAAAATACTCCAAATCGAAAGGTTGAGTCTTCTAGAGCTATTTAGTAAGTTTCCAAAATTCGACAGAATTTTCAGAGTAATCATTGAAAATGAATATATACAGCTTGAGAAGAGAATTATACAGAATATAAGTATAAAAGCTGAAGATCGGTATCAGGAGTTTTTAAATGAGTTTCCAAAGTTAGCTAGTCGAATCCCAAATACGCATATCGCGTCCTATCTGGGAATAACCCCTGAATTTTTAAGCAAAATCAGGAAGAATATTTCTATAAAGTGTTAGCATTATTAACTTAGTTTAATATAATTTATTAATATATATTTAGTTAATTTATTAATATATATTATAAAAAATATGGGTCTAAACCCATAACTTTGCATATAATTATTTTACTTAAAAGTTTTTTAAGAACTTAATTAAAAGAACAAGGCGTAATCCGAAAAGCCACTAGAGTAGGAAAAAAATAAATAAAAAAATGGAACATTTAAAAATTGCAAGCGATAACTATGTCGCCTTTACCTTTTTCATCGGAACAATGGCTATGATGGCCGCATCAATTTTTTTCTTCTTTGAAGTAAACAGTACCTCCGAAAAGTGGCGTACATCCGTCCTAGTTTCAGGTCTTATTACATTCATTGCAGCTGTGCATTATTATTACATGCGTGGGTACAATTTAGAGACTGGAGATTCTCCTACATTCTTTAGATATGTAGATTGGACATTAACTGTGCCATTGATGTGTGTCGAGTTTTATTTAATCACAAAAAAAGCAGGAGCGAAGTTAAGTCTACTATGGAAGTTAATTCTTGCATCTATTGTAATGTTAGTGACTGGATATTTAGGTGAGACTGTTTACAGAGGTAGTAGTGTATTCTGGGGTGTTGTCTCAGGAGCTGCATATTTCTATATTGTATATCTTGTTTGGTTTGGAGAGGTATCTAAATTGGCCCAGAGTGCGGGTCCTAATGTAGCTAAGGCGACTAGAGTTCTTGCATGGTTCGTACTAGTAGGTTGGGCTATATATCCACTAGGTTATATCTTAGGAACTCCTGGAGGACTTTTTGGTATTCAACTTGTAGCTGATCCAGCTGCAGCAGTTAAATCCATGGATATTGTATACAACATAGCTGATGCCATAAACAAAATAGGATTTGGTCTAGTTATTTATGTCCTAAGTAGGAGTGAAGATTAATAATTTTTAAATTCTTTTAAGAAAGGGATTCTGTTTAAAAAATAGAATCCCTTTTTTTATAACCCTCTTACATATGACGTAAAATGAAACACGAGTCTATAAAAGAAAATAAAATATTTGGAGAGGGAAAAGATTCAAGTCTGAAAGCCCCTATCATTCTTCTAATTGTGACTCTAGGGCTATGCTCTTTTCAGTTGGCGTATTCATCCTTTTATTCTTATTTAGAGTACAGTATTTTCTTTCTCGCATTTTTTTGTATTGGAATTCCTCATGGAGCAGTTGATCATTTATTGGAAACTGGAAAATTAAATACTGGACTAAGTTATAATTATATACTGAGCTATCTAGCTGTAGTTTTTTTATTTTTCATTTTATGGCAGTTTTTTCCTAATGTTTCGCTTATTATATTTCTTATTTTTTCTACTATACATTTTGGGCAAACTGATATGAAAGAATGGTTCCCAAACCTAACAGGGCAGTTTAAAAATTTGTTCTGGGGTAGCCTAGTCCTAGGAATAATATTATTTGGGCACATAAGCGAGGTCAATGTAATTCTGGAAAATATGCAAGTATTTAGGATCCCTTTAAATACGAATGAGGGAGTGTATTTTGCCTTAAGTTGTGGCATAGTAGCTTCTATTTGGGCAGCTTATAATCGAAGTCAACCAATGGCAATCAGCATTACGGTTCTTCTTTTAAGTATTTATCTTCCTTTGCTATCTTCCTTTGGATTATATTTTTTAGGGCAGCATAGTGTTACTGCTTGGTCTCATTTAAGGCAAGTGATTCATAGCGAAAATTTAGCTTTATTTTTAAAAGCATTACCAATGGCTATAGGTGCACTTGTTCTTTTTTTAATTCTATTAGTTTTAATGAGAGTAAACGTAGTGGATATTTCTAGTACAGGATGGGTTACAACGTTTTTTGTATTTGTCTCTTGTATTAGTCTGCCCCATGCTTTGGCTATGAATGTATTCTACAGAAAACATTTCAAGGATAATTAATATTCTGGTAGTCAATGAAATTCTTAGCATTACTAGCTCTTTTTCTAGACTCTTTTCTGCATTAATTAATTACCAGTAAATTTTTTAAATACTTTTTTTAAATAATTCTTGAAAAAACTAAACTGCCCTGTCAATATGCTAATAGTGATTACACAGAAAGGCCATAATAAGGTCATCGCGAGGATATAGCCTATCCAATAAATTAGATTTCCCCTCTCAAGTCCAACTAACAATAGAAATTTTCTCCCTAAAAATCCGCATAAACTGCCTCCTATGGCAAAAGTGCAAAGGATTAAGAAAAGGTTCAAATTATTGACACCCCATTTGGTTTTGAGTTTATCTAGCATCAGGAATAGGAATAAAGTGTAATTAGAGCCAGTTGTATATTATTATTGCCAAGCATTTCGCTAGCTGCTTTGTGGAACTGATTCTTGCGCTCTTCGCCTTCAAAATTCATTAAGTATTTAAATGATTCCGTCGCCTTAAAATCAGCTATTTCTTCCGTGGTTGGCAAAGTTTGGTTGAGAGCCAATTGACCTAGGTTATTTCCAGTCAATACTCTACTATTTCGAATTTCTTCTGAAAGTGCATCCACTCCTATACCTATCTTTGCTTGAGGTTGCGCGATGGAATACATACGCTCAGGGTCATTATTGACATAGTAACCTAGTCCGCATCTTCCCGCTTGATGAATGAGTAAAGGATCTATTTTGCCATCTTTCATCACTCGTTCATCGACGTGTATTTTCTTGACTTCGCAGAGAAATAGATTTCCTGATCCACCTTGATCGCCGAGTTCGATTACTTGGGTCACCTTACATTCAAAGTGCACGGGACTCTCCACTACGCGTGGTGCTTTGACTAAATCTGAAGGAATAGGCGTTAACCCCGCTTTGATAAATTCATTGACTCCTCTCGGAAACTCTGTACTAGCAAAGGAAATCTGATGTACCATGGCATATTCTACTATACTGATACAGCACTCCATAGTTTCTTTAATATTTTTATAAGTGTCCTTGGTCTCACCAGTTCGTCCGCTGCGGCTAGCAGAAAAAACTAAAACAGGAGGATTGGTTGAAAAGGCATTGAAATTAGAGAAAGGAGCTAAATTAACATTTCCATCTTTATCAACAGTGCTTACAAGTGCTATAGGTCTAGGTGCAACAGATGTCAATAAAAACCCATGTGTCTCTTGGAGGGTAAGATTTTTAGTGTCGAAGGATTGGAAGGGCATAATATCTTTATAAATATTGGCTACAAAAATAGGAATCAATGGCAAAACTTCTTGATTTTATAATTCTATCCTTTTAGCTCAAAATACTGGAATAAGTTTGGAATTATGGAATAACAAAATATATTCGCATAATTAATATCCAGCCTTCTTTTTAAGGACATTGCTAAAAAATATACGTTAAAGGATAAATAATCTCTTTTATAGGCTGTCCTGAAACGATTCATAAATTATTCTAAAAGCCG
>CANESS010000016.1 GCA_947441115.1 Saprospirales bacterium | reverse complement strand
AGCCTCTTCAGCCACTCAGCTCTATCTTCCTTCATGGAAGCTAAATACAGATGGGAATGGGTATCTATTAGTTGCAAGGAATATTTGTCTAACTAAATAAAATCTTTAATTATTCTCTTGATTTGAAAAATGATAATACAAAATAGAATAAACATTAGTCATTCAGCAGTGATTTGCACGCTTCGTAAATACTATCTGCATCTAATCCATATTTTTTCATCAATTCAGCCGGCGTAGCGCTTTCTCCGAAGCTATCTTGAACGGCGACTATAGTCATAGGTGTTGGCATTTCCTCCGCTAATAGCAATGCAATGGTACTAGCTAGTCCGCCCAATCGCTGATGCTCTTCGGCTACTACTATTTTTTTAGTCTTAGACACACTTTCTAGAATAGCAGGCTCATCCAATGGCTTTATTGTATGAATATCAATCACTTCGGCCGAGATACCTTCCTCTTTCAATTTCTTAGCTGCTACTATAGCCTCCCAGACCAAATGACCTGTAGCTACTATAGTTATGTCCTTACCCTCAGACAATTTCAATGCTTTTCCTATTTCAAATTTAGACTCTTTAGGTATAAAAATAGGTACTTTAGGTCTGCCAAATCTTAAATAAACTGGACCATCAAAATCGGCTATGGCCAAGGTCGCTTGGTAAGTCTGATTATAGTCACATGTATTAATCACCGTCATATTCGGAAGCATCTGCATCAAACCTATATCTTCAAGAATTTGATGCGTAGCACCATCTTCACCTAAGGTAAGGCCTGCATGGGATGCACAAATCTTTACATTTTTATCAGAATAGGCTACAGACTGACGTATTTGGTCATAAACACGACCTGTGACAAAATTGGCGAACGATGTGGCGTAAGGAATCTTACCAGCAATCGCTAGTCCTGCCGCTAGCCCTATCATATTCGCTTCAGCAATACCAGCTTGAATAAACCGTTGAGGTACTTTTTTCTTAAATTCACCTAGTTTGAGTGAATCGGTGAGATCTGCGCAGAGAGCGACTACATTAGGGTGTGTATCGGCCAAGACCGCCATAGCATCTCCAAAACCCGAGCGAGTATCATTCTCTCCTAATACGATTATATCATCTAAATTCATGAGTCTGTCTTTCTAAAAAGGCAAATGTACATTAAAAAGAAAATGACAAATCAACCAACCATCCACATTTTATTCAAAGTCGATAATAAGTGGATTTAAGGACAAAATTAACATTAACACATAAAAATTAAATACGCGTTGCTATTTATAAATCATTATGCCTCCAATATTATTGATAGAGGTTTCTATAGCGTTGCATTCTTTTGAGCAAACTTAATAATGCGTAACTTTCATTGATTTTAAGTGTATAAATTAAGTTATAGAATATCGTATAAAATATTCAAAACATAGAAGTTATAAGATATCTTTTTTCTTAAATAGACATCATTTAAGGCCAAAGTGACAAACCGTGACGATTTGCTAGGAAAAAATTTAACGAAAATGAATAAAACTAGTTATAGTCCATAAAAATAGTCTAATCTAACCTCTATGTTGAATATTTAATTAATTGGTTTTCTATGGTTTAGAGTGGATTAAATTAACTGTGCACCGCCTGTTAATACTGAATTCGAATCGATTAGCACATGATTACATTGAAACATAGTTATAAACTTAATGAGTTAAAATAAATTTTCACTTTTTCTAAAAAACCATATATTTGCGTATAAAATAAATTAACCGAATGAAAAATTTGTCTTACTTAATTATTCTATTTTTTGCTATTAACTTCTCTAGTTGTGGAGATATGAATGAGTTTACTCCTACAGTTCAGGATCCAAATGCTGAATGGAAACTTTCTTATGTCACTGGATTTTTGACTGGCAGAGATGATCAAATTACTTCAGGATCAGAAAAATTTGAGGCCGTAGCAAACCCTGCAACAGGTCAACTTGTTATAACTCACTATTTCCTAGATGACCGAAGAGCTTGGTTTGGAAGTGTGCCAAAGGATGTGAAAGTTATAAATACAGCTAATGGTCCAGAAATAGAAATAGAATATAGACAAGAGTCTACTGACCCGAGCACAACTGTGGCTATTGCGGCTAGGTTCAAGTGGGAGATTATTCTTAGCTTCTCTCAAGTAGGAAGAGGTACGTTTTCGAAAATACCTGTTAGAGTTAGAAGAACTTACCAAGATGCTAGTCTTTTTGGGTTTGAAAAAGTAAACAATTATATTGCTCCTACAAAATAATCATTTTGTAACAATCAATAAGTTTAAAAGCTACTCCTCGGAGTAGCTTTTTTTTGCCTAGTTTTAATCTAAGTCTGTATATTCGCTTAACTTAATTTAGTGTAAAATTTAATTTATGTCAGAAGATCTTTTTATTATTTTATTCGGAGCTTGTTTTAGTCTTTTCATGATAGGGATTGCTTTTTTTATAAATGGCAAGTCTCAGCCTCGTCAGCTATGGATGTTGTTTTTTACAGAGATGTGGGAACGATTTTCTTTTTATGGTATGAGAGCATTACTCATATTATATATGACCAATGTATTGAAGATGGCAGATGAAACAGCCAATTTTCAATATGCGGCTTATAATGCTTTAGTATATACTACTCCTTTGTTAGGAGGATGGCTAGCTGATCGTTATTTAGGATATCGAAAGAGTATACTACTAGGGGGTATCTTAATGGCCATTGGTCATTTAGTATTGGCGCTGCCACAGGAATACACCTTCTTTTTAGGTCTTGGCTTTTTAATATCAGGTAATGGCTTTTTCAAACCTAATATTTCATCACTTCTTGGTAAATTTTATGAATCAAACGACCCAAGAAAAGATACTGGATATTCTATCTTTTATATGGGAGTAAACATTGGTGCTTTTCTAGGTAGTATGATTTGTGGTTATTTAGGACAAAAGGTCGACTGGCACTATGGTTTCGGCTTGGCAGGAATATTCATGCTTTTAGGGCTCGCGGTATTTGCTTATTTTAAGCATACACTTGAAAATAAGGGGGATTCACCACAACCTGAATTGATATCTGAGCTGAAAGCTGGATTATCTATTGAGAAATGGTACTACGTAGGCGCTTTTTTATTAGTACCATTGAGTATGTTCTTGGTTAAAGTGCCTTCTATTACTACCTGGATACTAGGCCCATTAGGTTTTGTTTCTTTTCTGTATTTATTATATTTGAGTCAAAATTTTGATCGAGAGTCAAAACAAAAAATGTGGGCTGCTATAGTATTAATTACCTCATCTTTCTTCTTTTGGGGATTTTATGAGCAGGCAGGCGGTGCTCTAAATTTAATGGCAGAGCGCAATGTAGATTTTCGTTGGGGAGATTCGACCCTTTCTTCTGCTATGATGAATAATTCTGTTAATCCTTTCTATATTATATTCTTAACTCCACTTTTAGGCATGTTTTGGACCTATGCAGATCAGAATTTAAAGTCAATAAACATTCCAGTGAAATTTGGAATTGCCTTTGTCTTAGTTGCTTTAGGATATTTTGTATTCTTTCAAGGAGGAGTTGCGGGTATATCCAACCAAACTGGGTTAATGCCCTTATACTATTTTCTTCTAGCCTATTTTTTCATCACTTTAGGAGAGCTATTTATTTCACCTATTGGGTTATCCATGATTACGAAATTAAGTCCAGTAAATATGGTCGGTTTCATGATGGGGATATGGTTTTTAGCTTCAGCTTTAGGCCATAAATTGGCAGGATGGATAGGTGCACAAATGGCTATCCCTAAGGTTAATGCTATGGGAGAGGCATTTACTGCCATAGAGTCTTTACCTATCTATATGAATGGTTGCAAAAAAATAGCCCTGGCATCAATAGTTATAGGTTTTTTAATGCTGATTATATCCATGATTATCAATAAGTGGATGCATGGAGTGAAATAGTTTTTTCTCTTTGATAGATACTTTATAGCTTTGCATTCTTATATTCAAAAAGAATGAACACTAAGTTTTTGCAGTTTTATGTTTTTAATAGAGTATGGATTTCTCTAGGTCTTGTAATCATTGGTTTGGTTTGGGGATTTATGGAAAATTTTGACTTTGCATGGATATTGATCACCGTCGGGGTTATCCTATTTTTAGCTCATTTTTTATTAGGGCCTATTCGGTTATTGCAGAAATCTGTAGAAGGAGGTGATTTTGACCTCTCTATGAAGGTCATTGATTCAGTCAAATACCCTGCACTGCTTATCAAGCCAGTCCGCTCTATGTATTATATGATTCAGAGTAATATGGCTGTATCGCAGAAAGATTTTACCAAAGCAGAGGTACTCATAAAAAAATCAAGCGAACTAGGCATGCCCATGAAGGATATGGATGCTATGGTAGTTTTTCAGCACGGAGCTATTTTTTTCCAAAAAGGTGATTATAAATCGGCTTTGCCTAAGCTCAGAGAGGCTTTATCAAAGGGTATGAATGATCCTGATAGTATGGCTAGTGCACAATTGATGCTCTGTTCCATTTTCATTCAACGAAAAGATCATAAAACAGCGAAGGCGCATTTCAAAAAAGCTAAAGATGCTAAGCCGAAACAAGCCGAAATCGTGAACCAAATCAAGGAAATGGATAAGTATATTAACCGTTTGCCAGGCTGATAAAGTTATAAGTTTTAAGTATCCAGTCTTGTTTACCTTTATCTCAGTTATTACTTATTAGATATTAGTTAATACAGTGAGCAACAAAATTATCAACGACCCCGTTCATGGTTTTATACGAGTTAAATTCAACTCGGCACTGCGTTGCGTAAATCACCCTTATTTTCAGCGATTACGAAATATAGCTCAGCTTGGACTGACGCACTTTGTATATCCTGGAGCGGTGCACAGTAGATTCCACCATGCGCTAGGCGCCTTTCACCTTATGCAAGTGGCAATAGAGCAGTTGAAAGTCAAAGGGGTGAAAATTTCAGACAAGGAAGAAGAAGCTGCTTGCCTAGCTATTCTCCTTCATGATATTGGACATGGACCATTTTCGCATGCCTTAGAAAAAAGTTTTTTCAAAAAAATATCTCATGAACAAATTTCTTTAGCTCTTATGCATGCTATGAATAAAGAGTTTCATGGTGATTTAGGTTTGGCTATTGAGATATTTACCAATCAATATCCACGAAAATTTTTCTATCAACTGATATCTAGCCAGCTCGACGTGGATCGATTAGATTATCTGAAGCGAGATAGCTTCTATAGCGGTGTAGTAGAAGGAAATATAGGCGTAGATAGAATTTTAGCTATGATTGATGTCGTAGATAATGAGATCGTGGTGCATGAAAAAGGTATTATGAGTGTGCAGCATTTCTTATTATCTCGTCATCTGATGTATTGGCAGGTCTATCTTCATAAAACCGTTATGAGTGCGGAGTTTATGCTCATTAAGTTTTTTGAGCGCATCTTCGAGCTCATTCAAAGCGGACAAACAATTTCTACATCCAATCCTAGACTAAATTTTTTCTTTCAATTAGCGGAAGATCAGCGTAGTCAATTGACTCCAGATGTCATAGCACAATTTGTGTTACTCGATGATAGCGATGTATGGACCGTATTAAAAGATATGAAAGACAATAGTGATGAAATACTTTCTAGTTTAGCTCAGCGTATTTTGGCTAGAAAATTTTATAAAGTGACCTTTACGCAGGAAAAATATCAAGCTTCTATTCATAAGCTCTCTGCTTTGAAAAATGAGCAAATGCATTATGCTCATTTTAGTGATACGGTCACTGTGACGGCATATTCTTCTGCTACTCCTATTCGCATAGCTACTAAAGAAAAAGGAGTCCTAGACTATGAAGATTATATCATTCGCAATAGTATGATTATCCCTATTGAAAATAAGACTCAAAAAGTCTTTTACTATTATCTAGAGGCTTAATTATTTTAAGTCTGTGCACTTTGTATTTCCCCCTAATATTGCCCCGTTTGGAGTAGCACTAGAGTACAGGCTTCTTCTGTGGTGATACCATAATTATTAAGTTCCGCTTCCCATTGAGGATTTTCAGTGCCTGGATTGAAGATAACCCGCTGTGGCTTGAGAGATAAAATATACCTTCTTAGCTCCGTATCTTGGTTTTTAGCGCCTACATAAAGCGTCACGGTATGAGGCTTGACAGGATTTTTTTCTGTCATGAATTCTACATCACACACCCTCCCTGCCTTTAATCCATAAGCAAATACTTCATGCTGATGGTCACGCAGCATTTCTATAGCTTTATAGGAATATCTATCTGGATTTTCGGAAGCTCCGATAACGAGAGTGGGTTTCATGCTTCTAGTCTTTTAGGATAAGTTAATTTACTTCTATATTGGAGTTATTAAGATAAATGAAAAATCTCATTAGCTATTCGCAGGGATCGCTCAAAGGCCTTTTCATCAAATTCAGGTTTAAATTGTTTGCGGAAAAAGTTAACAAAATACTCCGTTGCTAGATTTCCTACTAGTTGATCTTTGGCTAATGGGCAACCTCCCAGTCCGCCTATTGCTACGTCGAACCTACGACAGCCGCCTTTATACGCCGCCTTTACCTTAGGCAGCCAATTGTATGGCGCGGAATGCAGATGAGCACCAAATTCTAAATCATTATAATAACCAACAGTGCCTTTAAAAACCTCCGTTATTAATTCTGGAGTAGCCACTCCTATAGTATCTGAGAGAGAAAAAATGTTCACGCCAAGGCTGGCTATTTTCTCTACCCAATGGTGAATAATATCTACATTGAAGGCATCGCCATAGGGATTTCCAAAGCCCATAGAGATGTAAATCACTAATTCTTTTCCACTCTCATGAGTAAGAAGAGCTATTTTCTTGACTCGTTCAAAGGACTCCCCGATACTAGAATTCGTATTTCGCTGTTGAAACGTCTCGGATATGCTGAATGGATAGCCAATAAAGTCTATTTGGGGGTGAAGGCAAGCCTCCATAGCCCCTTTAGTATTGGCTACAATAGCCAACAGTTTTGACTTTGTATTGGTCAAGTCCAGACCTTTCAATACTTCTGACGTATCAGCCATCTGGGGTATGACCTTAGGTGACACAAAACTGCCAAAGTCTATCACATCAAATCCTACCTCTAGGAGAGATTGAATATATTTTATCTTCTTCTCCGTAGGTATCAAAATGGGGATTCCCTGCATGGCGTCGCGCGGACACTCTATAAATTTAATCACGGGCCCTAGGGGTATTTAATTAAAAGTGAATCATAAAGCGCTTCAAATTCTCTTGGATGGGCTTTATAGTACTGGGTTGTTTGTTCGAAATCCTCAGAAGAAATTCTTAAATCTTTTAGTGCTTTTGCTTTACAACTCTCTATAAAAGCTGGTTGATTATTTCCTAATTTGAGCTCGTGATAGGCTTCACATTCATGAATTTTAACCAAGGCCCCTTTGAATCTTTCTTCCTTTAGACTAGGATTAGCCCCACAACTATAGAGAGCTAGCAGAAATATAGCCGCGAAGTAGGATAAAAGCTTGTATTTTTGAAATTGAAATCTCATCTATGGCAAATGTACGAGACATTTCATAATTCATAGCCACAATTGGGATTATTTTAAAAAATTTGAATAAACTAATGTATATCAACCAATCAATCTATCAGAAACTAGATACTGTGTGTGCAGAATATGGAGCTCAGTGGATAGCAGTGACCAAATTGAGACCTGTAGCCGCTTTAGCAGAATTATATACAATGGGCAAAAGGAGCTTTGGAGAGAATAAAGCCCAGGAACTCTGCGATAAATATGTAATACTTCCAAAAGATATTGATTGGCACTTTATAGGACATTTACAGTCCAATAAGGTCAAACAGATTATAGATAAGGTTTCGACCATACATGCTGTGGATACCATGAAACTTCTAAATGAAATACAAAAAGAAGCAGGTAAAATCAATAAAAAGGTCGCTATTTTTATTCAAATGTATGTAGCTCAAGAAGAGACGAAATATGGCTTCTCCCCAGAAGAAATGTTAGATTTTTTTGATCAGTTCCAGGCAGAGAATTATCCAAATATTTCGATTCAAGGAATCATGGCTATGGCTTCCTTTACAGACAATAAGTCTCAAATAGAAGAGGAGTTTTATCGCGTGAAAACTATGTTAGCTGTCATAAATTCTAACTATAACATGACGCTGTCGGAAATGTCCATAGGTATGAGTGGGGATTATGATATCGCCTTGAAATGTGGCGCTACCAGGCTTAGAGTTGGCAATATTTTATTTAACTAAAATCAATTATGACATTTGACTTTAAACCTTTTAAAGAATTGACAGCTCTGGAGCTCTATAAGATTCTTAAGCTTCGATCAGAGGTATTTGTGATAGAACAAAGCTGCGTTTACCAAGATTTAGATGATAAAGATATAGTTGCCTATCACCTCCTTGGCTCGGAAAAGGGTAAACTTATCGCATACTCGAGAGTACTTGGTCCAGGGGTGTCTTATTCTGATTATAGTTCTATAGGCAGGGTCTGCAATAAACTAACCCATCGTCATCTTGGACTAGGTAAAATACTTATGGAAGAAGCCATTCGAAAATGTAATGAGCTTTTTCCTAAGTATTCTATCAAGATCTCAGCACAGAGTTATCTCTTAAAATTCTATGCTGATTTAGGGTTTAAAAAAATAGGTAAAGAATATCTCGAAGACAAAATTCCACATATAGCTATGATTAATAGCCTATAATAATTAATAGGTGCTCAATATAATTTCCAAATCTACTTCTTAGGAGGTATTAACAAAAAATAGTCTGAATTTATCCCTAAAATTCCATTTTTTTGGTTAGTTTTGCGGACTTTCTAATACAATAATATAGATCAAAAAAAGTAAGTTATGAGTTTCACAAAGATTAAAGTAGCCAACCCAGTAGTAGAATTAGATGGAGATGAAATGACCCGTGTGATTTGGAAATTTATCAAAGAAAAATTAATTTTACCTTATCTAGATCTAGATATTAAATACTATGACCTTGGGATGGAATACCGCGATGAGACAAATGACCAAGTAACTATAGACGCAGCAAATGCTATTAGAGAATTCGGGGTAGGTATCAAATGTGCGACCATTACGCCAGATGAGGATAGAGTAAAAGAATTTAACTTAAAGCAAATGTGGAAGTCACCAAATGGGACCATACGCAACATCTTAGATGGTACAGTATTTAGAGAGCCTATTGTTATGAGCAATGTGCCTAGATTAGTCACAAATTGGACTTCGCCTATCATCGTAGGTCGTCATGCATTCGGAGATCAGTATAGAGCTACCGATACGTTGGTGAAAGGCAAGGGGAAATTGACTATGACCTTTACGCCAGATGGCGGAGGTGAGTCTCAGACTTTCGAGGTGTTTAATTTTAAAGGCGACGGTGTAGCACTTTGTATGTATAATACAGATGAGAGTATCAAAGGGTTTGCTCATTCTTGTTTCAATATGGCATTGACCAAGAAGTGGCCACTTTATTTATCTACGAAAAATACCATATTGAAAAAATATGACGGTAGATTCAAGGATATTTTTGAAGAAATCTATCAAGCAGATTATAAATCAAAATTTGAAGCAGCAGGAATCATCTACGAACACAGATTGATTGATGACATGGTAGCCAGCGCACTTAAGTGGAATGGTAACTTCGTTTGGGCTTGCAAAAACTATGATGGAGATGTTCAATCGGATACTGTTGCTCAAGGATTTGGATCATTAGGATTAATGACTTCAGTTCTTATTACGCCGGATGGCAGCACTATGGAGTCTGAAGCAGCACATGGAACTGTCACACGTCACTATAGAGAGCATCAAAAAGGAAATAGAACATCTACAAACCCTATAGCTTCTATTTATGCTTGGTCAAGAGGGTTGGCTTTTCGAGCTAAATTGGATGACAATTCAGAATTGGATAAGTTCGCTACTTCTTTAGAACAAGTATGTGTAGAAACAGTAGAAGCTGGTAAAATGACAAAGGACCTAGCCATTATTGTAAAAGGATCAAATAAAGTAGATCATGGCACAGACTATTTGTATACAGAAGAGTTTCTAGATGCTATAGATGCGGGATTAAAAGCTAAGCTTAACGCTTAATGAATTCTGTTATGGACTAGTCTAATCCACCCATTTGTAACATGGCTTTTTTTTATAAAATTTAGGGTATTTAAAAATCAATAATACAAAAACCACCACTTTAAGCGATATCTAAAGTGGTGGTTTTGTATTTAATGAGCTCAAATTTGACCAATAAGTAGGTCTGTACGAGATAGATAATCTGGGAATATACTTGTATAACTTAGAAAAAACGAAAGTTGCCCTTTACTATCTTATGACATCAATACTTCCAGCCTTTGATATCTTTTCTTTATCATAATTAGTGATTTGGATCTGCCAATTATAAGAGCCATTAGGAACAGGTTCTCCTTTAAAGCTGCCATCCCACCCTTGGTCTAGATTAGTCGTACTGAATATTTTTTCGCCCCAACGGTTATAGACATCAAAATAATTGAGCGTTTTAACATTAAGGTGTTTTGCTACCTTAAATATATCATTGATTCCATCTCCATTTGGTGAAAAAGCAGTAGGGATAAGCAATACATTCTTAGAATAAACGCCTACCCGCACGCTATCATACCCTTCACAAGAATTTCCGTCTACTACATGCACATAATAGGTCGTACTATCAGTAGGCTGCACTCGAATACTAGTCAAATAAGGATTCGAAGGAATGGTGGATTGTGGGGACCAATCTAGTTTAGACGCAGCTGAATAGGCATAGAGTTCTATTTCTGCGCCTCTGTAGATATTCGTATCTGGTGTGGTCGCAATCTTAGGCAGTGTATCTACATTTACCCGCACACCTATTGTGTCAAAAAAGCAATCATTAGCTACTTTCACTACATAATTAAAACTAGAATCTGGTGCCACCTGTGGTTTATCGGTGAGACTATCGCTCATATTATAGAATGGCTTCCATAGATAATATAATCCTCCAGAGGCATACAATTCAGTATATCGACCTTTGCAGACTTGCACTGGCGTTTGCACATTGGGCTTAATAGGCAACTGAACAGGGACTCTCAGCTTTTGTATGGTGAAACAATTCTCTGCGGTAAGGACTTTAAGGAAAATATCACCCGTTTTCGGCGGATAATAAAAGACTTTTTTGGAAAGCGAATCAGAAACATAAGTACCCGGCGACCATCGAGCCTTGGTATTTAAATTGGCGTTACTCACCACGGTTAATTCAGCGGAATCACCTAAACAAATAAACTTGGGAAGACCTAGAATAGAAATATTAGGCGGATAGTTCACGATCATCTCCATTCCTTCAGATACTGTACAACCAAAACTGTTGGTTGCTGTGATATAATACCAAACCTTAGCACTAGGATTCACTTCTGGGTTAGGGATTGACTTATTATTTATAGAAGGATCCGTGGTTGACCACTTATAAGTATTGTCCGTATTGAGGTTAAATTTATATATATTGCCAAAACAGGTCGAATCCAAAAGTGGTAGATTGGTTTTAGGACTCAGAATCACATCAATACGAATATTCTCAGATTTCCGATAACAATAATTATCAATAGTCAATGTATAGATAAATGTATCTCGATTGTATATTCTTGGCTTTCGTGTGAACAAATCATTTGGGTGAATCCAAGTAGGAGGAACCCATGCATAGCGAGTGATATCGCCTAAATCCAATGGTTCTAATATAATGGTATCATAGCTACATTTGACTGTATCATTTTTTCTAAACAAATTCAAACTTGGATCTAGTACAATCACTCGAACGGTATCTTTCACGATACAGCCAAATTGATCTATTCCATTAAATAAATAATCCGTCGCAGCAGTTGGTTTAGCTATAGGAGTTTTGGAGTTTGGATTATCCAGACCTGCTGGCGGTGTCCAATAAAAGGTTTGAAAAAAACCTTGCCCATTTAGCCTAACCGTTTCTCTATTAAACGGACCTGGATTTAGGCAAACATTCGTGTCTTTTCCTGCATCTATAAATGGTTTGAGTTGAAAAGAAACTAGAACGGAATCAAAATTATAACAGCCGAGAGCGTCTGTTCCTTTCACGGTATATCTACTCGAATTTGGATAAACTGGAGATGCAATAGGAGTTTTGCTATTTGGATTATCTAGTTGAGCAGATGGAGACCATAAATAGGATACTCCTCCATTAACATTGAGTTGTATTTTACTATCATAGCAGATAAAAGTATCATCGAAGGTAGTGATAGTAGGGAGGTTATTGACATTGACATTAAATGTTTGAGAATCCACACAACCTTTATCCGACCTCGCCCATAGCTTCACAGAGAAGGGAACAGCGGTGGGCGGAGTGTAAGTGGTCGTACAGTTTGCATCTACCCTATCAGGTAATGTCCAACGCAAACTGCTGATAACATCAGGAGCAGGTACCGTTATATTACAGACGGGTTTAAATGGCTGACCAATACACGCATTAGGCAACGTTGCAGAGATATTAGGACGATTTTCTACACTAAAATTAATCTGGGTGTCCGCTACACATCTTTTACTACTTTCTACGATGAGTTTTACTAGATAGTTACCTGAGACACTATACTTATGAGAAGGATTACGGACAGTATCGATTTGTCCATCACCGAATTGCCATTTCCATTTTATGGTATTGCCATAGGTGGCAGTGGATAAATCCGTAAAATTCACCACATCCCCTGGGCACTTTGAAGGGTTGGTCGCTATTCTAAAATTCGCATAAAACGTAGGGTAAATCCTCACTTTAACCCTTAAAGTATCCTTACACACTCTTCCATCGATTAAGGTTTTAAATGAAGTCAACGTAACAATATAAACACCAGTATCCGTGTAATCATGGCTAGGATTAGTGCTAGTAGACGTATCCAATGAGCCAGAGGAAGGGTCTCCGAAATTCCAAAGAAAACGCTGAGCGTTCGTACTAGAATTTGTAAAACTGATTCTTTTGTCTTTACAATTTACCTGATAATCATACATTTTGGTCACAGGATCATAGGAGCCAGGTATGTTAATTAAGTCAGATTTAGGTATATCGCATACAAATACATTGAATTGAAAATCTCTAATAAAAGAATCGATGCATACACCACTTCTAAATTCTTTAACCATGACGCTAACCACAAATCTGCCAGCGTTATCCGGCTTACAGGTCAATAAGCCAGTGTTTACATCAATGGCAATATTTGGGCTCCCCCCCATGACATTTGCTAAGCTATATGGAGCTTGAAAATTAGCATTAATTCTCAACATGGAGATATTATTTGAATTTGGCTGCGGGTTATTAGGTGAGCCACCATCCAAAGGATTAACCAGATAGTATTTGAGAACATCTCCATCCAAATCTACTGCAGCATGATCAAAGGTAAACAATTGATTGGCGCAAATAAATAAAGGCGGAAACTCTTTAAAATCAGCAGAATTGTTTGGAAAAGTCTGTGAAGGTGGGATTATATTGTATATAGTCATGCCGGGGAAGCTTCCGCCACCTCCGCCACCACCACCGGGTGTGGGTTGTAGATTGTCTATCCCACTGTTTCGGCAGCATCGCTGATGATAAATAGAGTACCAGCGAGTCTCATCAGGCACAGTGACCGTATCTGTATAAAAAGCCTGCTCTACACAGGTCAGTTTAGGATCCAAGCAGTCATTTTGTATGACAGATTGGACGGTATCTTTACGTATTAAAGTTAGGGAACCGCTATCAACCCTAGCACCTGATTGATTATCAAAAACAACATAGTAAAAAGGTCTATTGAATGATCCTGGCGGTACAGTAGGGTCGCCATCAAATGCCGCCTGACCGCCATTACAGTCTCTATATACCTTAAAGTTAACTACATAGCGCTTATTTCCAAGGTATTTGTATGTAACCATGCCTCCCACAATATGTGTAGCGTGAATTATATGCACTAAAAAAAGCATGGCAATAATGCCAAGAAGTTTTTTCAAGGATTTTAAGTATAGACTTACAAATCTAAACAATATCTAATAAACCAACCTGCTAATAATCCAATAGAACATTTTTTAATAAAAATATTAATATTTCTTGGTTTCATTTTTTAAGCACTAGTAAAGAAACTGGAGACTATATTTGTGAACTAAGAGAAGTAAAAATTGAATCATGACGATTAAGAATTATATAAATGGTGAGTTACGTGACGCCCTATCCAATAAGATAATCAATGTAGTGAATCCGTCTATCGGCAAAGTCTATGGCACCCTGCCGGATAGTGATAGCCAAGATGTGATGCTGGCTATAGAAGCAGCGATAGAGGCTTTACCTGCATGGAAAATATTAAGTTTTGAGCAACGATTTGATCTTTTACTAAAACTAGCAAATGGTATAGAGTCTCGAATGAACGAATTCGTAGAAGCGGAATCTATGGATAATGGAAAACCTGAATGGCTAGCGGCTCAGAGTGATATACCGCGCGCTATTTCTAATCTCAAGTTTTTTGCCTCTGCACAGATGAACTTCCCTAGTGAGAGTCATCATACGCCCAACCAAGGATTGAATTATACCCTCCGACAACCCATTGGTGTCGTAGGATGTATATCTCCATGGAATTTACCCCTTTATTTATTTACCTGGAAAATAGCCCCTGCATTAGCTGCTGGGAATACGGTAGTGGCAAAACCTTCTGAGATCACTCCATATACAGCTTATTTATTATCGACCGTATGCATAGAAATAGGATTTCCAAAAGGAGTTTTGAATATAGTACATGGACTAGGTGCTAAAGTAGGACAGGCTATAGTAGAAGATAAACGAGTCAAAGCTATTGCCTTTACAGGTGGCACAGTGACAGGTCGTGCTATCAACATTGAATGTGCGAAACAGTTCAAAAAAGTATCCTTAGAACTCGGTGGAAAGAATCCAAATATCATTTTTGATGATTGTGATTTTGAAGATATGATGGCGACTACGGTGCGCTCTTCCTTTACCAATCAAGGGCAAATTTGCCTCTGTGGAAGTAGGATATTTATCCAGAAAACCATTTATACTCAGTTTAAGGAAGAATTTATAACTCGAATAAATCAGTTGACTATAGGTGACCCCAAAACCAACGTGAATATAGGCGCTGTGGTAAGTGAAGATCATATGCATAAAATACTCGGCTATATAGAATTAGCTAAGGAAGAAGGTGGCACCATACTCACTGGTGGCAAGCGATATATACCAGAAGGTGAATGCCGAGATGGTTTTTTTATAGAACCTACAGTTATAGAAGGTTTAGGGCATTTATGCCGGTTGAATCAAGAGGAAATTTTTGGACCCGTCGTTACCCTGATTCCATTTGATACTGAAGAAAATGCTATCGAAATGGCGAATAGCACTCCTTATGGACTAGCCTGCACTATCTGGACAGAAAATGTAAAGAAAGCACATAGGGTAGCCCAAAGTATAGACTCGGGAATAGTATGGGTCAATACATGGATGGTGCGTGATTTACGAACACCCTTTGGTGGTATGAAGGAGAGCGGTATCGGCAGAGAAGGTGGTTTTGAAGCTATGCGCTTTTTTACCGAAACCAAAAATGTGTTTATAAAATATTAATAACTTAATACAATTTTACTCTGAAATTAGCGTTAGCAATATATAAAACGAATAACCAATTACCTTGATTCTACCTATTGAAAAATACGAATAAACTCACCATTTATCTTCTATTAGATACTATAGCTTCTTCCATAGCGTGGGTTATATTGTATTATTATAGAAAGACGCTTTCCCCATATCCTTATGATATTCAGCTGCAGGAATTTCTTTCTGATACAACATTTTACTATAGTATCGTCCTTATTCCTATCTTCTGGATAGTATTGTACTTCTACGCAGGATTTTATGGGTTGTTATTTTTTAAATCTAGATTTTGGGAAATCGTTAAAACTGCCATCGCTTCATTAATCGGAGTAGTGATCATCACCTTTCTATTATTCTTAGATGATAATTATTCTAAAGAAGATCTATTTTATGTAGTAGTAACCTACTTTCTTTTGCAATTTTTAATTACTACTCTATTTAGAATAACCGTGCTAACGGTCAATAAATATCTTTATAGTCAGGAGCAGCGCTATTTCAATTCCATATTTGTTCTAAACTCAGGCGATATCAATATTTATACTGATGACAAATTATGTGATTACAAAGATTTTGGTTTTAAGAATATAGGTTTTCTTTCCGATAAAATGACCAATGGTTGTCAATTGCCCTATATGGGTAAAATAGAAAAATTGAAAACAATCCTAGAAGAGAAGAATATACATCAAGTGATTATTAACTCGACCGATGAAAAATTTATTCACTCGCTTATCAATCAATTAGCGCCTTTTAATGTCATAGTAAAGACACCTGCTGATATTTATGATATTATCAATAAAAGCTACCGACTATCAGACATTCATAGCCCATTATTTCTGGAAGCCTATCCAGAAAATATGCATTTGTTTGAAAAGAACATCAAATCTACACTCGACATCTTCCTTTCCATATTAGCTATAATCATATTACTTCCATTCTATTTAGTCATAGCTATCGTATTAAAAATCAACAATGGAGGCGCTATTTTCTATCGTCAAGAGCGGATAGGTAAAAATTTTAAGCCATTCTATATTCTCAAATTTAGATCCATGATTTCCAATGCAGAGGCTCAGACTCCTCTATTAGCTTCTAAGGAAGATCCGCGTATCACTCCAGTAGGAAGATTTCTTCGTAAATGGAGATTAGATGAGATTCCACAATTTTATAATGTATTAAAAGGAGAGATGAGTATAGTCGGTTATAGAGCTGAAAGAAAGTTTTTTATAGACCAGATATGTAATGAGGCTCCATATTATCTACATTTGATGAAAATAAAACCAGGCATTACCTCTTTAGGGATGGTTAAATATGGTTATGCCGAGAATGTAAAAGAAATGATTCATCGTCTGAAGTATGACATGATTTATATAGAAAATATGAGTTTGATACTTGACTTTAAAATTTTGATTTATACTTTTATCATTCTTTTCAAAGGAAAGGGTAAATGAAGCAGAAAGTGAAAAGTATAAAGTTAAAAATACAGACAGCTGCGACTGACACCTTAAAATAAATTTAACTCTTAACCTTTGTCATTAGAATTCTCTCGATTACTCTCTATTATGGACGACCTTAGGGAAAAATGTCCCTGGGATAAGAAACAAACTTTAGAGAGTCTCTCCCATTTAACTATCGAAGAAGTGTATGAACTCTATGATGCTATCCTAGATAAGAATATAGATAATCTAAAAGAAGAAGTGGCTGACGTCATGCTGCACCTTGTTTTCTATGCTAAAATCATATCTGAAAAAGATGGCACTAGCATAGATGATATATTGAAAATGGGGAATGATAAATTAATACATAGACACCCACATGTATATGAAGTTAGTCAAGATCTAACGGTAGAACAAGTCAAAGAAAACTGGGAAAAAATCAAACTCAAAGAAGGTAGGACATCTATTCTAGGGGGTGTTCCTAAATCCTTACCTGCACTGATAAAGGCGCATAGAATACAAGATAAAGCCGCTCATATAGGATTTCAATGGGATACTATCACTGGAGTATGGGATAAATTAAATGAAGAGCTGGAAGAATTGAAACATGCTATAGAAACCAAGGTATCAGAAGACATCGAAGAAGAGATGGGCGATGTCCTATTCAGCATGATCAATCTAGCGAGATATGCCAAAGTAGATCCAGAACTCGCTTTGCAGCGTACGAATCAAAAATTCATACAGCGATTTCAATATATAGAAGAGCAGGTGACTAAGCCCCTTTCTGATATGAATTTAGAAGAAATGGATGCGCTATGGAATGAAGCAAAAGTAAAATTGAAAAAACAGACTTAATTGGGACTGAAAAAAATATAATTCAGAGCCAAAAATTACGTATCACCATTGCCACGTTTTTACAAGAAACCAAGTTCAAGCATAGCTTCTTCACTCATAAAGCTCTTATCCCAGGTAGGCTCAAATACTAGTTCTACATGAGCACCACTCACCCCTTCTACCTCTGCTACTTTAGCGCGCACATCTTCTGGCAGAGATCCTGCAACTGGACAGTTCGGTGAGGTTAGCGTCATTACGATTTCTACATGAGCTTTTTCATCTATATTCACTTCATAAATGAGGCCAAGTTCATAGATATCCACAGGAATTTCTGGATCATAAATAGACTTGAGTGCGTCCGTTATTTTTTCTTTGAGTTCGTTTCTTTCTTCTTGATTCATGTTGTGTTTATTAGTCAATTATTAGCTAATTTAGCTACCGTCTTCATTTTTTGTACCATGGCAGTCAATCCATTATTTCGCTGAGAAGTGAGGTGTTTTCGCAGTTCTATCTTATCTAGTATATTTAGACTCGCCTCACTTATCTCCTGCGGTGTCAAATCTGACCAGAGATATACTAATATAGCAACTATTCCTTTTGTGATAGCAGTATTGCTATCTGCTTGAAAATGTAACTTTCCATTTTCAAATTTATAGGTTAGCCATACTTTACTCTGACAACCTTTTACTTCATTTTCTTCTATTCGCTCTTGTTCAGGAAACGCTGGCAATTTCTTTCCATAATCCATAATCTGCACATAGCGGTCCGTTTCATCCTCTATCCAATCAAAAATCTCAACAAGTTCTTCTTCGCGCGCAGCTAAATTCATTATAGTTTGTTCAGTTTACAGTCGCAATGAATAGACAATTTGGGTAGTCGCAGTTCTTTATACTTTGTACTTTCTTTCTATATTCCTCCTTTTACCTTGTACTCTTTACTATTTTTATATTCTTTCGAAGTTACTTTTATTTTACCTCTATAAATATACATATCTTCTTCGTCCATACCATCTATGCGTTCCCAAAATTTCATATTGAGTGTTACTTCAAAATTTTCATCTTCATACTTTCGAAAATATTTATTTTTTTTCTCAGTCTTATCCTCTGTTAGAGTCAATTTGAAACTACTATCTGCTAACCAAATATAAGCATCTGATTTACCTACTGCGACTTGGTCAGAAACAGCTAGAGCTATAATTCTATCATCTGATTCTTCCAGAAAACTATCCTTCAATGGATTATCTCGATCATAAAATAGCCCATAATATCCACCTTCATTAAGAACAGCCACCTCATCTCCATATACCTCAATCATTTCCCAATCTTTAGGGATAGAAGTGTTTCTAGAATTGGACTCTCCGCAACCTAAAACTAAAGATACAAGCATAAAAAATAAGGAAAATTTAATCATTTCTGTAAAAATTAGAATGAGTAAAAATAACTAATTTATAACTATTTATCTTGGAAAACTTATTGTTTCATCGCTGACCATTCATAATTGAGCTTATCGGGATATTTTATACTGTTCCATATCCATTCATAGTATAAATTTTCTTTTTCCACTTCGCTAAACTGCCAACGGATATTGCTTTTTCGAATGCGCTCTACTATGGTTTGAGTCAATAAAGATGCAGCCACCGATACATTGAAACTCTCTGTAAAGCCATACATAGGGATACTAACCAAGCCGTCACAGTTCTTCAAGGCAAGATCACTTATACCCTCGTGCTCCTTACCTAAAATTATAGCCAGAGGCTTATCGATAGGTATAGATTCTGGTATATAATTAGAATTTAGATGAGACGACGTAGCAAAGACTCTATACCCCTTGGATTTTAAACTCTCGATACATGTCAATGTAGGCTCTGCGCAGTCGGTGTAATCATAGACATGTGTCCACTGAAAAGCGCCTCTATTCACCGACTTATTCTTTTTCATCAGCACATTTTTCTGACCAATATTATAAAAATCTTGAAGCCCAAAACATTCACTCGTGCGTATCATCGCATGCACATTGAATTCATCAATAAAATTTTCTGCTACCAAACTCATATAGCGCATCCGATTTTCCAATACGTTTTTTAGATTCTGTATTCTAGCCGGAGTCATAAAACTCTCCACATAGGCTTGTAAATCCAAATTTTTCTCTAGCCTAAATCGAGGATATAAATCCGTACTTTTCACTATCATTTCCTATGGGTTAAATTTATTGTCCCATAATTCACGAACCTTAATTAAAGTTTCTTCCTTATCTATATTCTCTATAATAATATCAGCTAGATCTCTTCTCTTTTCATCTGTCCATTGTTTTTCAATTCGCTTAATTACAGCATCATGATCAACGCCATCTCGAGCCATCACTCGCTCAATTCTTAAGCTCAATGGGGCCGTCACTAATATCACTTTATCAAATAAATGTGTATGCCCTGTTTCCATAATAAGAGCAGACTCATATACAATCGTTTTTCCTTCATTTTGATGACAAAACCAATCCAAATCTTTAAATACGGCTGGGTGAATAATTGAATTTAAGGACTGGAGTTTAGATGTATTTTCAAAAACAATAGAAGCTATATATTTCGTATTATAAATATTATTTTCAAATGCCTTTTCTCCAAATAATTTAATAATGGATTCTTTTACCTCTGGTAAATAAACTAATTCTTTCGCTTTTTTATCGGCGTGATACACTACGGCGCCTAATCGCTCTAACTCAGAGACTACAAGAGACTTTCCACTACCAATACCGCCGGTGACACCTATTTTCATATACTAAAAAAGTTAATCAAAGATTTTTTCACCATACGTATAACTGAAACTTCATTTGAATAATTTACTATTTGATTCAGATCTATCCAAGCTACTTGATTTGACTCTTGAATATCAAAAATAGGTTTTTGGCGAGAATCACCTCGAAATAATAATCGAATATCATAATGAAAATGAGCAGGAATGCCTTTCTTAGATAGTGGAATACTATGCACATCGATATCAAAAACAGCGGATGATAATTGTTCAAAATCTGTCAATCCAGACTCCTCAATGAGTTCACGTCTACAAGCCGCATAGATATCAGTATCTTCTTCCTCTATATGTCCGCCTAGCTGTACCCAAATATCCAGTTTCTTATGATGGGTCAGTAATACTTTTGATTGCGCATCATCGACTACCCAAGCAGATGCTGTTAAATGACCATGCTCATTTTCTCGTTGCCAAAAATTTTCATAGTTTGCCAATAGTTCCATAACCTTCTTAGTATGTATATCATTCGGATATTTCTCCAAATATTCCTGAACTAATAATTCAATCGAATGTTTATCCATTTTTATCTCGTATCATGTCAAATCTATTTTTAGTTTTGTTTCAAACATACTCTCCATTAAGAAATTAAGTTTTAAGTATATCACAATTTTCAAAGCTCATCATCTCTCGCCTCTCCTTCCTAGATTTATCACCTCTACTTTAGTCACATTATTCCCATTTATTTCAAAAGAAATAGCTGTTTTTACTTGATGAAATCCATGATTCCCAGCTGCGCCTGGATTAAATACCCAGTGATTATATTTTTTATCTTGCTCTAATTTTACGACATGAGAATGTCCGCAAATAAATAGCGTAGGTTGTATTTCTGTGAATAAAGATCTCACCCTCGAACTATATCTACCTGGATAACCTCCTATATGAGTCATCCATACTTTTACATCTTCTATTTGGAAAATATTATCTTCTGGAAAGCGCACCTTTAAGTCTCCAAAATCAATATTTCCATAAACCCCACGTATTGGTTTCTTATATTCTTCCATCCACTCCACCACCTGCATACTCCCTATATCACCCGCATGCCATATTTCATCAGCAGACAGAATATATGGATGGAGCTTAGGCTCTATATGACTATGACTATCTGAGAAAAGAATAATTTTAGGCAAGTATGTGAATTCTATATGTTCTTACGAAATTAATGAAATTACATAAAATAAGCACGAAATGTGAAGATACAGAGGACAACCGAGTAAAAAAAAAACTAAATACCTTGGGTACCCCCTGACTCTTCGGTGATTAAACCCAAAATCATTACCGTACGTATGGTACTGATTCGTATAAGATTTTGTTTCAATCTAATTGGAACTTTGACTGCATCCGCACCAGATAAATAAACAATAAAATCAAAAGTAAAATGCCGAAAGGCACTACCATTAATTCATTGTCTGAATGAAGCAATAAAAAGAAAAAGGCATTGGCTGTAACGAAATACAGAATTAAATCTTTAAAATGAATAGAGTTCATATGGATAAAATTTATTTATCACAAAGATGAATCTGCATGGTGTCAAAAAATGTCGCCGAAATTTTTTTATTTTACTTCTACTACTGAAATCTCAGGATAGAATTGTTTTAGAATATTTTCAATACCTAATTTTATAGTATTTTCTTTCATCGAACAACTGCTACAATTGCCTTTTAGGCGAATTTGCACTTGTCCTTCCGTCGTAATATCTACAAGCTCTACATTGCCGTCATCTTCTGCCAAAAATGGACGCACAAGGTCTAATTTTTCTTCAATATTCGCTTTGGAAAATTTCATACTACAAAGATAGGTTTATTCACCGAACAGATAAAATTATAGGAAATAATAACTTATTTATGCAATAATAGGGCCTTCATAAACGGATCTAGATTGCCATTCAATACATCTTGAGATTGACTGGTTTCATAGCCTGTGCGGGCGTCTTTGACTAGCTGATATGGATGGAGCACATAATTTCGAATTTGAGAACCCCATTCTATTTTCATCTTCCCTGCTTCTACCTTGTCACGTTCAGCATTCTTCTTCTGGATTTCTAGATCATATAATTGGGAGCGTAACATTTGAAGCGCTATAGCTCGATTGCCATGCTGTGAGCGCTCGACTTGACATACTACGATAATACCTGTCGGTAAATGTTTCATCTGTACCTTAGTTTCCACCTTGTTCACGTTTTGCCCACCAGCGCCTCCAGAGCGTGAGGTTATGACTTCTAAATCGGCATCTTTAATTTCAATATGAATTGTATCATCTACCAACGGATAGACGAAGACAGAAGCGAAAGAAGTATGACGCTTGGCATTACTATCAAATGGTGAAATACGCACGAGTCTATGCACACCATTTTCATATTTTAAAAATCCATAAGATAGATGACCTTCTATCTGCAATGACACTGATTTAATGCCCGCCACATCGCCTTCATTGCGGTCCAGCTCCGTGATTTTAAACCGTTTGCTCTGTGCCCACATGATATACATACGCTCTAGCATTGATGCCCAGTCACAACTCTCCGTGCCTCCGGCTCCTGCATTGATTTTCAAAATAACTCCTAGCGCATCTTCTGGATCTGATAAGGCAGACTTAACTTCTAAATCCTCAAGATTATTCTCTAATTGAGTATAAAGCTGGTCGAGTTCCTCTTCTTTTATGGTCTCCCCCTCTGCTCTATACTCTAGTAAGATTTCGATTTCATTCATATAAAGCTCCACAGATTGAAAATCCTCCACCCAAGTTTTATTTTCCTTAATAGATTTCTGTATAGCTTCCGCCTTGGATGAGTCGTTCCAAAAATCAGGACGCAAAGTCAATTGTTCCTCTTCTTTTATCTTAAATAATCGATTCTCGACGTCAAAGATACCTCCTAAGCGAGGCAATTCTATCTTTTAGGTTCTTATAATTTTCTAAATTCACTGGAATTCTTGTTTAAATGCAAATATAGATAAGATTTGACTTGACTGGAATTTAATTATTACTAAAACAATGTAACCTTCCATGCGATATATTATCCAGTATTCAAAATAAAAAAACAAATAAGGTGCTTGGCAGCCTCAATATAAATAGAATAAGATAGGACTATATCAGAACAAAAAAATAACAGAGTCAAGTCTTCAGATTAATTATATAATAAAGTAAAAAAAATTATTCATTCAAACGTTGAAATTTTCAAAATAATTAGTTGATAAAAATAAATTGATTTATTTCTAAAACATAATTGGCATTAAATCTTAAGACTTTATTCTACTAGCGCGATATATATCATCATAGACATAACTCTCTAGGTAGTTAAATTGTTCGGTAAGCTGTCTATTTTTGATCACACGAGCTCCTTTAAACATAGCACTATCCTCTTTGAAAAATTCAGGGATCACGATATTAGACAAATTTGTACTGAAATGTTTTGACGCATCCTTTGGCAATTCACTAGGCAAATTAGGTATACTCATGACATCAATGGCACTTTTCATAAAAGGTTCTACCATTTTCTCACGAAGTGGCAGAAATCCAAAAACAGGCTGAGGAATGGTTGTAGCCTTAACTGTAGATGGAATAGATGCTTCTGGTGCAATATCACAGGTGATATCGGCTATAGCTTTAATTTTAAAGGATGATTTTTTCATATCCTTCATAGTAAATAGCTGAGGAGCTTTTGGATCCCAATAAATCGCATTGATTAAGACATCTGCGATCTGGGTATAAGCCTCCATGTTAGATTTAAAATTTAAGGGCTTTTCATGAAATTCTTGACGACTAAACTCTATGTGTTTGAATTTAGGGATAAACATATCTGCTGAACCTAACTGAGCATATACAGGCTCATTAAATGTCTGATTTAAAAATTCTTGCGGTGTGACTCTGCGAATACTAGCATCTTCCATCACCTGTACCGCTCCAGATGCTACTCTTCCTGTGCCCGTAATCAGAAACTTCAAAGGACCGAATTCAAGGCCCTTTAATCCATCTTTAGCTGCTTTATAATTCTCTAGTTCATAAAGCCGTGCCATAGTTTTCCTAAAAATGCGCTTCTGTGTCATCCATAAAGCATTATATGCTCCTACTACACCTGCCCAATAACCAAAAGCTACAACTCGCTCTCTTTTTTCATTTTCTAAAGCCTCGTAGTCTATGAGCTCGATATTCATATCTAACATAGTCTGCAGTAACTTGAGATTATGTAATTGTCTCTTAATCGTATGGCTGAAAAACATATATCGCCTAGAAGGCATGAGGCAATGAATCGGAATTTCTTTTATACCCAACAATAGGTCACAATCTAGCAGATTTTCTTGAATAACAACGCCCGCTGCTTTAAACTCTTCGTCTCTATAGCATCTATCTCTGCAAGGCTGAGCATAAATTTCTAAGCCTGGGAATGTCTTCATCAGCGCGCTACAATCCTCTGGTGTCAGAGGAGTACGCTTATCTACGGGTTGCTTCTCCTCACGAAGTATTCCTATCTTCTTCAACATAATCACGAATAAATAAAATAAAATGTAGACCTTTATAGCCTGTAAATGGTTATTTTCGAATGCGAATCTACCCAAATAAAACTAGTTCTTTGAATATTTAATTAAAATTAATGGGGCTGACTGGAATTGACTGGTGATGTCAAATTATACTGGCATGTAGAGTGATGGTATTAGCACTCT
>CANESS010000015.1 GCA_947441115.1 Saprospirales bacterium | reverse complement strand
GGCCTATAGTTGAGGCCCCAATCTTCCATATGGTCTCCAATGGTCTGATATAAATAGAATAATCTTCTACCTCACCTCTGAGAATATTATTGAAAGAATTGATGATAGGAGCATGGCTGCAAATCAATCTAATACACGTCTTTCCTGGTCTAGCATTTGGTGGTATATATAGGCTGAAATTTTCAGTTCTTGTTCCAGAAGTTCTAGCTTGTACTGTGCTAAAAACGGTTTCATTTGTCCCAGTAAAATTTCCATCTCCGTTTAAATCTACAAAAGCTGCAAAGTATAATTTCACATTCGCTGTGCTAGTCCCCGTAAAACTAATTGGATAACTTCTTCCGAGACCGACTGTATCTGTTCCGAAATTTCTAAAATTAGAATAGGCACCTCGAATACCTGATGCAATCCCTATAGTGCCTACTAGAGAATTAGTGGCCGGTGTTGTATTGTCTATGGTTGTTAGTTTTACGTTCGTAATATTCGTCTGCATGACCGTATCAATTACTGTAGGCGGAATAAAAAAGCCTGTAGGATCGGGTAGAAACTGATAGGAAAGCTGCACAGTACTGGACACACAGGCCTGAGGAGGATTCGAAGTCAACGTAGGAATTAGCGCGACAGATGCCGTATTGTCATTATAGCTAAAATAATTAGAAGATACTGTATCATTCAACCGAGTAATAGCCAAAACTCTATAGCGCACAATAGCGTTTAATGGGGTCGCAGCAGGAATAACTCTTGTATATCCTAAAGCGGAAACAGCATTCATTCTTAGATATTGATTCGCGCCACCATTGATAGTATACTCTACCATGACACTATCTAGAGCATTTCCCACAGTAGTAAATAGAGCTTGCACTGTTCTGGCAGTTGCGGTAGCGCAACTTTGAGTTATCGGTGTGTGATTCACATTCAAGATTACAGGAGCTACAAAGGCTGTGCCCGCAAACTCATCCGCTCCTATATCTGTAGGGCTAGGGCGTGCCTGTACGTCTACATCAAAAGCATAGCCAGAAGGAGCAGCATTGCTCTCTAATCTTGTCACAGCGCCTGCAGTTATATGTAAATCATTCGCTGAAACAAACGGCGGATTCTCGATAAAGCTATTTTGATCACGACCTGTCAATGCCTGCCAATTAGGCAAGTTGGCAGCAGTATTGGATAATGCACCGTTGGTAAAGAGATAGCAATTCTTATCCAAAACGGTATTAGCAAATGGTGACATATTGGTCATAGTGCCTACACAATAGGCATTAGTAGATGAATTTCTATTTACGATAATATTATTGTTAAACTCCAATAAATTGGTAGCACCCATAAAAGTTACTCCAGCACTGACAGTATTCGTTCCGGTACCTACATAGTTTACTTGATTCAAAGCGATAGTGTTATGATTGAACCTCAGTGAACCTACACCATTGAAATACATTCCATAATTAGCATCCAAGAAATTGGCGGTCTGCTTTCTAGCACCTATGACATCCTTTACAAAATTATTATTGATATCCAGGTTGGTATTAGCTGCACCAAAGACAAACAACCCCACAATTAGCCCACCCCCAGCAGTCAAAGAGTTATTGTTCATTATGTCGGTAAGCCTATTATATCTTATAATTGCGGATGGATTCCCATTTCTCAAAGAAATGCCTAATGTATTATCATTAAATCCAGAGGTAGTATTGGTCCCCACTCTTATTTCGTTACCTTCAATAATTAAAGGCGCAGTTGCTATAGATGCTCCTTCACAATCTATGCCCATACTTCCTACAAAGTCATTGGATACTCCTGTTATTCCTATTTGATTATTTCTGATACGAATATTTGAAAATGCATTCGCAGATGTTAAAGATGAGGAGTAACAACCGATACCATTATAACAACGGATGAAAGTATTATTTTCTATAAATATATCTCTATTTCTAATTCCGAAAGTTAATAAGTTTGCTGTATTATTTGAGGCTATGACGATTCCATAGTTCACTGAGTTACTGGTTGTACTTGGCCTTGGACCTACTATATTACAGTTTTTCACCGTGATACTTGCCGCAGAATCTGAAGGAGTAGCTACGGATCCTATTCGTATCACCGCTGTATTATTAAACGAAGCGGAGCCACCATAAAATCCTATTGTCAAACTTCTATCTACACCAGATACTGCAGGATCGTCTCCGTCTATTTCTACGTTTCTAGCTCCGAATAATTGTATAATCCCTCTGTTTGTATTGAGATTAGTTATACCAATAGTGCAAACACCTTGAGGTACTATTTTTACGCTTGAGTATCCACTTGCTGCAGGCTTCAATAAGGCAGAAGGCACGGTAGGTTCTGTGGTGTTAGCAGTGATAGTCAAGACGATATCTCCCGAATGTCTGGCGGAATTGATTGAATCAAAAGCCTGGCTGACTGTGGTATACGTACCAGTAGCTACACCCGCCGTGGCCGTGAGCGAGACCTGAGCTTGCGAATAGATAAAAGACATAGTCATCAGCCATAGTAGCAACTGATTTTTATAATTCAATAGTCTGTCTGAGTAGTATTTTCTCATAACTAAGAAAAATTTTTAAGGTTTGAACTGACAAAGATATAAAAAAAATTCTTTTTTTTCAATAATAATAAAGGTTTCGACGATTATTTTCCAGTTTTATATATTTCCCTGCCTAAAACGTAGTTTTTTGTCCAAAAAAACGTAGATTTGTAATAAAGCAGTATACAAACATCGGTACTTTGAAGACAACGTGGTGGCTTAACTTTTTCTTTTTTTCTACTTCATGCCTCATGGCACAGGACATCCATTTCTCTCAGTTTTGGGAGCCTTCCGCTTTTGCTAACCCTACCCATATTGGAAATTTTGATGGAAACTTAAAATTGGGCGGACAATACCGGAATCAGTGGTCTCAGTTTAATACACCACTTACAACCATATACGGAGATGCTACCTTAAAATTAGACAGAGAAGACCATTATTGGGCTTTCTCCGTATCCTTTCTTAGAGACCAATTAATCGCACTTATGTATCACCAATTGCGTTTTGCTGGCAGCGTTTCTTATCAAAAACGCTTTTCGAGAACTATTTTAGGAGGCCTAGGCTTTCAAGCAGGAACACGCATGACTGCGATAGACTACAGTCGTCTCACCTACGATAGGCAATGGGATCCCAGCACAGGACAATTTCAGCAATCTACGCCTCATTTGGAAAACTTTAATAATGAAAATATCTATACTCCTTTTCTTGGATTAGGCGCTAGTATCAACATACAAAAAGTAAAGATGCTACACACCATCGATCTGGCAACCCTCTATATATCTCAGAATAAAAGCTCTGACTTTGTTTTTTACCAACCCTTTAAAATCACATTTAACTACCACAACTATTTTCAACTAAAAAAGAATTTGATTCTAATGCCTAAGGTAGGGGTTATACATACGGCTAGCACGAATAGTATAAACTCAGGCATCTTAGCTAAATTTATTCTAACAGAGGACATAGACGTCTTTGGTGGGCTGCTCTATAGATGGGGCGTGGATAGAAATGGCGATGCTATTATTCCGGTGGTGGGCGCTAAGCTAAATAAATTTCGAATCGGCTTTAGTTATGATCAAGTGACCTCTGGGCTCAACCAGGAAGGTATAAAAAACGTTTATGAACTATCGCTTTCATATATTTTCAAAGCACCCAAACACCAATACTATTCAATAGACTGTCTGAGATTATAATGCGTTGGTTATTTTATATTGTACTTTTCTTTCTCCCTTTATTTCTGAGTAGTCAGGAACAGGTAGATATAAAAATGCCTAGTTCCAAAACCAAGATTTATAAGCAAGCCATGAAGGCTATCGATTTAAAGGACTATTTTTTAGCGAAGTATTATTTTGATGTACTCATAGAAAAGGGCATAGAGAGTGATGCTCAGAAATTTGAATACGCTAAACTACTGTATAAATTAGGCGAAAACAAAGCATCTCTTAAGGTCATTCAAGAGCTTATCAAAGAAAAATTTGATCACCCTCTGCTATATTACTACGCTGCTATCCTATTCAATAGTGAGAAAGAGCCAAAAAAGGCACGAGATTATGCCTTATTTTTTCTAAAGAAAAAAGGTATGTTTGCAGAGTACAAGGCGGAGCATGCGCATATGTCTAATCTTAAGCTTTATTTAGACTCTTTCGGAGGAAGGGCTAGTGACACTATATCTTCTAGAGTCTATACTCTAGAAGGTCCAGTGAACGCCCCGGGTGCTGAATTTAATCCCTTAATCACCAATGACGGAATCATTTTTGGCTCTCAAAATATGAACGCGGTCAACTATTATAAATCTACCAAATTAGACAAATCCAAAATTAATGCCACACGAGGTATATATATGGCGAAAGGCGCTAAGGAAGTATTTAGTGAGATTTCCGACTTTCCGCTTGAAACACCCAATATGGAAATTAGCAGTTTTTCTTTTAGCTTAGATAGGCGTGTGCTGTATCTCAGCGGATGTAAATATATAGAAGAATTAAAAAAATATAAATGTGATATCTATCAGTCTAAATTGAAAGATAAGGTCTGGACAATGCCCGAAATCATCCCTGAATTCGCTACTCCTGAATCCTCCAACACTCATGTAAGCATAGGTTTTGATGCGGTGAGAAATGCTCCTTTTATGTTCTTTTCTAGCGATAGAGAAGGTGGGAGAGGTGGATACGATATATACATGAGTTTTTATAACGCCCGTGCGCTCAAATTTAGTACTCCTAGAAATCTCGGAGGCAAGATAAACACACCTAACGATGACATTACACCAAACTACCATACCCCTACAAATACGCTTTATTTTAGCTCCAATGGAAGAGGCGGAAAGGGCGGTCACGACATATACTACAGTGTATTGAAAAGCAGTCTATTTGAAAATGTAGCTACGTTTGGAGAAGAAATAAATTCCCCTCAAGATGATGTATTCTTCACGCCGAGCAAATCAGTCAGTGATGGCTACCTAGTATCCAATAGATATAGCGAAAATTCGCTCATCAATCCGCATTGTTGCGATGATATTTTTTATTGGGAAATGACGTCTATTCAACGAAATAAAAAAACTGGAAAGATTAAAGTTCAAGCAATCAATAAAAAAACAAAGGAACTCATCCCAGGATTTACCTATGAGTTATATAAAATAGACTCCAATGATCTTTCGTTTATAGAAAATGGCGTAGGACAAGATACGGCCGTCATCAAAGATTTATTGATAAAAAAGACCTATGAAATAGAAGTCTATGCCCCCAAGTTTTATCGTAAAAAAGCCATGATTGAGATCAAAAATGATTCGCTTTACATCGTTGAATTTGAGCTAGATCCTATCGATTTTAACCCTATTTTGCTACCATTGGTCGAATTTGAGTTTGATAGTTTTATATTAACCCCTGAGGCAAGAAGGATTATTGATTCATTAGTAGTTCCTGTTTTAAGATCTAACCCTACCTTGAAAATTGAACTAAGCGCGCATACTGATAGTCGAGGAACGGATGAATATAATGAATTCCTAAGCCAACGCAGAGCAGAAGCTATTCACTTTTACCTGATTGACAATAAGAAAATATATCCAGAAAGACTCACCAGCAAAGGATACGGCGAATATGTGCCTGTTGCACCCAATGAAAATGCAGACGGAACCGATAATCCAGAAAATAGGCAACGCAACAGACGCTGCGAATTCCGGATTTTGCAGGAAGAGTATGACCCCTATTAGAGGCTAGTTGTCAGATATTAGAAGTCAGATATTAGATTCTTATTAATTTCGCACTTTAGCATAATAAAGAAGACTTATTATTCTTTATTAATTAATTATTAGAAATGGCATTCATAGAAGTATTACTCCCGGCTATGGGGGAAGGAATCATAGAGGCAACACTTATCTCCTGGATGAAAAACGAAGGCGATACCGTAGCTATAGATGAAAATCTAATAGAAGTGGCTACAGACAAGGTAAATAGTGAAGTGCCATCAACAGCAAGTGGAGTTTTGCATAAAAGATTGTTTTCAGAGAATGAGATCATAAGCGTAGGAAAACCTTTTGCCATTTTATCTACAGGCGGTTCAGAAGAACAAGCTCCTGCACCTATTCTTACAGAGAAAAAAGTAGAAGATCTGGTAAAAACAGAAGTCGCCCAAATAGAGTCTAATATATCGCCGCCTGTTGTCTTGATAAGTAACGAAGATAGATTTTATTCTCCACTGGTAATGAATATGGCCAAGGAAGAAGGTATCTCCCAAGCCGAGCTAGATAGTATATCGGGCACTGGTCAGAGTGGTCGGGTAACCAAAGATGATATGATCCTCTATCTAAAAAGTAGAACAACTGCTCTGCCAGAAAAACAAATTCTTTCTACCTCAGTAAAAACAAGTGTAGAGGCTGGTAATCAAAAAAATGTGTTTGAATCTAATCCTGAAAAAATAAATACTCCTATTGATTTTGGACCAAACGTAGAGGTGCAAAAGATGGATAGAATGCGCAAACTGATCGGGGAACACATGATGAAATCCGTGCAGACTTCTGCGCATGTATGCAGTTTTGTAGAAGCAGATATGACTAATATTGTGTTATGGAGAAATAAAGTAAAAACCAAATTCAAAGAAAAATACGGAGAAAATCTAACGTTTACGCCTATCCTTATAGAAGCAATAGCAAAAGCCTTGATTGAATTCCCAATGATTAACTCGTCTATCGATGGGGACAATATATTACTAAAAAAGGAAATTAATATAGGCATGGCAGCTGCTCTTCCTGATGGAAATCTTATAGTACCGGTCATCAAAAATGCTGATATGCTCAACCTACTAGGGCTAGCTAAGAAAGTAAATGATTTAGGTCAACGCGCTAAGAAAAACCAACTTAAGCCAGATGAAATCCAAGGAGGCACTTATACGATGACTAACTTGGGTTCGTTTGGAAATCTATTCGGCACTCCAATCATAAATCAGCCTCAAGTAGCTATACTTGGTGTGGGTGCTATAGTCAAAAAACCCATAGTAGTAGAATCTCCGGAAGGTGACACGATAGGGATTCGATCCATGATGTATCTATCACATAGCTACGACCATAGAGTGGTAGATGGCATGCTAGGAGGGACTTTTGTTAAAAGGTTAGCTGAAATTTTAGAAGGATTTGATGTGAATAGAGAGCTTTAATTCTATGTTTTTTATTAGCGCTATCCATGGTTAATATGCTAGAATTTATTCTTAAAAATAAAGGTTTAATTCTTAATAAAAAACTAAAAGTGCGCGAGCTCGATGAAGAATCAAAAGGTGTATTTATTGCATTTGTAGATGAGGGTAAAGAATCCTACGATGTACATCTTTCTATTGATGATAAGAATGAATTAGTAAAGCAAGAGTGCGATTGTGAAACTAAAAAACCATGTTTGCATCAAGTATTTTTAGCAGAATTTGTTTCGAATATAAAACAAGTTTTTACCAAAATAAATAAGACGAAAAGGGTCAAAAAAACGCCTGAACATCACGCGATTATTGACAATTTAGATGAAAATACAGCGAAGGATTGGCTTAAAAAAGTCACGGATAGTAATAAGGCGGTGAAATTTGAATTTATGCTTGATTTTAAAGAGAAATCATATTCTCTAGATAATCTTGAGGAGAACTTGACCGAAGCGATTAGCTCTACCACGAATAATAGAAAAAAATTGGACCAATTGCAAATTAAGAATCTTCTCAATCTATTTGACAAAATAAATCAACCGATTTATGATACTATCAAAGAATCAAAAGATTTGCAGGGATCTGTTTTGTTAATCGTTAGAATTTCAAAAATATTGAACAGTCATTATAATTTAATTAAGTCTAATTCAAAAAAATACGAAGCATATTTAGATGATTTATTTCCATTACTAACCGAATCTTTTATTAAAGCCGCGCCGGAGTTGTTTGATACTTCCATAGATTTATTTATCCAAAAAGTAAAAAAAGAACGAAGTATAAAGAGTCGCTCATTTGAATATTTATATTCGCTTTGTGACATTGTAGACATGAGAAAAAGACTCATTTTAAAAAGCCATTTAAATTTAATTGAAAAGTTTACTACCTATTCTATACCTAACTTTTCTAAATCCATTTAATATAGATTTTGAATTCATACCTAACGCTCCTTCGCCACATTCTACCGCATAAAAAACTCGTTTTTTTATTTACTGTATTTAGCGTATTGACTGTTTTATTTTCCCTCGTCAGCCTCGTCATGTTAGTGCCTTTTTTAGAACTCCTATTTGACAAAACTCCTATGGTGCTCAGCCAGCCAAACTTCAATTTTTCTAAAACTTATTTTATAGACTCATTTTACTACTTTCTCTCTACCCAGATTCAGCAGAGCGGCAAAGTAGCTGCCTTGGGATTTTTCTGTGGAGTAGTATGCGTTGTGTTTTTATTGAAGAATCTTTTTCGTTATTTAGCATTGTATGTGCTGGCTCCGCTTCGAAATCATATGATTTATGATCTTCGTGATGCTATGTACCGTAGACTAGTCCAATTGCCTATTTCCTATTTTCAGAAGAACAACAAGGGAGATATTCTGACGAAATTTACTTCGGATCTATCTGAAATAGAATATAGCATTATCAATACCTTAGAAACATCTATCCAGTCTCCTCTGAATATCATTTTATTCCTAGTAGCCATGCTCACCATGAGTGCTAAGCTGACCTTGTTTGTATTTGCTATGATATTTTTTATGGCCTTATTCATAGGTCGTATAGGAAAGAGTTTGAAAAAAGAAAGCATTGAAGGTAAAGAGGTAACTGGTCGTCTGACCTCTATCCTAGATGAATCCATTTATGGCATTAAAATCATACAAAGTTTCTTTGTACAAAACTGGATCTATGCAAAATTTAGCCGAGAAAATAAGAACTATTTTGAGACCTATAATCGTATGTATCGCAAACGCGATCTATCTTCTCCATTGACGGAGTTTTTAGCTATTACTGTTGTCTGTATAGTCTTATGGTTTGGCGGCCAAATTGTATTAAATAACGAAGGTCTCACTGCGTCTAACTTCATTGCTTTTATGGTCGTCTTTTCTCAGCTCATACCGCCAGCCAAGAGCTTCTCTTCGGCATTTTATGAGATAAAAAAAGGAATGGCGTCCTATGAACGAATACAGACTATACTGAAAGCAGAAACTGTAGATTTAAGAACAAATAAAAATTCAATCGCTAGTTTTAGTGAATCTATCGAACTAAAGGATGCGAGCTATCTGTATGAATCTAGTGAGCATTTCGCACTTAAAAACATAAACTTTAAGTTTGAAAAAGGGAAAAAATATGCTTTAGTAGGACAAAGCGGTGCTGGAAAATCTACGCTCTTAGATTTGATTCTAGGCTTTTCTCAGCCCTCTAAGGGTACTATTTACATAGATGGAAATTCAATCGGCGAATTCTCTCTTGAATCCTACCGAGCACTTTTCGGCATAGTGCCTCAGGAGTCTATCCTATTTAATGATACTGTAGAGAATAACCTCTCTTTTGGATTAGCGGATAGAGACAAATCTAATCGAGCGCTTATCATAGGCAATGCGCTAGAATTCGCTCATAAAATCTCCCAGCTAACCATAGGCGAGCGAGGTGGCAAGCTAAGTGGTGGCGAAAAACAACGCTTGACTATCTCGAGAGTAGCCTATCGCAATCCTGAGATTGTGCTAATGGATGAAGCGACTTCTGCCCTAGATAGCCAGAACGAAAGTGAGGTGCAAATGGCCTTAGATGAACTGCTCAAAAACAAAACGAGTATCATAATAGCCCATAGACTTAGCACGGTTAAAAATTCTGACTGTATAATTCTCATGGATAAAGGTGAAATCAAAAACTTCGGGACACACGACCAGCTTTATGCATCAGATGATTTGTATAGAAAAATGGTGGATTTACAGAGTTTAGGATAATAATTTTTTCAGTCAATCATAGATTATAGTTCCATGTTTTACTAACTAAACATAAAAACAAGTTTTTAAAACCTATTTGTTATTTTTAGAATACAATGAAACTAATAAAACTTACCAAAAAATATCAGACTGAATATCTGGAAATGCTTGATGGATGGGGCAAATTAGAAAACTATAAAGAACAGGCGCCATTTCCACTTCGATTTGATACTAATGATTTCGACGCCTTTATTCAAGTCATTGAAGATTTAGAGTTAAATCCACGATTTGATTTTGTGCCATCATCTACTTATTGTCTTATGAATGAAGAAGGGAAATTTGTCGCTATCTCTAATCTAAGACATTACTTAAATGATGATCTCAAAATAATGGGCGGACATATAGGATATGGTACTAGAGCAGATATGAGACAAAAAGGCTATGCTAGTAAGATTCTAGAACTAACCCTTCTTGAAGCAAAAAAAATCGGTATATTGGAAGTTATGATTACCTATACTTCTGAAAATATCGGTTCGAATAAAACAATATTGAATAATAAAGGAGAACTATTCGAACAGAATGATGTTAATGGTCGATTGACAAATAAATATTGGATTAAAAATGAATAAAAACATTAGATAATTCGTACTACACAAAAAACTCCTGATGTAGTTTTGGTATCTCCACAAAATCATAACCTGTTTTGATGAGTTTTTTTTCCCAATTAAATTGCACGTCTTCCTCTCCATGTACCAAGAACATTTTTTCCACCTTCTTAGGATCTTGACAAGATAAAAACTGAAGCATATCCGAATAGTCCCCGTGCGCTGAAAACGATTTTATTTTTTTTATTTGCGCGTATTTGTTTAGATATTGACCAAAAATTCGCACCTGCGGCTCATCTTTTAGCAGTCGAGCACCCAAACTATTAGGTTCACAATAACCTACTATCAGAATGGTATTTTTATCGTTCTCTAGATTATGAGCTATATGGTGCTTAACACGGCCAAACTCAGCCATACCAGAGGCTGAAATGATAATGCAAGGGTCTTTATAATCATTAAGTGCCTGGGAATCTATCCTTTCGCTTACATATACTAATCCCTTAAAGTCAAATGGATCTATATCTTTTTCCATTACTTTGAGAATATGTCTGTTAAAACATCCCTTATTCTTTTTAGTTATTTCAGTGGCTGCTATGGAAAGCGGACTATCAACAAAAACTTTGATCGGCGGAAGCTTTCCAGCTAAATCTAACTTGTTGAGTGCATAAACAATCTCTTGTGTTCTTCCTACACTAAATGCAGGTATGATCAACTTGCCTTTGCGCTCCACGCAGGTTTCTTGAATTATTTCATAGAAAACATTCTCATTCAAGGCCGCATCGTCATGCAGAGAATCACCATAAGTACTTTCACAAATGATAATATCTGCCTGAGGAAATTTCTCTGGATTTTTTAAAAATGGATGAGAATAACGTCCGATATCGCCCGTGAAACATATATTTTTCGTCTTTCCTTTATCTGTTATCTTAAGGTTCACAGCGCAGCTGCCTAGTATGTGGCCCACTTCAGTATACATGCATTCTATCCCAGGAATAACTTCAAAATAATGGTTCAATTTTCTATCCACAAACCTAGAAAGCGCTATTTCAGCATCTTTCATCGTATAGAGAGGCTTAAGGGGTTCAAGATCGGAAGATTGTCGGCGTTTGTTGATAAATTTGGTATCCTCTTCTTGTATTTTTGCACTATCCTTCAGGAGAATTTCTGCCAAATCAGCTGTTGCTGGCGAGCAGTATATGGGTCCAGAAAAACCCTCTTTCACTAGTTTAGGTATAAGCCCAGAATGGTCAATATGAGCATGAGATAAGACCACGGCGCTTATATCAGAAGGTTCAAAACCAAAATCATGATTGAGCTTTTGGAGTTCTTTCCCCCCTTGAAACAATCCGCAGTCCAAAAGAATTTTTCTACCATCAGCAAGTGTCAGAAGATGCTTGCTACCGGTGACCGTTCTAGCCGCACCGTGAAAGGAAAGTTTCATTTTTACAATTTATTTTATCAGTCTTACCTCCGTTCTTCTATTCTTTTTCAAATCTTCATTGGAGCAGTCATAGTTATTGACTCCATCGCAGTGGCAATTATTAACAGGTTTTTCCTCACCGAAATATCGACCTATGATTTGAGACTCATTCGCACCACTAGAGAAGAAAAGTTTTATAGCTTCCGCTAATCGCTGCCTAGATAGTACGAGGTTGACTTTAGAGTCGCCCTGACAGTCTGTATGGGAACTTAACTCCAATTTATAATTTGGATTTCGATTAAGTTCTCTCACCACATATTGAATCTGCTTCTCTAATACATCTGAAATATACCACTGAGTAGTTTCATAGTAAATTGTGAATCGATCGCTCATTTTCACCTCAACTATAGGAGCCTTTTCGGCCACTGGTTTTATTTCTTTTTTCGCAGGCAAATCGCTCGTCACAAAAATTTTGTTTTTCTCCGAAGTGAACTTAATTATAGGGCTCACATAGCCTAATTCGGGTACTTCCATTTTATATTCTTCAGCGCTATAGAGCGCCACTTGACCAATACCAGCTTCGTCAGTATAGCCGGAATAATTAGAACAATCAGCAGTATTGATTATTTTATAAAATACATTAGGATAGGCATTTTCAAAAGGATGCGATAATAGAGAAAATGTAACCACATCATTAGCAAGATTTCTTCTAGCAACAACATTCAATCGGTTCTCAAAAGGATAAAGACTGGTATCTACTAATTGATGCTTATCCCCAGATACTACTACCTTTTTATAGCCTATTGGTGATACAGAAGCTGTAATTTGTCCTAATTGATTGGTCTGCATTTCTACGTTTGCAGTTGGAATAGAAACCTTCATTCCACTTACTGGTCTATTGAGTTCATCTTTCACTGTGATAGTAGTCTTAATCTTATCGAAAGATTGTTTATATATTCTATCCGAATTCTTCTCCCATTTATTTAGATACCTATTGGATGTAAAGTAGCCTACATTTTTCTTCTGATGATAAAATAAGGCATAATCATCGTTTACAGAATTGAAATTATTGCCTAAGTTATAGGTTCTATTGAATCGATTTCCTTTGCCTCTCACGCCTACATAGACATCTAAATTTCCCAATCCATAGTGGCCATTAGATGCAAAAAAAATGACTTTATCATCGTAGATATTAGGAAAACATTCATCTCCTGGCGTATTGACATATGTGCCAAGATTTTTTATGTTTTTGAGTTTAGTTCCATTTTCTATTTCTCCTATCCATAAATCATAGCCTCCTAGACCACCAGGCTGATTGCTAGAAAAAATAAGATGTTTTTCATCACTTGTGAGCATAGGATGAATGTAATCGAAGCCTCCTTTGTCTATTTCGATCTCTAATAAATTAAAGTTTCTCCAACTCATGTTTTCTTCAGATATTTCGCGAGTAGAGGTGTAAATAAACATTCTATCCTTTTCTTTATCTAATTTAGTGACGTAAATAGTTTTTTTGTCCTTTGAAATAGTATAGGGGCCATAACGATTTCCGCCTGCTCTATCAGTCTGCTTTTTGTGTTTCACATCAAAAAACATAAAATCATGACAAGAATAATTATAAGTCAAATATTCTCTGAAATTAATGGCCTTGGAATTCTCTTTACAGCCTAATTTGACATTAAGAGTTTGAATTTTATTATCATCCATTATATACGAATATGACTCTGTCTTGTTAGATTCATAGCCCATAAGTTCTGGCGCTTTGATGGGTCTGCTATATATAAACTTATTGCTCTGACCGCCTGGAAGAAGATCAGATTTCACACAGGCTGGACACAAATTTATATATCGAATGAAGGACTCCTTCGCTAGGGCAGTATAGCCAGTCATTGAATAAAGATGATACATATCAAAGTGATAATTCATACTATCTTTCATCACTTTATTCGCCTTTTCCATATGATGTATAGACGCCTCATAATCATTTTGGTTAAAATAATTCTTGCCAATTTTATAATGTAAATACTGATTGTCGGGATCATTTTCTATAGCAGTATTATAATGCTTTATGGCCTTACAATACTTATAATTTCTCTCGGCCTTCATTGCTTTCTGTATAGAAACATAATCCTGCCCGAAGAGTTTTAATACCGAAATACAAAGGAATAATAAGTTAAAATAAATCTTATTCATATCGTTTTTAAACTAATGGACAAATTTAACAAATTATCTTATAAATGACCGTAATTTTAGTCGTTTAAGAAGATTTTCTAAGCCTTAAATACTGATATGTTAACTTTTTAGATATTGATGGTTTTTATGATTGCCCAATGCCCTAGCGATTTCTAGCCTATGCCATAAAATATCCAGAACAACTTGTATCCTTACCTCCTATTAAATCGATAACTATTTAATAGGAGGTTAAGATTAATGCTTGAAGGCTTTAATACTAGCATTATATCTATTTAACTAAGTTCTGAAGGCAGATTAAAATCAAGTCTCTACTTTTGTTAATATATGTCGGGTTTAAAGCGCTATTTTATAAGATTATCCTACGATGGCACGAACTTCTGCGGCTGGCAAAATCAGCTGGCACAAGAATCCGTACAAGGGACTATTGAAGCGGCACTAACAAAGCTCTATAGAAATCCCCAAAAAATAGTGGGATGTGGGCGAACAGATACAGGCGTGCATGCAGATGATTATTTTGCGCACTGGGATTATGAAGGAATACTAGATGAAACGGTCTGCACCAAACTTAATTCTATTCTACCTCGCAGTATAGCAGTAAAAGAGATTTTTGAAGTAAGTCCCGAATACAATAGCCGATTTAACGCTACCAAAAGAACGTATCACTATTTCATTCATACACATAAAAATCCTTTTCTAAGATTACATAGCTATGAATACCCTTATCATACTCTTCGCATAGATCTTATAATAAAAGCAGCCGAAGAACTCTTAAATTATTCAGAATTTCTGCCGCTCATAAAACTGGATAAAGAAAAAGGGAAAACAAACTGTACGCTCTTTTCTAGCAAGATAGAGTGTGTCGAGACCCACTACTATAGGTATGAAATATCCGCCAATCGATTTCTTCACAATATGGTGAGAAGAATTGTAGGTATGCTCATACTCATAGGTAGAGAGAAACTAAGCCTAGATGAATTTAGAGAGAGTATGCAGAACCAAACCCCTATGAGATTAATCAATCTTGCTCCTGCCAATGGCTTGCATTTAGTTCATATCGAATATCCCTTTTTAAATCATGCAAAAATCTAGAAGTCTTTTTAACCATATTGTACACGAAGCACTTCCTTATAAACATTGGTTTATTGGCTGCTTTATTCTAGCGATAATAATATCTGGTCTCACGCCTATTCGGCCTTATATTTTACAGCAAATCATAGACCTCGATATCAAATCGGGCCAGAAAAAAGACTTAGTTTTTCATACTAGTATTTTGTTTGGATTATTAATTTTAGAATCTTCTTTACGCTATGTGTTTGTTTACGCCACATCTTTTTTTAGTCAGAACATAGTCAATAACCTGCGAAAGAAAGTTTTCTCCCACCTTATGCGCCTTCATGTGCAGTATTATGATGAAACCCCTGTGGGTCGACTTACTACTAGAACTATTAATGATGTAGAAACGATCAATGAGGTGTATTCTGATAATTTTTTTACCATCGTTTCCGATATTCTGACCATTATTTTTGTCCTCGGGTTCATGCTCTACACTAATGTTACACTAACGCTTATTTCCCTTGTAACCTTGCCTTTCCTATATATAGCTACCTATATTTTTAAAGAAAAAGTAAAGGTGGTCAACGAAAAACTGAGAGATAAGATAGGAGAGTTAAATGCTTTTGTACAAGAGCATCTCATGGGTTTCAAAATAGTAAAAGCCTTTGCTGCTGAGGAAAAAGAAGAAAATAAGTTTAAGGAAATCAATAAAGAATTTACCGCATTAAATATCAAGAGTATTTGGTACTACTCTTGGTTTTTCCCAGTATTAGAGACCCTAATAGCTGTTAGTATTGGACTGGTAGTTTCATATGTAGCTATAAATAGTTTTGAAACTCGAGACTTATCGGCAGGGGTTATTACCTCCTTTTTACTTTACCTCAATCTGCTCTTTAGACCCATGCGATTTATTGCTGATAAATTTAACTCTATTCAAATGGGATTTGTTGCTTCAAAGCGGGTATTCGAGCTCCTGGACACCCCTAGTTTAGAAGAGAATACAGGCCAACTGAAAGACTCTAAAATAAATGGAAATATATCTTTTGAAAATGTCGAATTCTCCTATGTAAAAGATGTTCCAATCTTGAAAAAAATAACTTTTCATATAACAGCAGGGCAATCCTTGGCTATAGTAGGTGCTACAGGATCTGGAAAGACGAGCATCATCAATATTCTCAATAGATTCTACCCCTTTCAATCTGGAACTATAGCCATAGATAATCATAATATTCTCGATTATGATATAGACTTTCTTAGATCACAGATAGCCATGGTTCTTCAAGATGTTTACCTTTTTTCTGGGAGTATTATTGATAATATAATAATCGAAAACTCAGCTGCTACCAAAGAGGATATTATTGAAATGGCCAAACAATTAGAAGTCCATGAGTTTTTTATGAAATTACCGATGAATTATGATTTTGAAATTAAAGAACGAGGAAACTCTCTATCTCATGGTCAGAAACAAATCATATCGCTCTTTAGGGCTATAGCTAAAAAGCCAAGTATTCTAATTCTAGATGAGGCTACCTCTTCTATAGACTCCAATACAGAATATTACATTCAAAAACTTATAGCGCAAAGTATAAAGAACAAAACCTCTATAGTCATCGCGCACCGCCTATCTACAATTATGCAGGCCGATAAGATTCTAGTGCTAGACCAGGGGATCATTGTAGGAGAAGGAACACATGACAGCTTATTAAAAACAAACAGTCATTATCAAAAATATTTCGAAACCATCGGAACTCAAAAAAACTTATCTTAGCCCATAATAACTCCTGTCTTATGCAAAAACAATTCGCAATTTTTATTTTACTAACTCTTTTTCTTTCTTGTGAAGGTCAGCAGACGTTGCTTCAGGCAGTAGCTTTCTCAGATAAGATAAAAACCACAGAGACCAAAAATATCATCGATGTGCGCACACCAGATGAGTTTAACGAAGGCTATATTAAAAACGCTAAAAATATAAATTGGAATTCCAGTCAATTTGAAAAAGAACTTGGGAATCTAGACCGATCAACACCTTTATTCCTATATTGTCTCAGTGGTGGCAGAAGTGGAAATGCGGCCAAAAAAGCAGTAGAAATGGGATTTAAGTCCGTCTATGCATTAGAGGGCGGGACTATGGAATGGCGAACGAACAATCTTCCTTTAGTAACCCTAAACAATACTAAAAAAGCAGGAATGACCATCCAAGAATACGAGGCGCTCTATAAAGGCAAAACGAAAAAAATATTAGTCGACTTCTATGCAGACTGGTGTATGCCTTGTCAGAAAATGAAGCCCTTCCTAAAGAAAATATCTGAAAAAATGGCTCAGGAAGTCGAAGTAATAAGACTCAACGCTGACCACCATCCAGAGCTCTGCAAAGAACTAGGTGTCTCTGGCTTGCCCTACCTTGTCCTATATCAAAACGATAAAGAAGACTGGAAAAGACTGGGCTATATGAGTGAAGAAGAATTGACTAAACTTCTCAAAAAATAATCTCAGATTGAAATCTTTCTTTTTTCTATTTATACTGTTTCTATGTGCAAATGCAAATTCGCAAATAAAAACCCTCATTCCCGCAGACGAAGAAGTGAATTTACCCGCCAATGATGATAAAAAGATAGGGATCACCACTACCTTGGACGAAACTGTATTGGACAGGCATAAAATGGCTGGACTTTTCGCACGACATATTATGAATAATATGAATGCAGATAACTACTATATCATAGACTCCAGTTCTAATTTCATAGAATTATTCGTTGTATATCCATGTACAGGTTTTAATCTTAATGATATCCATGCGCACCAGATAATCAACGAAGGTCTTATTAGCTCTACCATACTTATAAATTTTAAAGACTCAAGTTATGATATCCATCTCAAAGATTATCAATGGGTCAATAAAAGCAAAAAACGATTTAGTATAGATGATATCTATAAAACCTATCAGAGAAATGATGATCTACCCTATAAAATTAAGCATTATGGCATCTTGAAATCTTGCGAATATTCTATAGCCGAATCACTAAACAATATTATTCTAATTATAGATGACGTGATAAAGGAGAAATAGATCATGAATACCAGCTTTGTAGTTAAAAAATTTTATTGTACTTTTGTTTAATGCAAGTTTGACTGCTATGTTTAGAATTTATTTAGGCCTTCTTATCTCTTCTACCTTATTTATAAGCTCTTGTCAAAATAAAGACGAATCCCCCTCTGGGCAGCATGCATCTGACGCCGACGTCCAGCCAATTGAAGCAGATTTATTGAATTTTAACGAAGTGCTCGCCTATAATTATATAGATACACAAGTTGCCTTCGGTCCACGAAAACCAGGATCTAGAGGTCACCAAGAGTGCGCTCTATGGTTAGTCAAAACCCTGTCCGAACTCTCCGATACCGCTTATGTCCAAGAATTTGATGCTATAACCTTTGATGCCAAAAGGCATAAAGGAAAAAATATTCTCGGAAAACTCAATCCTAAAAATCCTAATAGAATTCTGCTTTGCGCACACTGGGATACGAGGCCTATGGCTGATCAAGATCTCAAGGCGCCTCACCTCCCTATTTTAGGGGCGAATGATGCAGGCAGCGGTGTGGGTCTCATTTTGGCCCTTTTAAAGTCTCTTAAAGAAAAACCTATCACCTTAGGGATAGATATTGTCTTTTTCGATCTAGAAGACTATGGTCAGCCACAGAATAGTGGACTGCCGCCCATGAAAGACGATTGGTGTCTAGGCTCCCAGTATTGGGCAAAAAACACCAAGCATACTTTTCTACCGCGTTGGGGTATTCTGCTGGACATGGTTGGAGGCAAAGATGCCACATTTCTCAAAGAAGAAACCAGTGTGACCTATGCCGCCAACCTGGTCAACCGAGTATGGGGACATGCCCAATCTCTAGGCTATAGCCACCACTTTCTCAGCGAACCTATGGGCGCTATCACAGATGACCACCTATATATCAATACCATAGCTGGGATACCTACTATAGATATTATACATTATAAATTAAACAATGGCGGATTTGCCGATTATTGGCATACCCACCTAGACAATATGCAGTCTGTAGATAAACCTACACTAAAAGCCGTAGGAAAGACTCTGCTCTATGCAATTCATGAAGAGGATAAATATATGCAATAATTTTAATGCTTTTTTGTTTCTTATAGTATGCGTACTTCATTTATCCTTCTGTTTTTATTTTTCAGTGCCATATCTTATGGTCAGCGATATCTAGGGAATCACATAGGCGGCTATTCCGGGGTCTATGGTATCCAAGAAAATCCTGCTAGCTTTGTTTATAAAAAACCCAAATGGGATATCAATGTTGTTGGCACTGGTTTATTTGCCTATACAGAATACGGTTACTTAAAAGATGAGACTTTTTTCTCTATGCTAAATAAAGATATAGTCAATGGAATGGATTCTATTCCAACTGGCTTTAATGCGGATGAGAGTTCACTTTTCTATGCCAATGCCTACGACCAAAGCCTCAATGGACTCATGTTTCAGCAGACTATTCACCTTCCATCGTTTTGTTTTAAATTAAATCGATTCTCCTTAGGAGCCTTTTCTAATGTAAAACTTGCTGCCGATGCCTTAGATGCTCCCAATTTTTTTAATTATAGAAATCTAGAAAGACTAATAGATTTTGAACCTTATTCCGTCACGCCTTTCTCTGTAAATGCTATGGTATGGGGAGAAATAGGATTGCATTTCGGCTATGCACATGAGTTAGAAAACGGACATACACTGGCTGTGGGATTAAATCCTAAATATCTACTCGGATTCGAAGCAGGCTACATTCAAAATAAATCAGACTATAACTTCTATAGAGAGCGAGACACATTTTTCGCTTCTACAGCCAGTATAGGTATAGGCTTCGCCACTGGAGCTTCTAGCGCGTCTAAAGATTACAGTTTTGGCGTGCAAGGCACAGGCCTAGGGCTTGATTTAGGTGCAGAATACATCATACCCAATCCTGTTGAAGATGAAGATAATCCGAGTCTCCATTATATGAAATTCGGAGTAGCTATAAAAGATTTAGGATCTATCACTTTCGATAAAAATACAGAGCAACATAATTATGGGGTCAAAGACGCAGACTTTGGCGTATTGAAGTCTATCAATAAAAATCTAAACCATAATTATGATATAGTAAAACGCCTATCTGCTGCAGTATACCAAGGAGATTCTCTCAAATCAAAAGTCGCAGATGAGATGACATTTTATACACCTACTTCACTCAACTTATCTTGGGACTATAATTTCCGTGAGTATTTTTATATGAATGCATTCGTGAGTCGCAGACTGAAAACTATGGAAAGACAAATAGCTGCTCCAAATATCATGGCAGTTGGTGCCCGCTTCGAGCAGCGATGGATAGAGGCAGGAGCCTCGGTATCCTTGACGGAAGACAAATGGTTTGGGATTGGCACCTATGTGAGACTGGGATTATTAACTATCGGCTCTGATCATATCAATGCCCTTCTTTTCGGTCAGCCTAGACTAAGAGGTGCGGACATCTATATAAGTCTTAAAATTATGCCATTCGGCAGTGGAGAATATAAAGATCAAGGAATGGATAATATTGGAAATAATAGAGGACGAAGAGCGGGTTGCTATAATCAGTAAAACATTTTCTCTCTAAGTAGTTAGCTCATAGTGATTGGTAAATGACATCAACTTTCTAATTACTGACTTCTAAGCGCTAATTACTAAAAGCTAGAAGCTAAATAATTCCAAATTTTCTTACTAAAAGAATCCTATCTCGACTACCTTTGTTGTTTTTCACATTCTGATGCAGAATATAATAATCAAAGGCGCCAAAACGCACAATCTAAAAAATATAGATGTCACCATACCCCGCAATAAACTTGTGGTGATAACGGGCGTTTCGGGTTCTGGCAAGTCTTCACTGACAATTGACACCCTCTATGCAGAAGGTCAGAGAAAATATATAGAAAGCCTCTCGAGCTATGCCCGTCAGTTTCTCCAGAGAATGAATAAGCCCGACGTAGAGTATATCAAAGGCCTCTGCCCAGCCATAGCTATCGAGCAGAAAGTGGCAGGCGCTACGAATAGATCTACCGTAGGCACTATGACAGAGATTTATGATTATCTCCGACTGATGTATGCTCGCATTGGCAAAACCTATTCTCCTAAATCTGGAAAAATAGTTTCAAAAGATGAGGTCTCGGATGTCATTCAATATATAAAGGATCAAAAGGGCACTGATAAATGGTTTATAGGTTTTCAACTCAAGATAGATAAAAATCTAGCGCAACAGTTGTCCGTTTTATTATCCAAAGGGTTTAGCCGTCTTTATTGGAAAGAAAGTTTCTGTAAAATAGAAGATGTTTTAGATACACTGAGTGACTGGAAAAAAGAAAAACAACTCACCATAGTGGTGCAGCGATTCTCTGCTAGCGATAAATTGACAGACGAACTCTACCAGCAGTTAGCAGATAGCATTCAGTCCTGTTTTGAAGAAACACATGGAGAGTGCATGCTTTTCAATCTCACTACACTGAAATCCGCCGAGTTTAACAATCGCTTTGAAGCCGATGGTATTCTATTCGAACAACCTAATCCTCAGTTTTTCAATTTTAATAACTCCTACGGTGCTTGCCAGACCTGCGAAGGAATGGGAAATGTTTTAGGTATAGACGAAGACCTCGTCATAGCAGATAAGACGCGCACCTTATTTGAAGAATCCGTAGCACCATGGAAAGGGGCTAAATCAAAAGAATATCATACGGCCTTTCTAAAAAAAGCGGAGGCCAATAGATTCCCTATTCATAGGCCTTACCACCTCTTGACCAAGAAAGAACAAGAACTCCTTTGGGACGGGAATAAAACCACCAAAGGAATCAATGACTTCTTTAAAATGGTAGAAAGCAATCTCTATAAAATAGAATATAGAATTTTATACTCTCGCTACCGTGGCAAAAGTCTCTGTAAAGACTGCATGGGCCATAGAATACGGGAAGATGCCTTCCATGTCAAAATCGACAATAAACACATCGGAGATCTGCTCTCCATGTCTATTTGGGAACTGATAGATTATGTCAAAAACCTCAAATTATCCAAAATAGATGCTGAAATCGCTAAACGTATTTTATTTGAAATAGACTATCGTTTAGGCTTTATGAACGATGTAGGTTTGGGCTATTTGTCGCTCAATAGGTTGGCCAATTCGCTCAGTGGCGGTGAGTGCCAACGTATCAATCTGACGAGAACATTGGGCAGTAATCTGACGGACTCTATGTATATTCTTGATGAGCCATCCATCGGCTTACATCCTCGTGATACAAAAAAATTGATTACCGTTCTGCGTAAGCTCCGAGACCTCAATAACACAGTCATCATCGTAGAGCATGAAGAAGATATTATCCGTGCCAGTGATTATATCATAGACATAGGTCCTAGAGCAGGCATTCATGGTGGAGAAGTAGTCTACCAAGGGGATTTTGATAAGCTGTCTGCCAATAAAAATAGCCTCACCACACTCTATCTCACCCAGATAGAACAGGTAAAACGAAGCGAATACTTTCATAGCTTTAGAAAATATATAGAAGTCATAGGCGCTAGCCATCACAATCTTAAAAACATCGATGTAAAAATACCATTAAACTGTATCGTAGCTGTATCCGGAGTTTCTGGCTCTGGTAAGACGACATTGATAAAAAAAATTCTCTATCCTGCCCTGATGCTCAAGCTAGGAAACCCAGTGGAGAAACCAGGGCTTCATAGTGAGGTTAAAGGAGATGTAAAAAGTATCGAACACCTGGAGCTGATAGATCAGAATCCGCTTGGCCGCAGCAGCCGCAGCAATCCTGTGACCTATGTCAAGGCCTATGATGCTATTCGAGATTTATTCGCCCATCAGCCTGCATCTAAATTGCTTAAATTGGCTCCCAAAGATTTTTCATTCAATGTAGTCGGTGGACGATGCGAAGCCTGCAAGGGCGATGGGGTACAGACGGTTTCTATGCAATTTCTCGCAGATGTAGAATTGGTATGTGAAGAATGTAAAGGTCAGCGATTTCAAACTCACGTATTAGATGTGACCTATGAGGAGAAAAACATTTTTGACATATTGGAAATGACTATAGAAGAAGCGGTCAGTTTTTTCCAAGGGCATAAGGCTATAGTAGATAAGATAAAACCCCTCGACCAAATAGGCTTAGGCTATCTAAAACTAGGCCAATCGAGCTCTACACTCAGTGGTGGGGAAGCTCAGCGTGTCAAACTAGCCAGCTACCTTGCCAAAAATACGGGTATGGCCAAGCACCTTTTCATCTTTGATGAACCTACCACAGGGCTACACTTTTTTGATGTACAGAAGTTGCTCCTAGCTATGGAAAAATTGGTGAGAAACGGACATTCCGTCATCGTCATCGAGCACAATATAGATATCATTCGCAATGCAGACTATGTCATAGATCTAGGACCAGAAGGTGGCGACGGGGGAGGTTCGCTACTATTCCAAGGACTAGTCAAAGACTTAAAACGCTGCAAATCCAGTTATACAGCCAAGTTTTTATAAGTGGGCAGTGGTCAAAAGGCAGTGGTCAGCTTTCTGACTTCATAAAGCGAAATGGTATAATGTCAATTATAATGCAGAAATACACGCGTTAGTCTTCTAGACGATAGCAGAGAACTATAAAGGAAACTTTTATTACTTAAATGCGCCAATGAATTAAAACTCATTGAAATTCCTGATATATAAATTGACTTTCTACTCCTACCTCTGATATACTCTACTCAACTTCTTTACTCTCCAGCTATATAGTTCTCCCCCTGCGCTCGCGAAAACAAAAAGCAGAAATTCATACTGAATATTAAAATGTCTTATAAAGTCAAATAAGCGCTTTTCTTACTCTGCGAAAAATTTGCGGCTTTTAGCTAAAGATTTAACCCTTTAAACTTTATACTTCCATCTATACAATATGCTTCTCCGCATGATAGCTGCTGCGCACCAAGGGGCCGCTTTCTACATACATAAATCCTTTTTCTAGCGCAAGAGCTTCGTAGCGTTTAAATTCTTCTGGAGTCACATAGCGCTCCACCGCCAGATGCTTACGGGTAGGTTGAAGATATTGACCCATAGTGACTATGTCTACCTTGGCCGCTCTCAGATCATCTAGAGATTGTATGATTTCTTCTTCGGTCTCTCCAAGTCCCAGCATGATGCCAGACTTAGTTCTTCGTATGCCTTGTTCCTTTAAGTACTTTAACACCTCCAAACTGCGCTTATACTGCGCTTGAATGCGCACTTGACGGCTAAGCCTCCCCACAGTCTCAATGTTGTGTGATACAACCTCTGGATTAACCTCTACTATTTTATCTAAAAGCTCTGTTTTTCCTTGAAAATCGGGAATTAGTGTTTCCAACGTCACGGCTGGTGCTTGGTGGCGAATAGCCCGGATGGTAGCAGCCCATACGCTAACTCCGCCATCTATGAGATCATCTCTATCTACCGAAGTAATCACTAGGTGCTTAGCACCCATGAGTTTGACCGATTTGGCGACTCTACCAGGTTCGAATATGTCCACATCTTCCGGTTTTCCTGTTTCTACATTACAGAATTGACAGGATCTGGTACAGACATTACCTAGAATCATAATCGTAGCCGTACCCGCCCCCCAGCATTCTTCCTTATTAGGGCAGCGTCCGCTTTCGCAGATAGTATGCAGTTTATTGTCCGATATATTTTTATTGAGCTCGGTAAAATTATTTCCCGTAGGGAGTTTAATTTTGAGCCAATCGGGCTTTTTAATTCGTTCTTTCGTTTCGAGCATTTTATATTTTCGTATTCTAAGATTAAGCTTATTTTTCCTTCTTTACTAGTTTCCTTCCTGCATACTTCTGCGATAAGCGATAAAACTCTGCTATATGCGCAGGTGTTGTTCCACAGCACCCTCCTACAATATTAACTAAACCTTCAGACATAAATTTTTCTACTTGCTGACCCATAAACTCTGGAGACTCATCGTATTGTCCGAATTCATTTGGCAAACCTGCATTGGGATAGGCACTAACATAAAAAGGGGCTTTTTTAGCTAAGACTTCGATGTACTGCTTCATTGTTTCTGCACCCAAGGCACAATTGAAGCCTATGCTGAGAAGGGGTACATGAGAAAGTGAAATTAAAAATGCCTCTGCCGTCTGTCCACTGAGTGTTCTCCCGCTCGCATCCGTTATGGTACCACTGACCATGATAGGTAGTTCTATATTTCTCTCTTCAAAGACTTCTTGAATAGCAAATAAACCCGCCTTGGCATTGAGGGTATCGAAAACCGTTTCTACCAATAAGATATCTACACCTCCGTCTATCAATGCTTCTACTTGCTGCTTATATGCCTTGGCCATATCATCAAAACTGACTGCGCGATAGCCCGGTCGATTCACATCCGGAGAAATAGAACAGGTTCGATTCGTAGGGCCTATAGCTCCCGCCACGTATCTCGGCTTTTCGGGGGTAGACGTCTCCATGGCCGCCTCCTTCCCTAGTTTAGCCGATTGGAAATTAATCTCGTAAACCGCAGATTCTAATTCATAATCTGCCTGAGATATAGTCGTACCGCTAAAGGTATTAGTTTCTATTATGTCCGCTCCAGCATTCAAATATTCTAAGTGAATAGCCTTGATAATATCTGGACGCGTAATAGACAGCAAATCATTATTGCCCTTGAGAGGTATTTTTGAATCCGGAAATGCGCTTCCTCTAAAATCCTCCTCTGTCAGTGTATAGCGCTGTATCATGGTGCCCATGGCACCATCAATAATCAGAATCTTTTTTTCTAATAATTCGTAAAGTGTAGGCATAGAGACGGGGCGAACCACTATTTAAAAAGCGTTTTATAATCCTCCTCTGCTGTGGCTTTTTGAACCTCAGGATTTTTTGCGCCTTGTCTATATTTATCAAACTGCGGAGCTTGCTCTTCTGGTAATCTTC
>CANESS010000014.1 GCA_947441115.1 Saprospirales bacterium | reverse complement strand
TCACTGACCGTGTGGTGAGGACTTCTGAATGGACGCTCAAAGACCAAAGAATCGCCTTTATTTAGTAAGCCAGCCACTGAGTGAATCTTAGTCGTTTCGAGAGACTCATAGAGATTTAGAGGAGGCAGGATAGAAGACATACGCTTGGCCAGCATGGTTTTGCCTGCTCCTGGAGGTCCTATGAGTATGAGATTGTGCCCTCCAGCAGCTGCTATTTCCATAGCCCGTTTGATATTGTCCTGACCTTTTACATCGGTAAAGTCATAGCGCACGCTCTTCATATTTTCCTCAAACTCTGCACGCGTATCTACAAAAACAGGTTTAATCTCTTTATTCTGTTCAATAATGTCCACTACATCTTGCAGACTATCCACGCCGTATACCTTTAGAGTGTCTACTATGCCAGCTTCTCGTTCATTATATTTGGGAAGGATAAAGCCATCATAATTTTCCTTTCTAGCTTGAACAGCAATAGGCAAAGCGCCTCTTATAGGTTGAATAGATCCATCTAGGGACAATTCACCCATAATGATATATTTACTCACATCGATTTTATCTTCTATCTGTCCACTAGCTATCAATATACCAATGGCTATTGGCAGATCATACGCGGAACCTTCCTTCTTAATATCTGCAGGCGCTAGGTTAATAACGATTTTGTACCGAGGCATTTTATACCCAACATGCTTCAAAGACATTTCAATACGCTGCAAACTTTCCTTGACGGCATTATCTGGCAAGCCGACCATATAGTATTTAGTACTCGCTTTATCAATGCCTACCTCTATAGTGATGGTCACAGCATCTACTCCATATACGGCACTTCCAAAGGTTTTAACGAGCATTTAATTAATGTTGAATTTTAAATTTTTAGTTTTGAATAGTTTGAAAATATTCAACAGCTTTGCGCACACTTCCATACTTCAACAATAATTCCTTGCATTCCTCGTATTCTCTTCCTATTTCAGCCATAATCATTTTCGTACCCCTATCTACTAATTTATCATTGGAAAGCTGCATGTCGACCATCTTATTTCCTTTTACGTGACCTAGCTTTATCATAAGAGTAGTCGAAATCATATTTAATATCAACTTCTGAGCAGTGCCTGCTTTAAGCCTTGTGCTGCCTGTGATAAACTCAGGACCGACTACCGCTACTATAGGATAATCTGAGACAACTATAATAGGGGCTGCGGCATTGCAAGTAATACATGCCGTTGGTATATGATGTTTCTGACAAGTCTCGAGTGCGCCAATGACATAAGGAGTAGTGCCACTGGCGGCTATACCTATAACTAGATCGTCGGAAGAAATATTCCAATTTTTAAGATCTTGCCAACCTTGCATTCTATCATCTTCTGCCCCTTCGACGGCCTTGCGGATAGCCCCATCTCCCCCAGCTATAATACCTATCACCTTTTCAAATGCCACACCAAATGTAGGTGGAAGCTCAGAAGCATCTACCACTCCTAACCGACCACTAGTGCCAGAACCGATATAAAACATACGACCCCCCGCAGATAATTTAGGCAATGCGGCATTTACAAATTTATCTATATCAGGGAGAATAGTTTCAATAACGAGAGCTACCTTTTTATCCTCAGAATTCATCCATGTGAGAATATCTATTGGTTTTTGAGACTCTAAATCAGTGTAGAGCGATTCTGATTCGGTGGTTTTCTGCATATGAAACAAATGTACAAAAAATATTTTTTCGTCAATTTAAAAACAAAGAGATTGTCAGTACAGAATTAGATTTTCAAAATGGATAGTATACTATTTTCTAACTTTGCCCAAAATCAAATTATTTGGCTAAGAGAGACAATTTATTCAGCATAGAGAAAGTCATAGAGACACATGGAGAACAATTTCTACAAATCAGAACCTTGCTCCTAGATCAGGAGGTTTCAAACTACCCCATTCTCATTTTTCAAAAACCTTCACAGACCATACTAGGTAGGAGAATACTAGACCAAAGTCAGAATAATGAAAAATGGAACGTATTTATTACACATCTTGAAGAGCTCTATCTCAAGAAAGTAATTCTGGAAGATAAACTGGCCGATTTTCAATTTCAATACAAGAATAATCACGATAAATATTGTATTTTGCTCATTGAAAATGAAGAGGAATATTCCTTTTTATTCACACCTATTTTGTACTAATGCAAATTAAAAAATTTACCTTCAATCCTATTCAGGAAAACATGTATATCCTCTATGATGAGACCAAGGAATGCATCATAATAGACCCGGGCTGCTATTTTCATCATGAACGAGAAGAACTCGTGGACTTTATTTCTGAGAATAATCTAAAGCCAATAAAACTCATCAATACGCACTGTCATCTAGACCATATCTGTGGCAATAAATATGTAGCGGAGACGTGGGGATTAAAGTTAGAAGCTAGTTTCTTAGATGAATACAATCTGGAGCGAAGTATTCAAGCGGGAAAGCTTTACAATATGCCTATAGAGCCTAGCCCACCCATAGAGATAGAGCTAACTGAAGGGGGCGAAATAAAATGGGGAAACTCTAGTCTTACCATACTATTCACGCCTGGCCATAGCGCTGGTAGCTTGAGCTTCTATAGTGAAGAGCATAAAATATTGATAGCAGGAGATGTACTATTCAAAATGAGTATAGGACGAACAGACCTTCCGGGCGGAGATTTTGACACACTTATATCCACCATCAAGACCAAACTCTTCATACTACCAGAAGAAACCATAGTCTATTCGGGTCATGGCGATGAAACAACTATCGGCGATGAAATGAAGAATAATCCATTCTTAGTCTAAATAATACAGAAAAATGAACTCCGTTTCTACCTTGACTTTATTTCGCTTTTCTACTTTATCGGATAAAATATGGGCTTTTTTCCAAATGCAGTTTGCACATGCTCACATAAGCAAGACGCCTGGGCTCCAATTTTACAAACTCATGGGAAGTGGAAAGGATCTTGGGTTCAACCCTCTCCCTGACTGGGGAGTATATGCCATGCTCGGCGTATGGGATAATGAAGAATCTGCTCAACAATTTTTCAAACAAGCAGCTATTTTTAAACGATATCAAACACATAGCAGCGAGCACTGGACTATTTTTATGAAGGTAAGAAAGGCCACTGGACTATGGTCGGGAGGAAATCCTTTTACGCCATCTACAGATATTGATGAGTCTAATCCGCTCTTTGCGGTGATTACTCGAGCTACCATTCGCCCGCGAAATTTACTTCAGTTTTGGCGTTATGTTCCTACTTCGCAGCGACCTATTGAGGCTGGCTGCCCAGGTCTACTGTACACCAAAGGCATAGGCGAAGCACCCTTAGTGCAGATGGCTACATTTAGTGTTTGGAAATCTTTGGACGATCTAAAAAACTTTGCCTATAACAGTCCTGAGCACAAAGTCGCTATTAAGAAAACACGGGAAATAGATTGGTACAAAGAAGAAATGTTTATACGATTTCAGCCTTACAAATCTTTAGGATCATGGGGAGGAATCAATATTTTAGAGTCTTTTCTTCCTCCAGTAATATAGTATAACCACACAACATAACCCTTCCTTAATTATGCCGGTTTGGCTATGACCGTCAAAAAGCCCATGGAAAAATATTTTTGTAACATGTAGATGGGTTTATGTATAATCATTCCTGCCACAAATCCTATAAATCTAGACTCCATAGAACTCGACCAATCAATTCCTTTACGCTCCATTTCGCTCATCCAATGGAGTGTGTAGGGATCTAGGGTGCCATAGGTTAGAATTTTTTCTACTTGCCAGCCACTATTTTTCAGAAGAATCTCTATATTATTTGGCGAATAAAGCGCGGTATGCCGAGGCGTATGATACCCAGACCAGTGTTCCCCAAATTTTTTTCTTGTATAGCTATCAAAATTTGGAACTTCGATAATAAGTTTGGTTTCAGAATGTGTCAGATCTAGTAGGTTTTTCAAATGCTTCTGTGGCGCATAATCATGCTCTAGATAATGCCACATGGTCATGACATCTATTACTTTTTCTCCTTTAAGGTCTGCAACCTCGCCTACTCTTAGCTCTAGCTCACTATAGTTTTTTGAATTATTTTTCCACCCTTCGTCACTGAAATCTATACCGATGAGGTGAGCAGGAGTATCTTTATGTACTTGAGCTAGAAAAGTTGGCTTACCGCATCCCACATCTAGTATACGGCTTTTTGTGGTCAAATTATGGAAGTCTTTCACTCTTTTTACTCGAGCTTGATCGATATTTTGTTGATCTCTTTTGACAAAGTTTGCATACTTACCCCAAGCCTCTTCTATGCGATACGGCAGATAGTTCTCAGAATAAAAAGGACCTAACTCGGACTCTGGAACCCGGCTATTGAGGAAAACTAATCCACAATTTTCGCATTGATCAAAATTATACTTCTTCGATCCCTGCTCATGCATCATGGCAGTTGTCTTTATAAATGTCTTAAAGTTTTTCGAGTTGCAGGCGAGGCAATTTAGGACTTGTTCCATATTTGAGATATTTTTTTTACTACGGAGAAAAGGAATGGTGTCCAAGGAAAACGGAACATAATAGATAGATCTTGCTTGAAATTAGTTTGATCATCTAGAAATGAGAAGATAGTCTGCACAGGAATTTTTGCATACATGATATTAAAAAGTTCCGGCCCTCGATAGTTTTGCCGATAGAGTACATCGAGAAATAAAGTATCATAGATGCGAAATTTCTTTTTCATAAGACCATCATTTGGGTGCTTATTCAGTTTTATGTTTGCAATTAATTTTCGAGAGTTTCGCTCACAATTCTTAAAAGAATAGCCCGTAGAAGGCTTTACCCAGCCGCCGCCAGTGCCTATTCTGATATGATTTCCCTTGGAGTAATTTTCAAAAGGGAAATCACTCATTGGGATGACACCTTGCTCATGTTCTACTATCTGGTAATCCTTAATTTTCAATATATCCTTTATGTAGCTTTGTAACATAACTTCGTAATCATTTTTTTGAAGCAAGGAAGAGGTAAATAGTGTAAACTCTATTAAAGCTTCGCGTTTATTCAAAGGTAAAACATAGGTAAAACTTGTAGATTCTGGCCATATTAATCTAAAATCCATCATGGTGAATCTATCTGAATTAAAGGCATCGTAATCCGTTTTTATAACCCAGCCCTTGAAATGCTGTAATATCCGAGTATAGGAGTCCTCAGCCTTAATAAAATCGCTTGGTATACGACTATCAAATATCATATCAGCCGTGTATAATGATTTCAATCCGTTGATTTGGATTGGGGCACCATTTACTACCTCTTGAACATCCTCCTCGACCCACTGAAATTGAGAGCTAGCAGAGATCTTTCGCTTTGCAAACTCATAAAAATCAATGGAGCGAAGCATCTTATATCGATAAGGCGATAAAGAAAGAGAGACCATCTTCTCTTTGTGAAAAAATTCGCCTTGCGACCAACTTTGCTGTATTAACTCATCCCATAATCCATCCCCTTTTTCCCAAAAGCACCAGGTCCGATCATTTTGGTCTTTCGCTGATTTTTCAAGGATTAGAATACGCTTGTGGCTAAAGTATGGATCTTCACACATAGCCAGAGCTAAATGAAGTCCAGCAGCTCCTGCACCAATAATGGCAATATCAAAATTTGAAGTAGACATAGAAAAAAACAAAAAAAACGAATTGAGAAGCTAGATGGTGTATAGGAAAAGAATCCGACTCTTCCGGCAGATCATTTTTGACAATAATCTGTAGAATAAATGAAACAACAAACCAGTCGACAAAATTTCTAAGAGGGGCATATCCGCCATCCCAATGCCAAAAGTCAAAAATAGGCGCCGTGGGTTCAATAAAAAAATCGAGTGATACCATTAAAAAAGATCCGAAGAGGATGGATAACCATTTATTCTGGATAAACCGTTTGGATAAATGTGCTGTAAGAAAAGTCAGTACTACCCAATTAATGCCAATTAAAAAAGGAACTCCGTAGACTTTAATTCCTAGATTCTCTCCATAATGATAACTTCCAAAAAGCAAACCCGTATTAACTCCTATGAGTTCTACGGCCATTCCGATCAGATAGACAATGAGCCAAGTCATCCAACTACGCTGACCGTTTTTTGGTGGAAAATTCCAGTACAAAAGGAGCAATCCAAGAATTAGATTTATAGGCGTTTTAGATATGAACCAGTCCATATGACCTAGATAGATTCCAAGAATACCAGAAATGGCCACTAGCCAAATGGAAAAGATAGATATGGAGTTTTTAAATGACGTAGGCTTGATCATTTATCAGAATTAATTAATTCAGAAGTAATTTTAGCAGATAGAAGACAGAGCGGAATTCCTCCTCCTGGGTGAACCGAACCCCCTACGAAGTATAAATTTTTCAACTGATGAGAAAAATTGGGATGCCTGAGAAAGGCCGCAAACTTTGAATTACTAGCAGCACCATATAACGCACCTCTATAGCTGCTCGTGCGTTCTTCAATTTGAGGGGGTGTGAGCGAATCTTCTACCTCAATAAGAGAAGCCAAGTCAATACCTAGCAAACGATTTAACTTATTGATTATATTTTCACGAGCCTGAGCGACCAGTTCCTTCCAATTCTGTCCATAATCTCCAGGAGCATTGATCATTACGAACCAGTTTTCACATCCAGATGGAGCATCGCTATGATTTTCCTTGCTCGTAATATTGATGTAAATAGTAGGATCTTGAAACAATGTTTTGTGGTCGAAAATATGTTCAAACTCTTCCGAGTAATTCCCGCTAAAGAAAATATTATGCAAATCGAGCTCTGGCAGCAATTTCTTCACTCCCCAGTAGAAAATAACGGCAGAACTAGAGCGCTCCTGGCTCAGCGTTCGGCCAGGGTAAGACTGATCTGGTAGCAATTTCTTATAAGTAGAATAAATATCCATATTGGATACAATGTTATCTGCAAAATAATCTTTATTGTTTGTTCGTATTCCCTTCGCTTGATTATTTTCTACAATGATCTTTTCTACTGAATGGTTAAAATAAAACTGAATACCTTGTTTAACTGCTAACTGATAAAGGCTCATTGTAATACTATGCATCCCATTTTTTGGGAAATAAGTACCCAAATGCAGCTCTAAGTGTGGAATCATGCTCATAATGCCTGGAGTGCGATATGGCGAAGATCCATTATAAGTAGCGTAGCGATTGAATAGCTGCACTAAATGAGGTTCCTGAATTTCTGATAGATTGAGGGCGTCGAGGCTAGTAAAAATTCCCATATCATACATTTGAAGGAACGCCTTGAGTGTGTCTTTGGACAAATAGGTACTAATTTTATGTAACGATTTCTCTAAAAATAGTGGTGCTGTAAGTTCATACTTCTTCTGACTCTTTTTCAGATATGCTAATAATAATGAAGACTCTATCCCAAATTTTGCGGCAGCTTCTTTCACAAAAATCTCTCTATCTGAATTTACCGCAAAGCGGATACCATCTTCCCAGAAATAATTGCAAACTGAATCTTTACGACTATATTCAAAATAGTCCTCTGAGGATTCCCCGAACAATTGAAAAAGCTCTGTAACTAATTCAGGCATAGTAAAGAGTGAAGGGCCGGCATCAAATCGATACTCACCTAGCTCAAAAGCATGCAATTTGCCTCCTGGATAATCATTCGCTTCAAAGACATCTACCCCCACGCCTGATGCTCGCAGACGCAGTGCCGAAGCTAACCCAGCAATACCGGCACCTATGACAATAGCCCTAGACATAGTTTAGTTTCTGAACATGAAACGGTTTATAACTTAAAATAAGCATGAGTGACTATAATGAGGTATTAAATTAAAAAACATACATGACAAATTTACGTTTTATATAACTAATACACAAGACTCTAAAATCTAAAGCATGTTAAACTTTTGATGAATTATATTTACAGCGAAGTAAATCTCTAAAAAATTATATGTAGTGTTAAAATCTCACCCCTCAAAACAAATAGCAGTATTCGCATCTGGTAGCGGCTCCAATGCTGAAAACATTTATCACTATTTTCAAAATTCAGTCGAGGTAGAATTTAAATTCCTCGTCTGTAATAACCCTAAAGCAGGGGTTCTCCAGCGCTTTGAGCCTCTAAACGCCGAAACTACACTCATTACAAAAGAGGAGCTCGCTAGCGACGTATTTATAAATAAATTACATGGTGTAGACTTAATTATTCTTGCGGGCTTTCTAGCCCTTATACCAGAATCTCTCCTCGCTGCTTTTCCCAAAAAAATCATCAATATTCACCCTGCGCTCCTCCCGAAATATGGCGGCAAAGGGATGTATGGAGATCGCGTTCATAATGCGGTATTAGCTAATCATGAGAAAGAACATGGCATCTCCATTCACTATGTCAACGAAGAATTCGATAAGGGGGAGATCATATTTCAAAAAAAATTTCCATTGACAGAAGAGGATCATTTAATTTCTATTCAATCAAAAATACATGACTTAGAATTCAAATATTATCCGGAAACTATAGAAAAGCTCTTGCGAAATTATTAAATTTACAGTTGTGACAGATATAAAAATAAAGAAATGATGAGCAATTTATGAAAAGTTATTCACAAAGCCTCGGAGCCATCATACTCACTATTTATCGAAATCAAGAAACTAAGATGGAAAGATTTGCTATCCCCCAAACTCGAAGTAGAATATAAAATTCCATTCCTAACTCAGTCTACAAAAGAACTCATATGTGGCTTGCAAATTATGAAATCAATTTGAGATTTTATATTGAGATTTTGGCCAGTGGTGACCTAAGCACTCATAGTAGTTTTGTTTTTTAGATAAACTATCTCAGTCAAAATAGACCTTTACAGTTTAAGAATTGGCATAGCGGCCCAAAAATTTGACCACAGTTTCTTTTATTCCTAGATTAAAATCAATTTTTGGGTCATAACCCAATAAAGATTTAGCTTTGAAAATATCAGCTAAGGAATCTCTAATGTCTCCTTGTCGAAAATCTTGGTGTTCAATTATCGCTTTTTTGCCTGTAGCGACTTCTATATTAGCTACTAGGTCTAATAGGGAAAAGTTTGCACCGCAGGCGATGTTATAAACTTGATTGACAGCAGATTCATAAGGAGTCATTAGCGCCAGCAGGTTTGCCTGCACTGCATTGGCCACATAAGTGAAATCACGTGTTGTCTTACCATCGCCATTTATTTTGATAGTATGTCCTTTCAATAACTGAGATATAAAAAGAGGAATCACCGCAGCATAGGGACCATTAGGGTCTTGGTTTGGGCCGAAAATATTGAAATATCGTAAACCTATTGTTTCTAGTCCGTAGGCCTTAGCAAACACATTAGCATATAGTTCGTTGGTGTATTTAGATACGGCATAAGGTGATAGCTGAGCTCCGATTTTAGATTCCACTTTGGGCAGACTATATTCGTCTCCATATACGGATGAACTGCTGGCATAGACGAAGCGTTTGACTTTATTGTCTTTAGCTGCAATAAGCATATTGACAAAACCAGAAACATTGATTTCATTCGTCTTTTCTGGAAATAAAATGGAGCGAGGCACTGAGCCTAACGCTGCTTGGTGACATACATAGTCTATATCCTTACAGGCAGATTGACAAGTCACAAGATTGGTGATATCTCCTTCTATAAATTCAAAATTGGGATTGGAAGTGTGCTCTTCTAGATTCTCATAATGACCCGTCAGCAAATTGTCGAGCACTCTGACTGAAGCTCCATGCTCTAATAAGGAGCGCACTATGTGAGAACCAATAAATCCAGCACCACCGGTGACTAAAAATCTCTTACCGCTAATCAGTTCACTATCAATCACGAAGACTGGTATTGTTTTGAATAATAATCCTGGTAGTTGCCACTCGTCACATTGTTCAGCCATTCATCATTCACTAGATACCACGCTACCGTTTTTTCAAGCCCCTGCTCGAAGGTGACAGATGGTCTCCAGCCCAGATCAGTTTCTATCTTGGACGCATCTATAGCATAGCGCAGATCATGCCCTGGTCTATCTTTGACAAATGTGATCAATTTTTGACTTGTTCCTACTTCTTGGCCAAGTTTCTCATCCATGACATCGCAGAGGAGTTTGACTAGGTCTATGTTTTGCCATTCATTGAATCCTCCTATGTTATAGGTTTCTCCTAATTTTCCTTTATGAAATACATCATCGATAGCACGCGCATGGTCTTCTACAAAAAGCCAATCTCTCGTGTATTTTCCATCGCCATAAATAGGAAGAGGCTTGTTATTCTTTATATTATGAATACACAGTGGAATAAGCTTCTCCGGGAAATGATGTGAACCATAATTGTTAGAACAATTGGAAATAACTACTGGCAGTCCATAAGTATCATAATATGCTCTAACGAAATGGTCACTGCTCGCCTTAGAAGCTGAATAAGGACTATGTGGATCATACTTGGTATCTTCAGTAAATAAACCCACCTCACCGAGTGCACCATAGACCTCATCGGTAGATACATGGTAAAATCTTTTATCGGATAGGTTACTTCCCCAGTGGTTTTTTGCTGCATTGAGCAGATTGACGGTGCCTACCACATTGGTCATCACGAACTCTAGTGGATTGGTGATACTTCTATCTACATGGCTCTCCGCCGCTAGATGTATTACTCCGTCTATATTCTTCTCCTGAAATATCTTACTGACAAAGTCAAAATCTTGGATATCTCCACGGATGAATTCGTAGTTAGGCTTTGCCTCAATATCTTTTAAATTTTCTAGATTACCCGCATACGTGAGCTTATCCAAATTGTAAATTTTATACTCTGGGTAGTTATTGACCATGCGGCGCACGACATGCGATCCTATAAATCCTGCTCCTCCTGTAATTAATAATGACTTCATATAATAAAGGAACAAATTTAAGGGAAGTTAGTTAAGGAGGTAAAATAAATTTTCTAAGATAATCTTAATATAGAAATTTCGTGATATAAGTCTTTTGAATCTGAAACAGTGCCAAATAACTGCATAGCACACCACGGTATAAGCGAAGCACCTTTAGTACCGAAGCCGTTGAAGATAAAGAGTCCCTTATGCAGAGGATGCTCGCCAATAATGGGCCTTCGGTCATAGGTGGTAGAGCGCAGCGCTCCTAGGTGGCTTAAGACCTTATAGTCATTGCCCTCTATGAGGTTTGAGAGTGCTTGGATTAGTTCCTGCTTCGTCTTCTCGGTAGTTAAAGGTGCCTGAAAATCTACTTTATCAAAAGATGATCCGACCCAAAACTTTTCCCCGTGAGGACAAATAAACTTGCCATATTTTTTAACTGTCTCTGGTTTATTCGCATAGATATCGAGTAGGAGCGCTTCCCCTCTATTAGGCTGAAAATCTATGTGATTAAAAAAAGGATTGTTTCGTACAAAAATTCCCTCGGCGAATAGAACCTGACTGTAGCTTCGTCCTTGATATGACCAAGCATCCCCACCTGGCAATAATTCTCCATGATTAAACGCTTGATGTATGACGGCATGCTTCTCAGATATTAGATCCGTGTAATAATTTATAAATGCTCCTGTCTGAAGCTGATAGCTAGCCTTGACCTCTAGCCAGTGCTCATTGATTTTAGATAAGTAGTTTTCCTTCCCTCGAATGATATTATCGATACTAGACTCTTCCTTATAAGGTGTGAAGTGTTTTTCGAGTCTTATGGGCTTCAGAAATTCATCATAAAATACCGTAGCTGTGGCTATCAATTCGTCATATCTCCAGGAGCTCGCATAGCGCCTACCTGTGACAGGATTTAATATACCCGATGAGATATGGCTAGCAGAAGGAGTCTTATCGCGATACCAGTCAAAATCAAGTTTTTTCTCTGCTAGAAGTTTGGCGAGTGCCGTTCCTGCCAGACCACCGCCTATGACTGCTATCATTTATTATCTATTTTTATCATACTATTGCTTTGGCTGATTATATTACAAATTGATCTCCTAACATCTATATTTAGTAATAATTCACAATATTAGATTTTAAATACTATATTTTTGTGAAAAATAAGAATATGAGTCTAAATGATAAGAGTTTTATAGAAGAAATAGCGGCAGATGTCAAGGAAAATCCAGAAACAAGCCTTCGTCTTATCAAGCGTTTTTTGCCATTAGCGATCATGCTTTTACTGGCTGGTCTGCTAGGGCTCTATTTTGTCAAAACAGATCATACCGCCCAACCCATAACTAATTCTGGCACTGAGACTACTATACAAAGTAGCGCAGATACACCTAAATAAATGAGCTCCTATTATTCTATGTTCCGCATAAGTCTATACCTTTCCATCATGTGTGCCCTAATTCTATTTTATTCCTGTGATAGAGCAGATAGAGCAGTAGCTGTGCCAATCAAAATACAACGATTCGATCTAGATTTGAAAAAATTCGATACGACTAATTTTGAAATCTCAGAAAAAACTATGATCCAAAAATATGGAGATATCTATACCTTCTATATAGAAAAATTGATGGGATTAGGGAGTCTAGATACTAAAAATTCTTACTATTATAGACCACATCTTTCTAGATTCCTCAGCGAAGAGTATCCGTCTATCATGGACACCTTGGATCAATACATCACGCTCAATGTGTCGGAAATAGAAAATGATTTAGGTATTTGTTATCACCATTTGTCCAAACACTTTCCAGAAAAAAAACCCAGCACTATCTACTCATTTTTCATTTCACCTAACGGTGCAAATCCTGCCGCAGCCTTCAGTTATGGACAAGACACCATCGGATTCAATTGGTTTAATTATATAGGGAAAACCTTCTCTCTATATAAGACCCTTTACGAAGGATATAGCTATATGATAGAGTGGAACCAACGAGACTACCTAGCCCGAAACATCATGCTAGTAGAATATAATCTACTCCGAGAAAAACAGGCTGCAAAAGAGGTACACAGTGAGCTTATCTATGCAATGATAGAAAAGGGCAAGGAATTTTATTATTTAGACAAGATATGCCCAGAGATGAAAGACGCCATCAAAATCGGCTACACAGAGGCTCAGATGAAGTGGTGTGAAGAAAATGAATACGAAATATGGGCTTATTTTAAAGAAAATAAAGTGCTATACAGTACGGAAGTCATGGTCCTCAAACGAATGACCGAAGAGGGTCCCACTACACCTGGCATGCCGAGTGAGAGCCCTGGTATGGTAGGGGCATGGACAGGTTGGCAAATTATAAAAGCATATCAATCTGGAGCCAACAAACCGCTAAAAGAACTACTAGCTGCCTCACCAAAGGAGATTTTAAAACAATCGAATTATAAACCTAAAAAATAATAGTCAATCTAGATCTAAAAATGAGAGTAAAAATTCTACTACTAACTTGTATTTTATGGAGCTTAATTAGTTTCGGTCAAACGAAGTGGAGCGCATTGGAGGGGAATTGGATGCTAAAAAATCTAGATAACTCGTTAGTCAATTTCTATGCAGGGGGCGATGGATTCTGGTATGGAAAAATCATAAAATCTGATAAAGCTATATATCTCCAACAGTTAATATTCAAAGGGAAGAGAATTGATAATAAAAACTATATTGATGGTACCTTTACGACTCCTAAGTCAAAAATGAAAATAGACACTAAAATATATCTCGACTCGGAAGAAGATATGCGCTTCGTAGGTAAGAAATTTTTTATCACTAAAACTTATATAGGTAAAAGAGTTAAATAAAATTTATGAATGTATTTAATAACAATATCAGCAGACTGCGTCTAGCAGGATTTTTAGAAGGCTTATCTCTTATCGTACTCATGGGCTTCGCCATGCCAATGAAATATATTTGGGGAGACCCATCTTTTGTGCGTATGATTGGCTCTATCCATGGCGCCTTGTTCGTTTTATTCGCGGTGCAGCTCTTTCTCACTGCTGAGGAAAAAAACTGGAGCTATAAAGACCTTCCATTGAAACTGATGATATCTTGTTTCATCCCTTTTGGCACCTTCTATCTAGAACATAAGATACTGAAGGGAATGGCTGAAAATTAAACACTAAAACAATCAAAATGAAAACTTTTATCTTATCCCTAACTTTCTTCTCAAGCTCAATTATTTGCAGCCAATCTGTCGAAGGATTAGATTTTATGACCTATCCTGCCAAGGAAATAGAATTTAAGAAGAAAGCTAAAATCAATTGGAAGACAAACCCATACAAAAATAAAGTCAAAGAAATCAAAAAAGGCTTTGAAGCAGGTACAATATCATTTGGGGGTTATTATATCACAGTATTATGGCTTTGCGGAGCAGACTGCGTGCAGGGTGTCATGATAGATACCCGCATAGGGTTAATCTATAAATTGCCTATAAACTCTCTAAATACATCGAACCAATGTCAGGACAGAGCTGACATCTTCGATAGATACTTATTCTTTCCTAATAGTAAACTGATAGCTACATCTATCTGTAAAACTAAAAAAGAAACTCAAGGAGTCAAAGTAGAACAAGAATTCTACTTTTATCTTTGGAATGAAGCCTCTAAAAAATTTAGTCTACTAAAAAAAACCAAGAAAGAGCGACTGGATAAGTGTTACTGAATAATATTGAGTAATATATTGGCTCCTAATGATTCTGCCATCTCCCATCTCTATGATACGATGAGTTCTTTCTGCGAAACTCATGTCATGTGTGACAATAAGTAAAGTTTGATTTAGCTCTTCTGTCAATTGTTTAAAAATATCGAACACTCTTTACTATGCCTGAAACATAGGCTGATTGCGTAATACTTCTTGAGTGGACTTTATAGGAATCTTTCTTTTTCTTGCATGAAAGAAATAAACTTAAAAATAGAATAAGGCTGAAGTAGCGCATAATTTTTACTAAAAGACAAAGCTATATATATATAGCTGGCTCTTGGACTTATTTGCCAAATAATCCATTGATACTTTTGCCTTAGGGGTAAAGGAAACTGACTTGTTTTTCTCGTCTTTGCTAATAAAAATTCCATATCTCTCAAATTATAGAAGTCATATCTTTGCTTTTATACCATAACATCTATCAAGGTTATTGAAAAATGCCAAAAGATAAACGATACCGTAGTTTTTTAAAAGGAATATCCTGGCGAATAGTGGGAACACTGGATACAATAGTCATCTCCTATTTTTATACTTCAGATCCTCTAAGTGCCTTGAAAATAGGTATGACTGAAGTACTAACAAAAATAGTACTCTACTATGTACATGAGCGCATTTATTTCAAAACTTTTGGGGAGAAGGTGGCTCAGCGGAAAATTAGTCTCTTAAAAGGTTTCACCTGGCGTATCATAGGATCTATTGATACCATATTGATCGCATGGATATATACAGGTAACCCCATGACTGGGCTAAAGATAGGCGCTACAGAGTTTCTAACCAAGGTAATTTTATATTACCTACATGAAAGAGTATGGAATCGAATAAAAATAGGAACTATAGAAGAATAATATCCTGTAATAAATTAGCAATTGGACTAGAAAAACTGGAATTATGCATATTATGAATCCCATAGAGGCCTATGAAATAGAAGAAGACATTACACTCATAGTAGAAAAAGCAGAGGATTTCGGCAAGGGAATTGGCGATGCTTTCGTGCGATTAGCAGAAAAACTGGAGAACAAAGGAGAAGTAAGAGACTGCTATGGACTAGTTCTGAAGGAGGAGACTACAATGACTTATTATGCTGCATTTACAGAATTATTTATAGGAGAAGCTACGGAGAAAAAATTGCCGACTCAAGTCATAGATCATGGAACTTATCTTTCTATACTTATTAATGAATGGAATCAAAATCTCATGCATATAGGACCTACATTCGACCAACTGCTGCGATCAGAACTAGCAGATACGGCTATGCCATGTATAGAATTCTATCGAACTGAAAAAGAATTATTGTGTATCGTTAAAACCAAGTTGAGTATTTAAAATTGAATTTCATAGACATTATCCTTTCATGGAATAATTTCTGAGAACCTTGGCTTTATTCCAAGCAATAGTCACAAACAAAAGTGTCATACTCCCTCCAAATAAAACGGATCGCACAGTTCCTAGTATTTGAGCAGCAAATCCACTTTCAAATGCTCCAATCTCATTACTAGATGATATAAAAATTGAATTGACAGAAGTAACTCTTGCTCGCATGTGATCAGGGGTCTCTAACATTAGTATAGCTCCTCTGATGACTACACTCACCGCATCAAATGCCCCCATGAGAAATAGTATAAAAAGAGATAAATAAAACGATCTCGAAAGTGCAAAGCACAGGGTAGCTAACCCAAAAAGTCCAACAAAAATCATCAACCATTTTCCGGTATCTTTTCGTATAGGATTTCTGGCTAGAAATAACATGGTGATAGCAGCGCCTAGGGGCATAGCGGCCCTAAGATGTCCATAACCATCGCTATCTACGAGGAGAATGTCCTTTGCAAATATCGGCAACAAAGCTATACAACCTCCAAATAAGACAGCAAACAAATCAAGTGAAATGGCCCAAAGCATCACCTTATTATCCTTCACATAGGTCAAGCCCTCTTTCATTTTTTGAATAGAATCGTTTATACTAAAATTATTCTGCAATTGACTTTCAATCTTAGGAAGCTTTAATATAGAAAGTAAAGCAATAAATAAGAAAAAAACCACTACTAAAAAAGCATTTTCTGAACCAGAAAACTTAATAAGATAGCCCCCGAGTATTGGCCCTACAATTGCGCCTATTTGCCATGCATTGCTACTCATGGCAGAATATTGAGCCATTCTATCTTTCGGAATAATAGCTGAAAATAGTGCTACAGAGGCCCCCATACCCATACTACCTATAACACCCATAATAAAGACGCCGATATACACTACCTGTGTTAAGATACATGGCTGTGACTCATAATAGTACATAGCTAGATATAAAAGTAGTGTTAGTGTAAAATAACTACCCACTACTATACTAAGTGCTTTTCTTTTTTCCATACGTTCAACTTGATAGCCTGCAGGCAGAGCCAATAAAATTCTTGGTAGTGCTTCATATAAGCCTAACATGCCTAGCGCAATAGCTTCCCCGCTCAATTTATACAAAAAATAACTGAGAATAGTCATTTTCATCTGCATAGCTACCGTAGTAAAAAACCGAAAACTAAGAAACCATCTCACATCTTTAGTCATAGATACAAATATCCTTATTTTAGTTGAAGTAACGTGGAGTAAATATCATTTAAAAGTACTTCTTCTAAATTTTCAGTATCAATATTCATATCTATGTATACGCCTCCTCCAGCCTCAGCCATTTGGTTCAGTTTTGACTTATAACTCTGCGATGTGCCAAATCCAACGACAGAAGTAAGAATTCCATCCTCATTCATTTTTTCTATCTTTTCTAGCATAGATTTGTCTTCGTAGGCATACTTATTCATTTTACCATCGGAAGCTATCACGACCATATTGATAGCCTCAGGCATATAATTTTTTTTCAATATCTCAAACGCCACGTCTATACCTAAAACACCATCTGTAGTTCCAGAAGGTAAAATTGACTGAACACTTGCTATGCACTTATCTTTATTTATTATTTTACTGCGCTCTATAAGAGCCTCTACCCGATCATTAAAGGTCAGAATAGCCAAATAGTCCTGTTCTTCATAGTTTTTTATCAAATGGATGATACTCTTCTTAAGAACACCAATTCTATTTGGCTTCTCCATCGATTTAGAAATGTCAATGAGTAAGATTAAATTCAAAGGATTGCGATCAGATGCTGGCTTATCCTCTATAAGAATTTGTGTTGTTGAATCCAATTTCATTGGACCAGTAGCCCTTATCTCTTCTGCTTCATTTGTTATAGCCAATGGCTCTATAACTTTTTGTTGCTCTATTTTCAACTCGACTACCTTTTCCGTAGTTATAGAATCTTTTGTTTCAAGTAGCATTAGCTGCTCGGCTAGTTTATTCTTAACTAGCGTATCTTTCACTTGAGGTCTATCCAGAAGTATCATGGCTATATTTCGATTTGCATCGAGCTTAATATCCAATACATCTTTACTATAGTCTTTGACTAAGGCTTGAATATTATATTTGCCTTCAGGAATTCTATTGATAAGAACGCCAAATCGATTGGCAATACCAATATAACTCTTTTGATTCGTCACATTTTTTATAAATACTTTTGCATAGGGAATACCTATAAAAGTCTGCGCATCTACTACCATAAATGCTATATCTCTATCTCCGAAAAGCTTACTATTATCAGTAAGCGATTTATATGATTTGGATATGCTAGCTACTATACCATAAACACTCAATTCAATTTTTTCTTTTTCATTGACTATGATATATAGTTGTTCGTTAAATGGCCCCTCCTCTTCTGGATAAAAATTGACTTTTAAAGTTCCCTTCTCTCCTGGTGCTATTACCTGCTTTTTATAGGTAGTATTAACTAGATTGGTAATTGGTTCATAGCTTAGCATGATAGGTTTTTCTGATACATTCTCATAGCTGAAATTTATACCGTAAGCATTGTTTATTTCTATTTCACCCAGATACACTTTCCTACTCTCAAAGCGAAGAGAACTCTGAGAGAAACTAGAATGAGCTATAAAAAAACTAATAAAAACTAATAAACTTTTCATATTGCAACTTTCGACAAAATTATGCCATTGTATAATTGCATTTAAACTTCTCTGTTTCAATTCAATTCAATTTTGTGCTTTGAGTTCATAAATCTATAAAAAAGAATACTTCCATAGCAGATTAATAAAATAGTTAGACCAAATATTGATTTTGTAAATACACTTAATTTTATCATATCAAAAATCAAATGAGCAGAAAATAAAAGAGTCAATGAAATGCCCATTGGAATGAAAATAATATCTCTCAGCAGGCTCCAGTGATTAATTTTAAACATTTTATTTAACCAATAGATTAAATATGGGAGAGGAATTAAGTTGATATAAAACCAATACATAGCGGCTCCTTCTAAAGCATAAAATTTAACTAACATATACAATAATAGCATAGATATGGCAGCCAAAAAACTAGTAACTATAATTAGCAATTTTGTTTTAGACTGCGCTATTAAATAAACCCATGGTATTATCATCAGTGCATTGCAAAGACTACCTAGTATAATCCAGACAAAAGAAGAATTTAATTGGCTAGCTATCACGCCATCTTGAAGCCATATGTCTAAGATCTCTTTTCTGAAAACTAGTATATATATACTAAACGGCGTGAGTGTATAGCTAATGAAAGCTAGATGGCTAAAATACTGCCTCTGAATAGCAGAAATGTGAATCGATTTAACTATCTTAGAAATAGTAGGAAAAAAAGCGCTTTTTATCGTAGCACAATACATAATATAAGCCATGATTATATTAAATAGAATTGAATAGTATCCAAATTCTATTTTACTTAGCCACCGCATCAATAGAAAATTATTAAGGTCGCCATAAACAAATGCAAAGAAACTTATCAACGAAATGCCTAAGGCTAATTTTGATAATTGCTGAATATATGTCCATGAAAAATAATGAAACGAATTAATATAAGGCACCTTCTGATAGATTAATATCTTTTGAACAATTAATGTAATGAGCGAAATAGTAATATGCCAATAAAAAAATAGTTCTATGCTAGGGGTGAAAAGTTGAAACAAAAAGAGAACTCCTGTATTTTTAATCAAGGTAATGGATAGCTGAGTATAATTAGATATAGTCTGCCTATCTAGACCGAATAGTGCTCCAGTATAAAATGAATGTGGCCACTGGACAACTATAGCTAAGACTAGTATCTTGAATTTTTTACTAGACTGCAAAAAATTTCCTCCATCATAAAGCCAATGAGCGACAATCCAATCAGAAAACAAAAACAATATTAGAAATAAACTGAATCCAATAGTCAAATAAACTACCTCTTGGCTGGCGACGATAGTTTTAGTTTTCTCATGAGATATAATCCGTTCCTGAGCAATCTCTTTAGTAATAAGACTTGTCAAACCAAAATCAAACAAATAAATAGCGCTGGCTATAGTGGAGAAAATTCCAATCCAGCTATAATCCGCAATACCTATATATGAAAGGAGAAAAGGCAACGTCACGAGAGTAATGATCACGGATAGTCCACGAGTAATAACACCATGGTAGATATTATTGAGCTTTTCATATTCACTATTAATTTTAAACAGGCGCATTAAGCTACAGAAAATTTTAAAAATATTAAAGTCTGCTATTTTAATAATCTTAGATATTGATTTTATCTCTTTATTCTGTAGGACAGTTATTAGTTTTCTATCCATCTCTCGGCTTTCGAATATTTCGATGATTTTCTTAATATCAGCATAGGATAAGAAATCCTCACACCATTCGAAAAAACGATAGTATGCCAACTGATTTTTGGCAAACTCAGAATAGCGCAAATCTGACTGATTACCATCATGCTTTCTCCAGACACCGATTTCTTTAGATCCTATGAGCACATTGCCCTGAGTAGCTGCACGCGCTGCAGTTAAAAAATCCGTATGCATACAGTCATCAGTGTATGCACCGAATTTATCTAATAAGTCAATCTTGAAGATACTGCTAAAATGAGAAAAACCATAATACGTAATACAAAGCTTTAAATATTCTACCCCCGGAATTAAATAATAACCGTCGCCATAAGATTTTATAGGCTTGATAGACTGACTTATTCTAGATAAAAAATTAGATTGAATATGGCAAATATTATCTTCACTATGATTGCTGACTATCTTCATGGCTTCCTGAATCCATGTCTTATCCGTATAATAATCATCACTATCTAGATTAATCAGCCAATCTTCCTGAGCTGATTGAGCATAGGCGTTCTGGTAATTCCTCACCCGGCCCAGTCTTGATTCATTATGGATAATTTCGATACCCATCGAGCTAATACTGTGTCTGCATAATTCTTTTGTATTATCAGTAGAACTATCGTTTATAAGCAATATTTTAAGGTGCTCATAGTCTAGATTCTTAACACTTTCTATGCATTCCTCTAGATATTGAGCATTGTTGTAATGTGATATTTGCAGATAAACCTTCGGAATACTCATATATAATAATTCCCCTACTTAAATCTTTTTAGTTTGATGAGCGGCTATTGTAGAAAGCTCTTCTAAATAATTTCTATACCAATTAACCCCAGCGTAAATTGAATTTAGACCATAAATCTCTGGCTTAGTATCTAATAAACCTAATATATCCTCCAGTGAAAAATTACTATTTACCTTATATAGTTCTTCATAAATTCTAGAAATAAAATGAAAATCTTCTATATAATCAAGGGTAAATCGATGACTCATAGAATAATCTATATTTCTCTCCCATGAGATATTGCCTATAGTGAAAAGATGAGGGTTTTCCCAGAAATAGGGGGTCGTATGCTCTCTCTCCATAGATTTTTTGGCATCTCTATTAGCTTTTTCTAATGCTTCAATAGTGAATACTTCGACATCATTGCCATCTGGATAAGTGGCAGGGTGAAGATTGGACACATAGTCCAAATTATTTTCCAAGAAAAATTCAAAAACCTTATCCATAATCCTAGCATCAATTAGTGGACAATCGGATGGTATTTTAGCTACCGTAGTAGCTTCGTACTTTAACGCACATTGATAATGCCTATCCAGCAAGTCGTTTTCATCTCCTCTAAAAACATCTATTTGATTTTCCAGACAGAATTTTTCAATAATGTCATCTGATGGATTTAAAGATGTGGCTACGACTATTTGACCACAACATTTAGAAAAAGACATCCGTTCTAGTTGCAACTTCAATATAGGCTGATCTAATATTGTCTTCATTACCTTTCCTGGCAATCGACTAGAACTCATTCTAGCCTGCACTATAGTTATCACTTTAGACATAAATATGTTTTGTTTTTATACTCTGAATCTACCTCACTTTTACAGATATTTCTGCGCAACAGAAGATGAAGGAATAAAATCTTTTTTGTTTCCTTGGTGCTCAATATATTGCCGCACTATAGTCGAAATAATTTCACCACTTTTACCCCCATTCTGTATGGGCTTTTTAGATTCTAGTTCTTCTATTGGGAAATAGCTATATACCGTCTTCCCTAGCACCAATCCTTGATAAACACACGACGAATACTGGGTTATAAGTATATCACAATGTGCGATTAAGGTATCAATTATTGGTTCTGTAATAATTGTTGCATTGGGAATCAGAGAATAGATTTCTGACATGACCCTTCGAATTTTTTCATTAGGGTGAGGCTTAAAAATAATCTTTCGACCATCTGCTATCTCTATAGCTTTTCTTATTAAATGAATTCGATCATCATTCCCCCCTAGTTCTCTAATATCAGATGTCGCTACTAAAACAAAATCTCTCTCAGGATAGCTGGTTTCTTTAAGTGAACTAATGTGATCGAAATTTGGTACACCTGTAGCCAATATTTTATTTCTATCAGTGCCATAGGTTGTGAAATATTCTTTATATCCCTGGGACATTGCAAAATACAAATCGGCGATATTTGTAGTACCATTGAGAGCCGTACTAGCCGTGGTATAGGGAGGCAAACCTAATCGATTAACTAATTTAGCGAACTTATTAATAGGGTCTATCATACCTTCTTGAATCCATACAGTCTTGATTTTTTTAAAACTCTTAGGGATTATCATATCTGTAGATAGTAAGGCCAGGTCATAAGTTATACTCTTGGTCGTTCCTCTATAATCATAGTTTAGATTGTGCATGCGTATATATTCTTGCGACGATCTTGTAAATGAACTATCCCTGCCCAAGACCGTGTTATCAAAAAAACCAATCTCCGCAGCTGCTCTATATAAAATACCTTCACCGAATAATTGACTATAATATACATTATAATCATCTTCTAAAAATTTAGCAATTTCATGTAGCTGCGTAGTCTGATTTCTAGAGCCCACTATGCATAAAATATTCTTTCTATTCGCCATTTATTTTTTCAGCTAATTGAATAATTTTATAAAATGAATTAACATCTAAACTTGCGCCGCCTATGAGTCCTCCCCAGATATGTGGTTGAGAAAATAACCCTTCTGCATTCTTTTCATTGCAACTACCTCCGTACAAAATAGGAATTATAGCTGCAGCTTCAGGGCTATAAACTTCTGACAAAAGCTGAAAAATAAATTTATGAACCTCTTCTGCCTGCTCTTTCGTAGCTGTCATACCAGTGCCAATAGCCCATACCGGCTCATAGGCTAGCACTATATTGCTAATTTTTTCTACCGGCACTTTTTTCATTCCCCTTACTAACTGCTTTCTTATGACATTGAATGTTTCATTTCCTTGTCGTTCTTGTAAAGTTTCTCCAATACAAAAAATTGGTTGCACATTGTACTGAATTAACTGAGCTATTTTATCTGAAATAAATTCATCCGTTTCCTCAAAATATGATCTCCTCTCAGAATGACCTACAATACAATACTTCAATTGAAGCGATGCTATCATTTTAGCTGAAATTTCCCCTGTATAAGCTCCTGATTCATAGGCACTGCAGTTTTGTATAGCAAGCTCTAAATTTTCCTTTTGATTACTTATGAATAGAGTATCTACATAGAGACTAGGTGCGGCTATAATCACTTGAGAAGTAAAGTCAGGCAACTGATTCATTTTAGCTATAAATTCCTTGGCCTCTAGATAAGTTTTATTCATCTTCCAATTCCCAGCTACTATTATCTTCTTATTTTTCATACTAATTGATTAGCTTGAACTATTCATTGTTATATTATAAATATGACTTAATATTCCTACTTCTCGGTCTGTTATTATTTTATTTCTTCGGGCATAGACCGCATGGATTGTTTCGAAGGCTTTCTCCAGATCATAAGGTCTGATTTTTTCCGATATAGACCAACTAAATGATGGGATATGCTTCTTAGGAAATCCAGCTCCTACTATATTTGCGCAGACGCCTACCACAGTTCCGGTATTGAACATGGTATTAATCCCACACTTCGAATGGTCTCCCATGATCAAACCTAAAAATTGCTGACTAGTTTCTATCACAGCTTTTTGATGGTAATTAAATAGCTCTACTTTGCTATAGTTATTTTTTAGATTCGACGAATTAGTATCTGCTCCTATATTGCACCATTCCCCTATTACTGAATTTCCCAAATAGCCATCATGCGCTTTATTAGAATTAGCAAAAAACACTGAATTCGTTATCTCACCACCTACTTTGCACCCTGGCCCTATGGTAGTAGCGCCATAAATTTTAGCACCCATCTTAACCTGTGCATTATCACATAGTGCGAAAGGTCCTCGAATCATAGCGCCCTCCATGACTTCTGCGTTTTTTCCTATATATACGGGGCCGCTATCCGTATTTATAATACTACAATGTACTTTTGCCCCTGGTTCTATAAAAATATTCTCTCCTATAACCTTGTTGTCAGAACTCACATGAGCGCTTGTTCGCTCTGCTGTTAAGAGCTGATAATCTTTTCTAATTTCTGCATCATTTTCTAAAAAGAAATGCCACGGGAATTTTACAAATGTTATTTCTCCTTGATAGGCTACTTTGGTGCTATTGGAAGAGGCCTTGTTGGATGCAATTTCTTCGCCTTCGTAGATTAGAATAGAGTTCTCTCCTAAATTTTTTATAGTATCGGCTAGTTTTCTATTTGGAAGTATATGAGATGCCACTCGTTTATCTTCATTTCTCAATTCGCCTGCCTTTAGATAATCCACAGCATAAGCTATCTGAACTTCTTCATCTAAATAATAAGCCCATTTTTCTTGTATGGTCAAAATTCCTGCCCTACACTCGGCTATGCTTCGCGTGTATGTAAGCGGCAATAAATTTTCCCATGTGACTAAGTCATCGTATAATATCATAGTCTATTTATTTAGAATTCGTCTTCCTGTATTTTGCCTTTTTCTAAAATTCTATTGATCTCATCCACATTCGATTTAGATTCCATATCCTCGCGTTTGACTATTTCTGTCTTTAACATTCTCAGTGCATACTTGCTACAATAGACATCCGTCTCGTATTCAGAGCCTATCATAGTTTCAAATCTTGTGATATAATTTTGAATAGATTTCTGGTCCAAGCTCGCTATGTATGTCCCATAATTATTATATATAGCTAGTTTCTTATAACCTTCTGCTTTGGATATTGCCTCTTCAAAATAGACTATATCTTTGGGGTTTTTAGACTGTGCTATAATTTCAAAAGCTGTATTCAGAATATTATAACTCTTACAGTAAATTTTTTTCACAGCATAACTCTTTGCTTTTTCTGGATCCAAGGTATTCAGAAATTTAAGAGAGGAATTTTCTACTAAATAAGAGGAATCATACAAAAATGGCACAATCAGACTATCGAGCCCAGCTAAATTCTCGTTCTCACTGAGTTTGTCGATAGCAGCCGATTTTATTAATCCCATTTTATTTTCAGCTAAAATTGACTTCAATTTATCATTCCATTTCTCATCACGCTTTAACCATTTTTTATCTATGGCTTTAATGCCTTCTAGTTTTATTCTTTTCTGCTCGCTACTCAATAAATTAAAGATAGCATCTTTCACCTTATCTTTGTCTTTGTGCACCGCTAGTTTTTTTAACGCCTTCACCTGATCTATATAGCTATTAGAATTTTCCAGTAGATAGAGCCAATCATTGACTTCTCTAGACTCATTTTTCACAGCTACTATGGAATTAGTGCCATCTAAACTAATAGTTCTCACATCCTTCTCTCTTATAATGAAGGTGTCTGATTTTTTATTTAATATCACTCGCTGTCGCTTAATAACATCGCCTGTATAGATATTTAAATCCATAGGTATTTTGTAGACTAAGCTTGAATCAAAATTATGGCGTTGCGATACAATGAGAACTCCGCTATCAGCTGATTTTAAATAGCTCGAAGTGAGAATAGGATGCCCCCCATTATCATACCATTGATTGAAAAACCAATATAAATCTTCCCCGGAAACTTCTTCAAAACACTGACGAAGATTGCTATATTCTGCCGTCTTGAAACGAAATTTCGTCAAATACAAGTTTAATGATTTAAAGAAAGCCTCATCGCCTAAATAATTTCTAAGCATATGCAATATTTTCCCTCCTTTATTGTAGGAGATCACATCAAACATATCATCGGGCTTCTTATAAAAATAGCGTATCAGTGGCTCCTTCTTAGCACTGCTGTATGAGAAATACGGAGATAAATCTCGTGTCCAATGATACTCAGCAGCTTCCTTCCCATATTTATATTCTGTCCACAAATATTCAGAGTAATTGGCAAAAGATTCATTCAATGTCAAATGAGTCCAAGTTTTACAGGTCACAATATTACCAAACCAATGGTGAAAAAGCTCATGCGCTACTGTCTCATCATCATTATCGTCAAGGAGCTCTCTCTCATCTTTCTGAAACATAGTATTAAATGTAACCGCACTTGTATTCTCCATAGCCCCTGCGGTAAAGTCATGCACTATCACTTGTGAATACTTATCCCATGGAAATTCGACCCCCAATAATTTTGAAAAATATTCCATCATCTCGGGAGTACGACCAAAAATAGGACGAGCTAATGATTTGTATCTAGGCTCCATATAGTAAGACACTTCCTTGCCTCTCCATTCGTCCTTCACTATCGTATAGTCCCCAATGACCAGAACAGTCAAATAGACAGAGTGGGGTATAGTCTGAACCCAATGATCCGTCTTGGTTCCATTCTTATTATCTCTACTAGATTTTAGCTTTCCATTGGCTAGAGATACATATTTAGAATCGTAGGTTACCTTTAGCGATTGAGTATGCTTTTCTGATGGATGATCTAGTGTAGGAAACCAACTAGAGTTAGAATGAGTCTCTCCTTGAGTCCACAGATGCGTCGGCACATTTTTTCGTTTATTATCTGTATTAATGAAATAAAGTCCTTTCTCATCCTTTATAGCTGCTCCGCTAGAATCCACAATACTATCAGGATGAGCAATATAACTTATCCATACTTTTATGGTATCTGCTTTTGTATAGTATTTACCTAGATCTATTTCTAATTTGGATTTAGTATAGCTATATTTTAGAGGCTTTGAATCTTCCCCTCTGGACTCTACTTTTAGTATCTCTAGATATTTTATATCCAGAACGAGTTTATTCTGTGCAAAAAAATAGGGGACTAAGGTTAAGGTAGCTTGCCCTTTCATCTGATGTTCTTTCCATAGTGGCATTAAATCCAACTCTGTATGAATCAAATCAAAATATTTCTTTGGAACTTCTTGTAATTCATTTCCAAGTATGACAATGCTATAGAGAGAAAAAACGATAAATAAAATATACTTCATGCCTAATATGGTAAAAACTCAACAAATTTATAGTAACCATACTTAAAATGTCGCATTTTATAAATTTATGACACCTCTCCACTTTATTGAAATATAGATTCTTTTAAATACTAGGTTTCTTTAGGGCTAGTGACAAAGCATAT
>CANESS010000013.1 GCA_947441115.1 Saprospirales bacterium | reverse complement strand
AATACTATCTATATGAATAATGGCACTATGGGCATTACTCCAATACCAGTGCTCACAGCACTGCAAGAATCTTTTGAATTAGTTGCTAAATCAGGACATTATCCTTCAGATTTAAAAACTATAAAAGAACGGCTAGCGCCATTAATAGGGGTCGACACAAAGACTATAGCCATCACCAAAAACGTAACCGAAGGAATCAATATAGCCTGCTGGGGAAATGATTTAGTGCCTGGAGATGAAGTTTTGATGACTACGCATGAGCACGTAGGAGGTTGTGCAGCATGGCTCTATCGGGCGGGTACCGAAGGTATTAAAATTAAGACCTTTACCCTTGGTGCTTCAGCGGAAGAGACCTTTAGTAATTTCAAAAAAGCCCTGAGCCCGAAGACAAAAATAGTTGCAGTGCCTCATATTCCATGCACCATTGGTCAAATTCTTCCTATAAAAGACATCTGTTCTGAAGCTAGAAACCGAGGAATTACATCTATCATAGACGGAGCACATCCACTAGGCATGATACAGTTCAATATAACAGAACTTGGCTGCGATTATTATGCAGGCTGTCTGCACAAATGGCTGCTAGCACCACTCGGATTAGGTTTTGTCTATCTCCGCCCAGAACGCCTAGCCAATACTAAAATACACAATATAGGAGCCTACAGTATTGGTGAATTTGATATGACAGCCGAGAACCCTATGAATAAAAACCTAGTAGATGACACCCAGCGCTTCAGTGCCGGTACTTTCTGCGGACCACTCTATGATGCTGCCGTGCGAGCTATAGACTGGTATATGGCTGTAGGCCCTGCAAAAATAGAAGCAAGAGTGAAAGATCTGACCCTCCATGCTCAAACTGAACTGAGAAAAATGAATGAAGATATTCACGTATTGACTCCACTAGAAGAAAAATCCCGTGGAGCACAAACCACGTTTAGTTTTCATAACAAAAAGGCGCCCGACTTTTTAAAATACGCTCAGTCATTCAATCCTAAATTTATACTTCGCCACGTGCATGAAGGCAAACTAGATGCCGTGCGCGTCTCTACCCATTACTATAATGATCATGAGCAAATAGATGCTTTGATGGAAAAAGTAAGAGGGTTTGTGAAGGGATGATTTGATTTTCAATAAAAAATCCCCCTATCACCAGCTCATTAACTGATCATAAGGGGATAATTTCTACTTTTTCCTTTCTAATAAATTCTATATCAATTAGCTAAGACTATATAGCGCATCTCCATACATAAATCCATGATAGAATTGCAGATGGGATTTTACAACTACCCTTGACTATTATTCTAGATGTTTATTCGTTTTTATTATATTTGCGAGCTAGGCCAGTCAACAATTCAATAAATAAAGCAATGCAGTCAAAAAAATTATTCGAAAAATGCTATAGTTTTACGAGAGCGGATGAAGTCAAAAAAGCAGGTATCTACCCTTATTTCAATCCTATAGATGATAGTGAAGGGCCAGAGGTGCATATGAATGGCAAAAAGGTAGTTATGGCCGGTTCTAATAACTATCTTGGTCTGACCTCACACCCCAAAGTCAAAGAAGCGGCTATAGCTGCAATCAATAAATACGGTACTAGCTGCTCAGGTTCTCGATATCTGACTGGTACTATCGACCTTCATAATGAATTAGAGGCCAAATTGGCGAAATTTGTGGGCAAAGAAGCTGCTCTGCTCTTCAGTACAGGTTATCAGGCAGGTCAGGGAGTCATAGCGCCATTGATGGGTCGACACGACTACATTATCAGCGACAGAGACAATCATGCCTCCATTCAAACGTCTAATATGCTTGCCAAAGGAACTTTTGGTACAGAAATACTGCGCTATCATCACAATGATATGGAAGACTTGGAGAAGCGATTGATCCAGGTGAAAGATAAGGATGGAGCAAAATTTATAGTAACCGATGGTGTATTCTCCACCTTCGGAGATATCCCTGATCTCCCGAAAATAGTTGAATTAGCTAAAAAATATGGTGCTCAAACCTTAGTAGACGATGCCCACGCATTTGGAGTAATTGGTAAAGGGGGTAGAGGCACAGCTAGTGAGTTTGGGCTAGACAATGATGTGGATTTGATTATTTGTACATTTTCAAAAACCTTAGCATCTCTTGGTGGATTTGTAGCAGGAGAAGAAAGAGTTATCAATTATTTGAAACACCACTCTCCAGCCCTTATTTTTAGTGCTTCTCCTACGCCAGCTTCAGTAGCAGCAGCATTAGCAGCATTGGATATTTTGATAGAGCAACCAGAGCTTGTCAAGCAATTGAATGATAATGCCGACTATGTAAGACAAGGTCTTATCAATATGGGTTATAATGTATATCCCTCGCGGACTGCCATAGTATCAATTATTATTGATAATGACAATAAAGGCTTTGAACTCTGGAAAGGACTTTACGATGCATGTGTATTCGTCAATGTATTCGTTCCTCCAGCAGCGCCACCAGGCATAGCGATGATGCGAAACAGCTTCATGGCCAGCCACCGCAAAGAGCACCTTGATGTGATATTGGATAAATATCACGAGATAGGAAAGCGCTTAGAGATAATTTAATTTTCAGAATATGTTGACTAAAAAAATCAGTCTTGGAATTTTGTCGATATTCCTATGCACGAGACTGTTTGCAGGTGAAGGAGATACCACAAAAATCAATTTTTTTACGAAATATGATTTGCAGCAGTGGAAGGGAACGTGGAATCATAAAAAGTTTGATTATCTAGATCCGACCAAGAATTATAAAAAAGCTTTTTTAGTCCTAGAACTCGGATGCGCAAGCTATGGATGTTGCGTCTGGGATTATAATTTTCATGCATTGATAGGGAAGCCATTAGAAGGCTATGATACCTTGAGATTTGGGAAATTAGATTCTGTCACATGGAATAGTAAATTGACCGTGTTGGATTCACTTTGGGTGACACGAAAGTCATCGAATATTGAGGTGGCGAGACTTATCACACCTTATGGAACCTATATGCGAGCAGGTTCCAATGGATTTACTAATAATTGGACGCATCCCTATATATTCGATGTGACGGATTACATTCCTTTATTTAAAGATAGTTTCGGGCTGGTGATACAATCGGGCGGCTATGATGGCAAGAAGGGATTCAATATAACGAGCAATCTTATTTTGATAGAAGGCAAAACAGATGCTATGCCTAAACAAGTCCAAAAAGCGTATGGGAGAAGTTTTACTTTTCAAAATGAAAGCCAAATAGACACATTAATCAAGCCGTATCGCTTTAAGTTAGATGCCAATGAAAAGCAGGCAAAATTTAGAGTAATTGTAACGGGGCATGGTGCACAGGGAGAATTTAATCCAGTGGAATTTTATATTAAAATGAATGGAAATCAAATTTTCACAAAAAGACTCTGGAGAGAAGATTGTGATGAAACTCATTTACAGCCGCAAGGTGGGACGTGGATTTTTAGCAGATGCAATTGGTGTCCAGGAGAAAAGGTGATAGATTTCGATATTGACCTTACGCCATATTTAAAAACCAATGATTCGAATGAAATATGGATTTCATTTCGAAATATGGAAACAACGAGTGCTACAATACAAGCTAATTATAGTGTAAGTGGAAACATAATTACATTTGAAAAAAAGCCCGAGAAAGATATTGCTTTGATAGATGTCATAGCGCCGAGTAAGGATAAAACCTATTTTCTTCATAATCCATTGTGTCAAGGACCTATAGTAAAAATTAGAAACGAAGGCACTAAGGCAATCAAAGAAGCTTACATAGATTATTGGGTAGATGGAAATAATAAAACGACTCACATATGGAAGGGAAATTTGATGCCAGAACAATCGGAAATAATACAACTGCCGGCTTTTCCATGGATGAATGTCGACTATACCTCTCCAATATTTTTTGCCACTCTTCAAAAAACGACAGATAATTTGGTGACATGGAATGATAGTATTCAATCTAAGTTTGATATTCCAGCAGTATTCCCTTCTCAGAAATTAAAGTTTGATATAAAAACAACCAATGACAATAAGGACAATACATTGAAGATTTATGATGAATTGAATCAAGAAGTGATGTCTAAAGTATATAAAGGTGACAATAAAACCTATTCGGATACGATTACCTTGCCCGATGGTTGTTACCGTATGGAACTCATAGACTTTGATGATAGAATCGAGTGTGGCGATGGTCTAAATTTCTGGTGGTCCACGCAACAATTAGCTAAATCTACAGGAAGTTTTACGATTCGAAATGCTATTAGTAACGCTGTCTTAAAAACATTCAATGCAGACTTTGGGGCTAAGATTAATTTTCAATTTACCTTGAATAATGTCAAACTAGGAGAGTATACACCTAAGTCAAATTATGAGTATAAGACATTTAAATTTCCGGATACGATAAAGACCGAAATAGCTGCTGTCAAAAATGATAATTACTGGTATTTGAGCCCTAACCCATCTTCAAATGGTCATTTGAAAATAGAAATCAAAGGAAATGAACAAGAGATTTTAGGAGTTAAAATATTTAATCTCAATGGACAAATGGTCTTCCAAAAGGCAACTAAGAATTTGCTTTTGGTTGAAGAGTTAAATCTAAGTCATTTACCAAAAGGAGTCTATGTCATACGAGTTAACATTAATGGAAGGGAAGATGAGAAGAAATGGATTTATAGGTAATGCCATTTTTTATTTGGCTTAATTTACTATGGTATTATGCAGACATGAATTTGAGTAACCATAATATGACAAAACTATTTGATAAGAATCGTCGGTTTAAGATACTAGCGTTTAGTCTTCTAATTTTTTGTATACATTCTGCTATTATTGCACAGGATACAGTCAAGGTTATCTTCTTCCAAGACTCCAATATCCAGCAGTTTCGAGGGGTAGAGTGGCATCGAATCGCTAAAAAAATACCTAAAGGAAATTATTCAAAAGCAATCTTACAAATAGATCTAGGCTGTGCTACTTATGGCTGCTGTGCTTGGGACTATACCTACAAAGGTTTTTTTTCTAAAAAAATCAATGATACCAGCTATGTAGATGCAGAAGTCGCCAGATTGATCACGCCTTATAGCTCATTTATGCGCAAAGGCAGATATGGCTATGACTCTAGCTGGTCTCACCCTTATGTCTATGACGTTACCGACTATTTGCCATTATTGAAAGGGGATTCCATCTTTTACAGCGCCTCTACTGGAGGATGGGATGACAAAGGTAAATTTGGATTTAAACACACGGTTACTCTATACCTCATCAAAGGAGATACAATCAGAAATCCAGTCAATGTCTTGCCTGCATTTCAAGACAATTATCGCTATCAAGGCTCCATTCAGATAGATAGTATGATAAACCCTTTTCGATTTAAACTTCGACCTGGTGAAAACTATGCCAAACTCAGAACAATCATAACCGGGCACGAACAAGAAGGTGAATTTTCCCCGATTAACTTTCATGTAAAGCTCAATGGAAAAGCTATCTATCAGAAGAGATTATGGAAAACTGACTGCGACCAAAACCCCATTCAGCCACAGTCAGGCACCTGGATTTTTTCCCGTACCAACTGGTGCCCCGGTGAGAAAGTCAATGAGATCGAAGTGCATTTGGCAGATTTAAAAATAGAAGGTGAGAATGAAGTAGAAATCTATTTTGGCAAAATAGAAACAGAGAGCAAAGAGATTCACGCCGTCTATTCTATAGAGTCGCATGTGATTACCTATCGCTATAAAGACTCTTTCGACGTGGCATTAATCGATATCGTATCACCGAGTAGAAATCCGAATTATAGAATGCACAATCCTTCGTGTTCTAAGATTAAACTATTAGTGAAAAATGAGGGGCTAATGGCGACCGATAGTGTATTCATTGCAGGTATAGATGTAGGTACGGGTTTGGAATTTAGATACACAAATAAAATAGATATCGAACCATATCAGTCTACAATAATAGAAATTGAAAATAATTATCTGGATCTAAGCTCTGTTGGTATAGGAATAACCGAGGGCAGAAACAATCTAAACAAAAATAACGATCATCTTCAATCTTCAGGCATTATAACTCCAAAGCATACTGCAAAGCAACTCGTTTTTGAAATAGCTACAACAAATGATAGCTCAGTTAATAAACTGAATTTGACAAATGGACAAGGAACAGTGGTATTCAAAAAAGATTATTTAAATAATAACACTACATACGCAGATACGGTCAATGTAAGTCCAGGCTGCTATCAGCTCGAACTCACAGACTATGATAAAAACTATCAGTGTGGCGATGGATTGAGCTTTTGGTATTCATCAAGAGTCATGAAAAAGACCTCGGGTATTTTCAAAATCTACGATGCTAAATCAGGCAAAATATTAAAAGTATTCAACCCCGACTTTGGAGGCAGGATAAATTATGAGTTTAGAATAGAGTAGAATTTCCTGCCTTTTTTGAGATAATATTTAGTACTTTTATACGTTATTGATGCGCATACAAAACGCCCTATGATTCGATATTTTCTAAGCTTTGTCTTTTTTACTACTGTTCTTTCTATCAATAGCCAGAACGTGCGTATCTATGGTACCATAATAGAAGACAATGACTATAGTACCGTGATTCTCTCACCCGCAGTATTTTCCAAACTATTGGATTCTAAAATAGAAACTAGTCCTAAAAAAGGGTCTTTTGAGTTTAACATCAACGTGACAAATGCTTGCTTTTACAAGCTCTATTATAAATCTAAGCGCATTCAACTTTTTATAAAGCCTGGAGCTAATGTCCAGCTGACAATAGATAATACTAAAGCAACTAATTACACTAATTTCTATGAAGATTTAATACAAGAGAATACGTTACTGAATCTCGAATCTACGCCTTACCTAGGAAATAAACAAGATAGAGAAAACTTCAAACAGGCATCGCAGCAAAGTCTAGAAGTTTATTCCCAGGAAATAGATAACGCTTATAAACTTCGCTCAGCAGAATGGGATGCACTAGTAGAAGAGGTGAGTCTAAGTCAAGAATTTGTAGAATTGTATCCGCGCAATTATATAGAAATGGCTTCCTATCTCTATAAATATTACTATCCAAAATATCATGGGTTACATCAGGATTCCTTCATAGCAGTGCATGCTAATTTTCTTGACTTCTATAAGTCCATGCCCAATCATTCAGATTATTATCATTGCCCCCTTTATATAGATAACCGCATGAATATTCTAAGGGCCAATGTAAATAGTAAAAGTAAGCCACTTATAATCAGTAAAAATACAGATGATTTAGAATTATATAAAGGCTATATACGCGAGGCAGAATTAGAACGCGACTCATACCTTAGTGAAACTTTGATAGAAAATTTAATTGGGGAATGGGTCAATAGCTATGGAAGAACTTCTGAGCTAAAACAAGAAATAGTAACCTATATAGATCAAGTAAAAGATGCCGATAGAAAGATAGCTCTAAAAAAAAGATTGGTCAATTTAGCCCAATATGAAACTGGTCAGCCCGCGCCAAATTTTAGTTTTGAAGATTATTCTGGAAATAAACGTCATTCACGAGAGCTAGTAGGTAAAATAGTTTATATACATGTGTGGTCTAGCACTAACACCGCAAGTATGGCGGAGTGGAAGGCTGCAAAAGAGATCTACATTAAATATAAAGATGAGCCCGATTTTATTTTTTTATATTTATCAATAGACGAAGAAAAAGAAAACTGGGAAAAAGCTATCAGAGAGCAGAAACTCATGGATGAGATTCAAGCCATAGCCTTCCCCAATGGCTTTAATTCTGACTTTGCAAGAAAATATGCTATTCAGACACTTCCTTCCTATATTCTAATAGACAAAAGCGGGAATATCATATCCAATAGGGTTCCAAAACTTAGTCAACCAGAGAAATTGATTCCTCTGCTAGATAAGTTACTAGGAAGATAGTTTTAAAACCAGATTACATTTCCCATTGCACATAATGGATTTGACTGCCTTGACCCATGTGCAACTTTTCATAATAAGTCTGAACACGCAATATATCTTCTATCTTTTTATGTTGACCATAGATATTTTCGATACAGCGAATAATTTTCTCTCCTCGGCCATCCAGCACTCCTACTGCATATCTGAAGAGCGGAAAATTATCAGTTTTTAGATGAAACATTATTTTTTTTCCATTGAGAAGTTTCTGATAATAATCTAAAAACTTTGGAGAAATTAAACGATTGCCTCTATCTGAAAAGCCTGGGAATGGATCAGGAAAAGTAATCCATATTTCATCTATTTCTTCTCCTAGAATAAACTCATGCATCAATTCTATTCTGGTTCGAAGAAAACACACATTGGATAATTTTTTTTCCAATGCTATTTTAGCTCCATTATGAATTCGATTTCCCTTAATGTCTATGCCTAGCAAATTTTTGTCGGGGTATTTTTCACCGAGTGCTACAGAATACTCTCCTTTACCACACGCCAGTTCAATAATCAAAGGATTCTCGTTTCCGAAATGCTTAGATTTCCAAAAGCCCTTAGGGTTATCTTCCTCTTGATTTCTAAAAAGATTGGGCTCTGTGAAAGAGAAATTTTCATAGACATTCGGCATAGACTTCAATGCCTCAAACTTTTGCAGCTTGTTTAGACTCATGACCTTAAATAAATTAGGTTAATCTCCAGAAAGTTTAATTCTACGCACAATAGTGTCTGGTCTAGTAGTATCTCGCTTAGTATTTTTATATAATTCTTGTATACTTGACTTCTCTGCTTTAATGCCGTTACCTATTCGTATTTCATCAGCTTCAGTTATCGCTGTTTTTAAGGTTTGCGTCTTCAATATTACTGCACGTGGTTTTTGAGAAGTTTTGGATTCTAACTTAGTCTTTTCTTTAGAAAGGATAGATTTTAAATTTTCGCTTGCTGGAGCATCTATCCCTAATCCATTTGGGAATAAGGTATGTATGCGAAGGATTTGACCTACCTTTAAACCCTGTTCAATATTAATAGCATTCCAAATTAGAATATCATTAGGGTTACAATTATATATTTTTGAAACTCTAAAAATGGTTTCCTTTGGTTTTACACTATGATTTATCCAAACTTTCTCACTAGGACTTAACTTTTCACTAGTTACGCTATCACCTTTTATCTTTACTGAAGTGATATCACTTGACTTATTTGTCTGATTTAGAATATTACTTATCACCGGAGAAGTATCTTTTGCTTCTATGGCCATCTTCGGCTGAATGTTAGTCACACGATTTGATAGAGGTTCTGTTATTCTAGATGATTCAATTCTGGCATCAGCTGGATCAGGTTTGGGGGTAATATCCAAAGGAATGGAAAGTTTTAGATTCTTTTCAATACGCTCTCTTTCAATTTGATAAAAAGGACGAGATTTCATAAAAGACTCTCTTACACCACTAAGATATATTGTCTCTTCGGTATATGGTTGCTCCCAAGATTCTAGCTTATTATATTTTCTCAATTGCTTCAAACTAACTCCATATATCTGAGAAATATCGTAAAGACTCTCTCCTTTTAGTACGATGTGTTTCGCTTTTGCATTTGATTTTTCCTTCTTACTCAGGAAAAAATTCTGACCCAATCTCAACGTTTGTTCTCCTTCTACATCATTAAATTCCATGAGTATGTTTACAGGCAATTTTTTCATACTTGCCAGCTTATATATATCGAAATCCTCATTGACTATCACTAGCTCAATATTATTAGCAAGTTGCATTCGCAGTTTTACAAGTTCTTCCTTGCTAATTTTACTAGGAACGGTTTCAAGAGGTTTTATTGTTTTTAAAGAACTTTTTTCCATACCAAATTTATCAAATTGGTACAACTTCAGTTCTTCAATATATTTAATCAGCATTGCTGGATAGTTAGGATTCGTAGCATATCCTGCTTCCTTAAGTCCATAAGCCCAGGATCTGTAATCAGTCATGTCATAGCTAAACAATTTAGCATATCTGGGCTTCAAGAGAAATAATGAATGGTCTCTGTAAGATTCCTCAACTGCTCCGTATGCTCGGAAACACTCATTCTTGGTATCATCATCTTTTATGAATATAGCCCCCTTCCACTCTGCTTTGCATTTAATACCAAAATGATTATTGGCCTTAGAAGCGAGCAGCGAGTTGCCACTTTCAGTTTCAATCAAGCCCTGAGCTAATGTGATACTTGCTGGTATTTTATAGAGATTCATCTCTTCTACCGCTAAAGAAAAATACTTATTGATATAGTCTTCCTGCGTCATTTTAGTCTGAGCTGAAGACCATGACAAACAAACAACTAAACATAATAGGACAAAAAATAACTTCATGAAACACTTAATATAGCTGCAAATATAGTTTTAAATCTATTTTATCAACTGAAAATACTTTTCACTTAGCCTTTTAAAGTATGGGCTGAGACCTACTGGTGTTCGTTGAATTTGAGCTTCATTTTGCTTTTTATTCTCTATATACTGTTTGAGCTCTTGTGGCATATCTGACCTTACATTTTTAGCACGGTCACTCTCTCTCCTAGTCTCTTCATCTTGCTCTCTTTCCGCCTTAGCAGACTCAAAAAGTTTTACCTGAATTTCAATTTGACGTTTCATCATTTCGTCGTAATATCGTTTATTGACCAAATCTCTTTCAGTTTGCTTCATTTTATCCATAGCATCTTTCAATTCATTACCAAATGGCTTTTTACCTGATTTATCAGGACTATTAGATTGCTCTTCTATCTTCTTAAGTAGATTGCGAATAGCTTGCTGCTGAGCTGCTATCTTAGCAAATTCTGCCGCGTCCTTGCCATTATTGCCATCTTGACCTTTCTGCTGTCCACTCTGCCCCTCTTGTTCCCCTGGCGGCTGTCCATTTGAATTTTGTGGCATTCCATATTTTCCAGGCTGCTGAGATTTTTCCTTCATTTTCTTTTGTAACTGCTCCATTTGCTCATTGAGCTGTTGTTGCATCTCTCCCAGTTTTTCGAGACTCATACTCTTCTTTTTCTTTTTTCCCGTCTTAGGATTCTCGCATTGCTGATCTGAGTCAGAACTACTTTCGTCTTCATCCTCATCTTGCATATTTTTTAGCGACTCGCTGAGCATAAGTCCTAATTTATTATAAGCCGACATAGTGAACTGTTCATTAGATATAGCTAAATCTATTCTCCGATCAACGAGTCTCTTTATAGCGAGATCTGTGTTGCTATTTACCTTATCTACCTCCTCAAAAATAAATTTTCGGATTTTCGCCTGTCGCGAAGCTATTTTATAAAGTGTATCTTCAACAAGTTTAAAATCCTCTTTTATCTTTTGCTGATATTGAATTAGCTTTAAATAGCTAGGACTCTGTATGGAAGTCGTTTTTGTTTTTTCCAATATTTTTTCCTGCTCGAATGATAGAAAAATAACGTTTTCCAACAGCCGTCGCATCATCTTCGCATCTTCAGCTTTTTGCTTTTTCTTTTGATTCTTCTTTAGCTTACTCAGTTTCTCTTTAGCATCATTCATCTTCTCAGAAGCTTTTTCCTGCTTTTTGCCACCTGATTTTGGACTACCATCATTAACTTCCTTCTCTGCGCCTTCCTGCAGCACTGCCGCATCGTCTATATCCTTCTTAACCTCCTCAAATTCTTTTTTATCTGTTTTGTTGACCTCGCTATTGAGTTTAATGAGTTCATCCATTTTCTTCCGTACTTCCTTCATCTCCTCGTTTAGCTCTTTTTGCGCATCCTTGGTGTCTTTTTGCATTTCAGATTCTAAAGCTAGCTTTTTCTGCTCTTTGCTCATAGCTTCTAGCTTATCTATCATGTCGTTTAACTTTTGCTTATAGTCGAGATTTTTGTATAAATTCAGAAGTCTATCAAAATTTTTTTCCATCTTTTCAGATTTAATATCCATTTGGTTTATATTCTGAAGCAGTTCTTTCTTATCTTGTTTCTCTAGTAAATCATTGATTTTATGAAGCAGTTCTTTGAGCTCTGGATTTTTCATTTGCTCTATAATCTCTTCTAACTGCTGCTGCTGATCGAGCATTGACTGCTCTTGTTTACTGAGTTTATTTTTTTTATCAAAATTTCTTTTGATATCCTCTTTACTATTCTCGAGTTTTTTCTGAAGTTCATCCTGCTTTTTAAGTAGATCTTCAATCAATTTTTTGTCGTTAAAATCCATCTGATTTTTTTCTAGCATCTTCTTTTTCAATTGCTCTAGATCTGCTTGAAACTGCTTAGCATCTTTAAGCGATTTTACCAGCTCATTTTGTATCTGCGCCGTATTATTATATACGACTTTCTCCAACTCCTTCTCAGAGAGCTTTTTCTGAGAAAACGTAGAGGAGCGTGTCGATTTAAGTCCGTTTACTTGATCATTATCATATACTTCAAAGTAATAATTGAGTTCCGCACCCTTTGGATAATTATTAAACAACTTCTGAGTAGAAAAATAAAAAGAAGGATTCTTGCCTGTTGGAATGTTTACTTTTAATTTTTCAAATTTGCCTTGATACTGAATGATAAAATAAAGGACAGAAATGCCATAATCATCTGATACATCGCCTGCATAATACTTTATCTCATGGATACTGTCATTAAATTCTCGCAGAGAAATCATAGGATGCTCATCCTTGACTAATCTAATTTCATATCGCTGCGAGTCTATAAGGCTAGATCTATTATTTCTTATCAAGACAGCATAACTAGTGGTCTGCCTCAAGCAAGCCTTAGCGCCAAATCCATTACTAAATGATTCTACAGAAAGTTTTTGATCTCCTAAAAATAATTGTATATTATCTACGTTTTCTGTTTTAAACTTCCAAATAGCTGTGCTACCTTCAGGTGTTTGAATGTCGCCCGAATTGCGTATGGTAAATCGCTTGACCCCAGTGTAGTTAGGAGGTATCACCTCGATATCAAAAGAAGTAATCAGAGGCCTGGGCACAATATCTAGCATATATTCTTCAGATAAGAAATCTAAAGATTCCAATCTAAAGTTCACGTTATTCACAACATTCTTCAAGTTAAAATCATAAACTCCATTTCCAGAGGCGACCATAGGATATTTAACCCCTTGATATAATATATTCAAATCTTCTGGCAAGGACTTTCCCTCTAGTTTAGCTTTTATATTGATAGATTCGAATTGCGCCACTTTTAAGCTAGAGTTTAATATGACAAAATTAAATGGAGCCTTGGGGGAGAAGACTTGATTATAATTTATTAGTCGATGTGTACTTTCTTTAAATAAATTTGGTATCCAGAAAAGCAATGCCAAAAAAATAGAAATGGGAATGAGTAAATATTTGGCTAGTTTCCTATTCTTTGCCCAATCAATAGCATCTGTAAATTTAACCCAAAGAAGTGATTGAGATTTCTGTCGTATGGAGGCTTGTATTAACTCAACAGATTTATTTTTATCCCGCATTTCGCCTAGATATAGCAGATTGATCAGCTTGTCTTTCACTTCAGGAAAATGCTTCCCAATTATCTTTGCGGCTTGTTTGTCATTAATCCGCGTCCTATTCTTTATAAACTCTAACAGAGGACTTAATACCCAAAAATAAAAAAGCAACAAAAATGCTGCCAAAAATAAAAAGAAAAGCAGCCTTCTGATATCTGGACTTAAATATAAATTATATTCTAAGGTAGTAGTCAATAAATAGATAGTCACAAAGACTATTAAAAATTGTAATCCTCCTTTCAGCCATTGATGAAAATAATAGTTGGAAATAAACTTTTTAAGTCTATTTCTTAGAAGGTTATAGTCATCGATTTCATTGTCCTCTAGCATACTACAAAGATAAAAAAATTATCTCAATCTAAAAAGGTGGAATCATCATTTTCGCACACTGACTATATAAACTCCCAGTAATATAATGAGAAGGGAGACGAAGTGCACCCAACTAATAGATTCTCCATCGAGGTAGCCCCAGAATATAGACATTAGTGGGATAAGATAGGTATTCGTAGACGCGAATAAGGCATTGGTGCGCTTCAGTAGCATATAAAAAATGAAGGAGGCCGCTAGAGAACCAATGAAGCCTAACAATAGCATAGCTTCTAAGGATTTCATCTTTTGGCTTACCCCGTCTGGATTAGTTATCCAAAAAGTGATACTGAATTTATGAAGATCTATATGTTCAAAAACTCCTAAGTATAGCACTATCGGCAGGTATATGCAACCTAAGATACCAAATACCCCGAGTAAAATATCGCGTGACGGAAGATGGCTCAATTTTATCTTAACTATATTCATATTGACCCCGTACATCATAGTGGCTATTAGAGGAAAAATAGCATATTGTGCCTGAGCATAAGTGGTACTTTTTTGTGTAAAAAGAATCAGAACGCCAAAAAAGCCAATAAAAATTCCAATCAAACTAATCAGATTGGTCTTGTACTTTAGCCAAATAATACCCACAATTAATGTAAATAATGGCGTCAGTGAATTGATGACTCCATTGAGATTACTATCCATTCTGCTGGCCGAATAAGCATAGAAAAGACTGGGTATAGCGCTGCCTAACATGGCAGATACGAACATCCAAAATAAAATTTTGCGATCATATTTTATCATGATTACACCTAAAAAAGGAAGCGCAAGGATGCCCCCAAAAAACATTCTCAGAGATGAAACTTCTATGGTAGAGAAAGCTCGAGTGCCTATTTTCATAAGCATAAACGAACTTCCCCAGATAGAGCCGAGGAGACCCAAGGTAATCCACTGTATCGCCGCAACTTTAGTCTTTTCCAATATTCTGTGTGATTAAAATCTGCTTAGGAATACCCTGAGACACATGCTTTTCTTTGAACGCATTGATGACAAGACTATGAGTATCATTATACACTGTCCAATAGTCCGGCTGACTGCAGTAGGGTCTCACGATCAACTGGATTGATCCCGACTGAATATGCTGAATGTAAATTTCGGGCTTAGGATCTGACAAAATAAGGCTATGATCTTTTAACGATTCTAATGCAATATCTTTAGCCAACTCTATATCGATATTCGCTTCAATACTAAAGGGTATATCTACCCTAATTTTTCCTTTTCTACTCCAGTTGATGATAATACCCGTAGATAATAAACCATTGGGTAAAAAGACCGTTTTCATATCGCCTGTCAATATAGATGTATTAAGTATTCCGATTTCCTGCACAGTACCGCTCACTCCATTGAATTCTATAAACTCGCCTACCTTAATTGGCTGATAAATAATAAGCATAAACCCTCCTGCAAAATTTCCTAAAGACCCATTAAATGCAGAACCTATAGCCACGCCTACGCCTGCCAGCATAGCTGCCACTGAGGTAGTTTGTATTCCTAGCACACCTATGATGATTAGGAATAAACTGATACGTAGTCCTATCTTGATAAATGAAAGAAAGAAGGTTTCTACAGAAGGGTCAAACTCCTTGGAATCTAGTACTTTTTTAAAGACTCTGTACGACCATTTAATAGCAATTGAACCTAAAATCCAAATGAGAATAGCCGCTAGAATTTTAGGAATCAGCGCCTCCACCATTCCGCCCAAGTAGTCGATCAATTTCTCTGTATTGAATGACATATTCACTAGCTAGTGGGTTGTTCATTCATTTTAATAGCCCATAACATCATGCAGCTACCCACCAGTATCATAAAAATAGATATGAACTGCGCTTGAGATAAATTGAGTCCAAAATAGCTATATTTATTATTGATGCGAACGAATTCGATTAAGAATCTTTCTAATCCATTAAAGATAAGAAATAGCCCTGTGATAGCTCCAGGATATATGGTTAGTCTCTCTCTCAGCTTCCATAAGATAAGAAATAAGATTGTGACAAAAATAGTCTCATAAAGCGGTGTAGGCAAATGTGGTTCGGCCAATTTCATACAGTAAGGTTCTGTGCAACCAGGGATAAGTACACCATCTCTATTTACATTGTGCTCATAGATATTACCCCAGAGAAAATCTGGAAGAAAAAAAGGCTTCGCAAGCCCCGATGTGGATATACCCCAGCAGCCGTCTCCTGAAAACTGACAGCCTAATCTTCCTACAGCGTATGCCAGAAAAAATGGAGGAGATAGGCTATCTACAAATGGGAAAACCTTAATCTTATTTTTAAATGCATAAATTATCAGTAAAATAGAAACCGTGAATAATCCGCCTAAAACACTAAGGCCTGAGGTCAATGAACCAATAGGATTTGATAAAAATTCGGACATAGACTCTGGATTATCTATAGCATCCAGCAATTTAGAACCTAAGACACCACCTATCATGGCTATAATTAGAATATCTCCTATTCGATCTTCTATATTATTTGATACTAATTTCTTAATAGGCTGTGATTTTTTATTCTTCCATTGATCATAAGCGGTATATCCGCCAATGACCAGTCCTAATAGAATACCCCCTGAGAAGGAACCTTGCATCGAAAGAAGAAATCCCTGAGAGTCTGCTATAAATAAATCAAAATTTGAAACTATACCTATGACTTTTAAGCCAAGAAAAAATCCGAAGGCCCCATAAAGTAGAACTTCAGATAAAACAATACCTTGTCCTACGAAAATTTCTTTAGTTTCTTTCGGGAAAAATCCCAGTTCAGTTTTCCGTGCAAGTTCTTTTCGTGCTAGATATATCCCGACTATAAAAGCCAGCGCCATCATAAATCCATATGTGTTCGGTGGTATTGATGGGATGTTAGTCCCTAAAATAGAATTGACAAAATCCCAAATAGAGGCATAGGCGCGCAGTAATATCATATAGGGTGTATTTATAAAATTTTATTAATTAATCATTTTAGCATCTTCATCTAGCAGATATAGTCTTTTTTTAAACTTATAAGTATAAAATGATTGATATTTAAATATATAGAAGGACTTTCCTTGATAATCTATGGGGTCACTGCTAGCTGTCACATATAGATTTACAGGGGGACTGTCTATCTCAGAACATTTATACTCCATAATACTCTGTGCATAGACAATACCGCAATTGAATCCAGAAAATAGAAAATTTAATGCCGCAAGTTTCATCTTAATTGCTAATATTGTTCCTTCTCGTTCGGAAAGCTTCCCGACTTTACATCCGCTATATAATTTTTGACCGCACCGTTTACTACTTCATGTAAATTGGCATATTTACGTATAAACCTCGGATTAAAATCCACATTGATGCCTAGCATATCATGCATCACTAGAACTTGTCCATCCACACCCCCTCCAGCTCCTATGCCTATTACAGGTATGGAAAGTTTCTTAGCCACTTTATCCGCTAAACTAGCGGGAATTTTCTCTAATACTATACTAAAGCAACCTAAGCTCTGCAGAAGCTCTGCCTCACATTCTACTTTGAGGGCTTCCTCTTTTTCTTTTGCTCTTACGTTATAAGTGCCAAATTTATATATACTCTGAGGAGTTAAGCCTAAATGACCCATGACTGGTATTCCTGCGCTTAATATCCGAATTATAGATTCCTTAATCTCTTCGCCACCCTCTATCTTCACCGCGTGGGCACCCGATTCTTTCATTATACGGATTGCAGATGTTAGAGCTAGTTTAGAGTCTCCTTGATAATACCCAAATGGAATATCAACTACAATGAGAGCTCTCTCTACGGCTCTGACTACCGAGGTAGCATGGTAGATCATTTGATCAAGCGTTATAGGCAGTGTCGTCTCGTGTCCTGCCATTACATTAGAGGCACTATCTCCTACTAATATGACATCAATCCCTGCCCCATCTATAAGTTTAGCCATAGAATAATCGTAGGCGGTAAGCATCGAAATTTTTCGCCCTTCTTTTTTTAATTTCTCAAGACTTTGAGTGGTGACGCGCTTGATTTCTTTATGAATAGACATGATCGTTTGTTTTAAAATTTACCATTTTTCAATGGCTAATATTACCTTACTATGTTTAATATTCGTTTATTCCAAGATTCGATAGAATCAATTTACAAAAATAGATAGCCTAAACTATAATCGCATAACTATTTGTCATAAATAGAATATATTTACCTTAAAGTAGCATACTTAGCTGCTATTTGTAAGATGGTATCCATAGAATGTATACGATCTATAAAGTATTCTCGATTATTAAGTCTAGCTTCTGCTTGGTCATTATATAGAAAACTATCTATGGCGTTATTGAATTCATAAGAACTAAATACCTGAACCACAAAATTAAGATCTACATATTCTTTAGCCTCCTCACTTTTTTCTATATTTTTCCCTATAATGATAGGGAGACTATAAGCCATTGGCTCTATAAGGCTATGTGCCACTTTGTCGAATCCTCCACCGACATAAGCTACATCAGCATATCGGTATAGTCTAGATAATATCCCTATCGTATCTATAATGAGTATATTCGTTCTCTTGCTGAAGTCATATTGGGAATAGCGCTGAGCTCCTGAAAATTGGTCTTGCAATTCTTGGACTCTAGATAAATGTACCTCATGTGGTACGAGTATCCACTGCATATCGGAGCTTGAAATTATCTTATCTCCAATTATTCTATCATCATTTGGCCATATACTTCCACAAATTATGACTTTATCATGATTTGTAAAATGCTGAATTACATCATCTTCAAATGGGATTTGGACTATTTGTTGCATTCTACCATACCTCGTATCTTCAATTACAGTAGAAGCAAAGCCAAGCTTTTCCAAATTTAGTTTTGAATTCTGGTTAATGACACCTATCTCTGTGAAGCATGCTAAACATTTTTTTAAATACGGCTGGTAAAACATAGAAGTTTTAGATCTAAAAACTCCATTTAGAAGAATGGTTGGAATTCCCTTAGCTTTTAAAATAGACAGCACATTGAGCCAAAACTCATATCGAATCCAGAATACTAATTTAGGCTGAATAGTCTCGATGAATAATCGTACATCGGATTCAAAATCGAATGGTAAATACATAACATAGTCTGCATACTTAAAGTTTCTTCTCATCTCATAGCCCGAAGGTGAGAAAAAGCTAACTAAAAGTTTTTCGTCAGGATAGTTTTTTCTAATTGTTTCAATGAGGTAGCTTATTTGCTCGAATTCCCCTAAAGAAGAAGCGTGAAACCAAATACAGTTTTTTATATCTAATTCAACTATTCTTGATTTTATATTTTTTCTACCATCTATCCACTTCTGTGCCTTAGCATTTTTAATAGCTAAGAAATAGATGAAGAAATAATAAAGATGCAAAAAAACCTTATAGAAAAATATCACAATCAGCGTTTAGTAAAAAATAAATATTATTTTCTTCTCATGAATAGACACTAATGAGAAATAATTAACGATGTTTATCTCAATTATAGAAGTATCCATCCGATTTTGGATCTTGCTTCATAAATCGTTTCAAAACGACTGTCATTCCGATTTTAGGGCCTATAAAGAAGCTAGACCTAGCTGATTGATCGTGAACTAGTCCAGTACTGTAATCTAGCGCACCTTGAAATTTAGTGGTGCTATAAATCATTTGTAGCCCTATACTGCCATTCACTAGCTTACTTTTAGAGTATAACGTATACCCTAGAAAGCTGTTGACGCTCAACCCGCTCTCTAGCCTATTATATCCATTGAAATACTCTCCACTTAGCTGGGTCACTGATCTGACATCAGCTGTATTATAGGCCGAATAAAATAAATAGCCCAGGCCTCCTTTTATGTGCAGCCCGCTATTTTTATTCTTGTTATTTAAAGGAAATATTTTCCCTACCTCTACAAAGAAATTGCCACCTCTTCCCTCTAATTCTGGCGTTTCTATTGAGTTGTCCTCTCCAATAATAAATCCACCTGAGGTTACCATATTACCGAGTACACCTAGATCCTTATATTGACTGCCAAATAGAAATTGCCCTTCCATACCCAGTGTAATATTATTTCGCAGTTTCACATTAAGATTGAATCCCAGATTGCTGTTAGATCCATACTGCTGGCTTTTATCGCCAGATAAAACCTGATACATATAATGAGCGGTGCCTCCAAAAAATGTTTCCTGGGATGCCATAAATTTTACACTCAAAAGGCTCATGATAACTAAATAAGTTTTTAACCACAGTTTCATTAGACAAATTTACATTTAAATATCTGGTCAAGATAAAAAAATGCCACCCTAATTGGGCGGCATTTTTACTTAGCATAATTTTAAATTTATCTTACTTCAATTTTGTCTAGATATACTTTTCCATCTACTTCCGTACTAATGAAATAAGTTCCTCTAGCCAAATTAGACTTAAATGGAATAACTGAATTAGCTATTTCCATTTTACTATCTGATAAGGTTTTTCCATCCATACTAGTGACTACTATTCTTGCACTTCTCTCTCTATTTCCTTCTACTTTGATATTGAAGTCACCATTGGTAGGGTTAGGGTAGATAGACACATTGAGATCGTTCGATACAGTTGAAATACCTACACCAGCTACACTGTATTTAAGAAATTTACACTGACGGGAAGGAGCAGTGCGCGGCGGAGTAGCTAATGCATCAAAATTATTTGATACCTCAAGACATATAGAATCGAAACTTTTAACTGCGATAGGAATATTTATATTTAGTAAATTTTGAGTTGCGCCGATTGTAATCGGTGCTGAGGTGCCTGTTTTTACAGTCCATTTGTAGGTATTTGATGTGCCTGCCTCTGTAAGTATATCAAGACTGGTAGAGCCTTTAGCACTAATTTTATTGACGGATAATGCCTCTTCAGTAATTTTTGCTGTTGGCGCTACGCCTACTATTACTTTTCTGGTAGCTGTTGCTTGATTATTGGCACCGTCTTTTGCAGTATAAGTTATTGTATAAGTAGCTTTGGTGGTTTTATCTACAGTCCCTGATTTAGTCACAGAAGCAGAAGTACATGGATTATTATCACTCACTTCGGATCCTGGATCTACATAATTTGCACCATTGAGATATACAAAGCCTGGGCTTGCACCTAAAAGAGTAATGGAAGGAGCCACTTTGTCCTCTAATATCTCAATACCCATTATTAGTGTATCATAAAAGGTGTTTCCGATCCTCAATGTGAGATTGCCTGCTTGGTCTCTGCCTGTAATTCTTATCAAACGGTCTCCAGCTACACCAGTACTTATGGTATCTAGACCTATGATAGTTAAAAGTGAAGTATCTTCGCTGAACTCCACATAGTTATTATTTATAAATGCCTTTGTCTTAGAGAATGTCTTACCAGTCACCGTATCCGTACCACAGCCTACAAAAAGGACAGCTTTTACTTGAGTTACTCCTTTTCTGACAACCAAGTTTTGGAAATTATTGCTAATACGCAACATTGGATTTGTAAAATCAGTAGCTGGATTAAGGATGTCTGCTACTGGGACTTGCGCATAAAATATTTTATTGCGTGTATGTATTGGTCCCGCTTGGCTAGCTGTACCGTTTGTACTACCAGCAGTTGTCATTACGGCATTACCATATAAATTATCTTCTTGATATACTAAATGGACATGATCATCAACCACTCGAGCCATAGACGGATAAGTATTTTCTAATGTCTTACTTGAAGTTACGTTTAAAGGTCCTGTCCAAGTGGCACCATTATCTGTAGATTTCATTACGTATACATCATATAGGTTATAGCCTGTAGGATCCGCATCTTTGCCTTTTCCTGTATTAGCAGGAGTTGTATCGATGATTCCTCTATTGTATGCATAAGTCAAATAAAGGTTTCCTGCAGCATCTATACCAGTAGAAGGCCACGTAGTCGTTGAAGAATTGTATCCACTGCCGTTACCCATATGATTTATAGTTTGACCTTCTGTATTAAATCTAGCAAGTGGCGATAAAGGACCACTAATACTTTCGCGTAAGAAGTCTGTATTACGTATAAGTCTTGGAGGATTGTTGCCCATATCTTCATTCCAATACATGATTCCAGATCGTGTAATATCAATAAATGTTCCAGCACCTTGTGATGGGTCAGAAAATGTCACATATCTAGACCAGAAACAATGAGCTTTATTGTTATTATCTACTAGAACCGAATATGATCCGTCAGATCTATCCGCTCTATCCAATATTTCCCCATCTACAATAAAATTCCACGATGTAGGAAAAATACTTTTTTTAGTCCATGTATTTCCCAAGTCAGAAGATTTATATAGAGTTATATCACTTACACCAGTAAGTAAAGCTACATTGGAGCCATTTAAATCAATTGCATAGTTATCACCACCAACACCAGTATAGTTGTCTTTATCTATTCCTGTTATCGCAGCAGGAGCACTCCAAGTTCCTCCTCCATCTGTAGATTTTATAAACATGAGTCCAGCAGTAACCTCGTTAAACGAAGCGTCGAAATGAGAACTTGTTAGAATTATATTGTTGCCACTCGAAGCAGCCCTAGGCCATGTTTCTGTTCCACTTGTTACACTTAAATCAGTCCAAGTGCTGGTGCCTGCAGCCGCTCGAGAACTTTGATAAATGCCATTGGAGCCCGTACTGGATTTATGAGATATGATAAGTTCTTTATTGCCTATAAACATTGGATTTGGCCAACCAACTCTTACGGCTTCTATTCTACCATAAAATGTATCAATTGGCGGTGTCAAAACAACATTTTTTGAATTTGACCATTGCATAGAAGCATTGTTCCAAAAAGCATAGCCCGTTCCTCGATCATCATAGGCTCCGTCATTTTTCAGACTAGCTGTAAACGTTGCTATGACATCTTTTGTAGTGGGATGAACCGCTACTCTTCGTTGAATAGAGTTATTTGTTTGTAAATCATACAATGTGGTACCGATGTGCGTTCTTACTATTTGAGCATAAGAGCCTGTCAGAATCAATAAGCCCAATAAAATGAGTAGAAATTTTTTCATTACTTAAATGTTTAAATTTATAAGGTGTTTGTTATTATTTAACGTATAATTATTTTATCTAAATTCAAAAGTAGCACAATTCTTACTTTTTTCCTATAGTTTTTTTTATTTTTTGTTAGGATTTTGTTGCATTTTCTTTTGTTTTTCAGCTTCTTCCATCATTTGCGCCATTTTTTTCTGAAATGCCCCTTGCTTTTTAGGAGTTTTCTTGGCTAATTCCATTTCAGCTCTTATTTTATCTTCCTTGATAATAAAGGTAGTAAAAAACCACTGCTGTAGCATACCTAGCACATTCTGGAGGAAATAATAGAAGGTGAGGGCCGCTGGAAATGAATTGAACATAAACAAGAACATTACAGGCATAATATACATGAGCATTTTCATCTGCTCCGCTTGTGGGCTACTAGGCTGTAAACGTTGAGAATACCAACTCATCCCTATCTGAGTCAAGGCACTCAGCATGGCGAAAAGACTGATATGTGCCCCATAGAATGGTATATTGAATGGAAGCTTAACAAAAGAATCATAGGTGCTAAGATCAGTAGCCCATAGGAAGGATTCATGTCTCAATTCTATAGAGGAAGGGAAGAACGAAAACATCGCAAATAGGATAGGCATTTGAAGTAGCATGGGGAGGCAGCCACCAAATGGACTCACCCCAAATTCTCCATAGAGTTTCATTTGCTCTTGAGATAGTTTAGTTTGGTCGTCCCCAAATTTAGCTTTCAATTTATCCAACTCTGGCTTCAAGATCTTCATTGCCACCCCTGATTTATAGGTTTTATAAGAAAGCGGTGCCGTTATAACCTTAATAAATATAGTTAATAATAGGATAATAATTCCGTAATTTGATACAAACTGAGATAAAAAATTAAAAACAGGAATGATTAAATAGATATTAAAAATCTTCATCCATCGGAAAATTAGAATATCTTGACTAAGCGGAACCAATTGCTCAAGCTCTTTGCCTTCTTTTTTTAATAACTTATAGTCTATAGGTCCTATAAAATAGACGAAGGTAGCGGTATCGCTGGTTGGGATCATTTCTGATTTGACCGTGTAGTTTTTTACATAACTCTCATCCGTCTCTTGAAATTTGACATCTAAGATGGATTTTTGAAATGGTTGCGATGGAATGATAGTTGTATGGAAAAATTGTTGCCCAAAACTAATCCATTGAAGAGGAGCTGTCATATCTAACGTTTCATTGCTCGTAGTGCTTAGACTCTTTAGGACATCATCATTTTGAGGCATATACTTTAAGGTAGATAACTGTCGTTCTCGACCCAGATTAACTTCTTGTCGATTCATTTGTGTAGAGAAATTTACTGACACCTTATTTTCTTTGCCACTTGGCAATATCCATTTCTGACTGAGTTTATATGAATTAGGGGCCAAAGTATATATCACTCTCAATCCTTGAGATGAAGACAATTCTATGCTTTCTTTTGATTGATTTATCACTTGAAATGCAGTAGTTTTAGAGCTCATAATTCCTTGGGGCAAAGAAAATGTAAAGTCAAAATCTGTTTTTTTATCCGACAATAACTCTACTAATTTCTCTTCGTAGGATGTATGTTTTTTCAATTGAGCAGAATGTATTTTCGCTCCTTTTGTATTTACTCTAAGGCTTATCAGCTCGTTAGATAAGATTAAGTCTTGTCCTGGAATACTTATAGAAGCTATTGCGAATTGGGAGATGCCATTCTTTATTCCAGCAACAGACTCTAGAGCATTTACTGTCGACGCCTTTGCTTGAGCTACTGTATCTTTTGCCTTAAGGGCTTTTTGCAGCTTCTCACTCTCTACTTTCTTCTCCATTTGATTCTTGGAGTAGTTAAAATAAAACATGACCATGGTCATAATTAATAGAGCACCAATAATCGTATTCTTATCGAAATTTTTAAACATATCTGTTTTTATATTTTTAGGGGGTAAAAATAGCCAACTACAAACTAATATCGGTTGTTATCTGCTATAATTTGGACTTTCTTTGGTAATACTCACGTCATGAGGATGGCTTTCCTTTATTCCTGATGCAGTTATTTGAATAAATTGAGCCTTTTTAAGTTCCTCAATATCTTTCGCACCGCAATAGCCCATGGAGGCGCGCAGCCCTCCTACATACTGATAAATAACTTCACGAAGGTTTCCTTTAAACGGCACCCTTCCTACAATTCCTTCGGGTACTAACTTCTTAATATCATCCTCAACGTCTTGAAAATATCTATCTTTTGAGCCTTCTGCCATAGCGTCTAATGAGCCCATACCTCGATAAGACTTGAATTTACGGCCTTCATATAGTATCGTATCTCCGGGCGACTCTTCTGTGCCTGCAAAAATAGATCCTGCCATAATACAATCAGCACCTGCGGCTAATGCCTTCGCAAGATCCCCAGTATAACGTATACCTCCATCAGCTATTAGCGGTATCCCAGCCTTGGAACACGCTTCTGCTGCCATGAGTATAGCCGAAAGCTGAGGGACACCTACACCTGCTACTACTCTGGTAGTGCAAATAGAGCCTGGCCCAACACCTACTTTAACGCCATCTACCCCAGCATCTATAAGTGCCTGCGCTCCTTCACGCGTAGCTACATTGCCAGCGATGAGTTCTATGTTTTTAAAGTCTTTTTTAATTTTCCTTATATTATCAAGGACTCCAGCTGAGTGGCCATGAGCGGTATCAAGACAAATCAGATCTACCCCAACTGCTAATAAAGCCTCTAACCTTTGAAGCATAGTCGGATTGACGCCCAAAGCTGCCCCCACTAGCAATCTTCCTATTTCATCTTTATTGGAATTTGGATTATTCTTTACTTTTAAAATATCTTTATAGGTAATGAGTCCACATAGTATGTTGTTCTCATCGCATACTAATAATTTCTCTATTTTATAATTTTTTAAAATTTCCTCAGCTTGCAGCAGATCCGTACCGACTTTTGCAGTAATCAGATTTTCCTTTGTCATAATTTCGGTAATAGGCCGAGCTCGATTCTTTTCAAATCTTAAATCACGGTTCGTGATAATACCTTGAAGCTTCTTATTTGCATCTACCACAGGGATTCCTCCTATTTTGTTCTCTTCCATTATTTTTAATGCATCTCCAATAGTTTTATCTGCACTAAGCGTAATAGGGTCCACAATCATACCACTATCCGCACGCTTCACTTTGCGAACTTCTTCTGCTTGCCTATCAATACTAAGGTTTTTATGTAGAATACCTATCCCCCCCTCTCTCGCTATTGCTATAGCCATAGCAGATTCCGTGACGGTGTCCATAGCAGCTGAGACTAAAGGAATGTTTAATGAAATATTTCTACTTACCCTAGAACGAAGATTGGTCTCTCTAGGTAGAACGGATGAGGCTGCCGGAATTAGAAGGACGTCATCAAATGTGAGTCCAAAAGTCTTTATTTTATCAGAGTGAAAGTGCATACTTAGCTTCTTTCTCGGCAAAATTAGACTTTTTAAATTGAAAAGGTCAATAAACTATGTTATAGACCTTTTAATGAAATTATTCGCCTCTGTATTCAGAGTGGCAACAATATTAACTTGCTTTCGCCTTTTTACGTCTTTCGTATATCTCCTGCTTCTTCCTTTCTATCTCAGCTTCTAGGTCTTGTGCCTTTTTCTCTTTTGTAGTAGAATCTTTTTTAGGTTCTTCTACTTTAGCGGGATCTTTGGGCGTCTGTTCTTTAGGGCTTTTAGTCTCCGGGGAGGCAGGCTTATCTTGTGCATTGGTAGTTGCTTTTGCCCCTTTATCTAGCGTGAATTTAGCAGCTGTGTCTACCTTAGATTTTAAATCTTTTTTATCTTGAGCCGTTTTTGTGTCCTTAGCATCTTTTGCGCTTTTTAGTCCTTTCTCTATGATTTGAGTCTTTTTATCATCCTTAGAGACCGTTTTAGAAACTGTCTCAGTCGATGAGGCAACTACCTTTACTGTATCAAGAGGAGTGTAGGTAGGTACAGGTCTATTTTTTTGCATTTGGATAAAAAACGAATCGACTATTGCTTTGTCATCTGTCTTCATTTGAGATAGCATTCTTTCTTCTTCCTCAGGAGTTATTAATTTCACCCTAGCTAATAAACTCTTGGTGGATTCAGATTTAGGGGTAAAGATTCTGTCTGCTAATACCTGCTCTCTAGTTCGAGCATCAGGAAGTTTACTTGGAGGATCCGTAGAAACTGTTGCAAACATCTCTCCCGCATTAGGATTTTTAATTAGGAAATTTCTTTCTGCTTCCATAGCTGCCTTTTGGGCTGCTAGCACCGCTTCCCTTCTTCGTTCCTTTTCCCGCACCATAAATGCACTATCTTCTATATACTTTTTAGCTGCTATTAATTTGTCCATGCTGTCTTTAGATGCCTTAGCTCTGGCCATAGCTTGCTCTATTTCCATAGCCTTGGCTTTGCGAATAGCTAAAAGTGAATCTTGCTTTTTTTGCTTATCTAGAGATAATAATGAATCTCGTTCGCTTTCTCTGCGTTTAAACTCTTCCGCTATTTTAGCCTTTTCAGCATTTCTCTTAGCTGCTTGTTCTTCCCTAACTTTGTTCTTATCTTTGGTTCCATCATTTTCAGCAGATACAGACTTTTCTCTTGGAATACTTGTGACTCGTGGAGCACCATTTTCCTCTTCTTCTATTTCCCTAGCTATTCTCCTTAAAGCCTCACTGACTGTCTCGTTACCCGATCTTCGAAACGTCTTCTTCGCAATAGATTGAGGCTTCTTTTTCTCTATTGCGGGTTCATCGTTTTTTGGCACTGAAACTGATTTATCCGTTGCGGATTCTGAAACATTTTTAGGATTCAATTTAGCTTTTTCTTCTTCTCGCTTCTTTTTAGCAGCCTCTATTTTTTGGCTTATTTCGACTTTCTTCGCCGAATCGGCTTGTGTCTTTTCACGAATCTTCATGGCCAGGGCTTCTTTTTTAAACCTTAGTATGGAGTCTCTTTTGAATTGAATTTTTTCCTTCTCCTCTTGTTCTACTTTTTTCGTAGCTAAGATCAACTCTT
>CANESS010000012.1 GCA_947441115.1 Saprospirales bacterium | reverse complement strand
TATTTTTATAACTGAAATTCATATTAAATTGAACACGCAAATTTATATTTTAAAAAGGTTAAATGATACAATTAGATTTAAAAGAAATTTAAATTTATTGATTTTTAACCCTAATAATTTAAGAAAATGTGCTCTTCTAGTGATTAAAGTGTCGTACCCCAGTCATGACCATGGCCATTTGATGGAGATTGCAGTAATCTATACTATCTTGATCTTTCACACTACCCCCCGGCTGAGCCACAGCTATAATACCCGCCTTGTCCGCTATCTCTACGCAGTCTGCAAATGGGAAGAAGGCATCGCTAGCCATAATGGCACCTTTGAGATCAAATCCAAATTCAGTCGCTTTGTGTATAGCATGCTCTAAGGCATCAATTCTAGATACCTGACCGCAGCCCATACCTATCAGTTGCTGATTTTTCACCAAAGCGATACCATTTGATTTTAAATGCTTCACTGCCTTAATACCAAATTCGAGGTCTAACATTTGAGCTTCGTTTAGACTAGTCTCTGTAGCCAGTTTCCATTCTTTTCGTGTCTCTATACTTTTATCGTCTTCTTGCATAAGTCTGCCATTGAGAGCCGATCGCATCTTAATTTCATAGCTTGGATTTTCTTTGATCCGCAGTATGATTCTATTTTTCTTAGACTTTAAAATATCTAGTGCGGCCTCCGAATATGAAGGCGATAGAATAATTTCAAAAAACAAGGTATTGATCTCTTTAGCCGTATCCTCATCGATTTCTTTATTAGATATGAGTACTCCTCCAAAGGCACTTTTAGGATCGCTGGCCAAAGCCGCTATATAGGCTTCTGTGATATTGACTCTCGTAGCTAATCCGCAGGAGTTATTGTGCTTCATGATGGCGAAGGTGGGCTCAGAAAAATCTTGAATCAGTCTGCAGGCTGCATCTATATCTAAGATATTATTATAACTCACTTCCTTGCCATTGAGTTTTTCAAATAAACGATCAAAATCGCCCTCAAACCAACCTCGTTGATGCGGGTTTTCACCATATCTAAGCGGCATGGTCGATGCATTAAGAAAATAATTGGCTATCGCTCTATCGTACTGCGCTATCGTTTCAAATGCCGTCGCCGCAAAGCCCCTTCGCTCCTCTCTAGTCGTGGAGCCTCCTGATTTATCTAGAATAGTATATAACTTAACATAGTCATTTGGCTGGGCTATACAAACCACATCATTGAAATTTTTTGCGGCTGCTCGTATGAGCGTCACACCACCTATATCTATTTTTTCTATTAGCTCCTGTTCTTCTGCCTTTTTTGCTAGATACTCCTCGAATGGGTAGAGATTGCAGATCATAAGGTCGAAGAATGGCAGGTTATGAGCCGCCATCGTATCCATATCGCTCAGGAGTTCTGTGCGAGCCAGAAGGCCCCCGAATATAGCTGGGTGCAGCGTCTTGACTCTACCCCCTAATATCTCAGGAAATCCTGTAAGGCTATCTATCTGTAAGCAAGGCAGGCCTAAGTCTGTGATAAATTGATAAGTGCCTCCGGTGGAATAAAGCTCTACGCCCTGCGCATGAAGCAGTGTCACTAATTTATCCAATCCATCTTTATAATAAACGGATAGGATTGCCTTTTTTATAATCTTAGTTTGTATGGACATTTCTATCGAATGATTTATGTTTATCTTCTACTCAGCTTTTCATAGGCTGGCGAATCTTTGGTTTCCAGTTTCATAAACTTGGTCTGAGGCATCTTTGCGGCTATTGGCTCCAGTAGTTCTCTCTTAATATCATTGTAGCTGAGATCTACAAATTTTAGTTGTTTCATCGCCTGAATGCTAGCCAATAATTCGGTTGCCTTAATTTCTGGATTGTGACTTATGTTGAAGTTTTCTAGTTTAGTGAGCTTAGCTATAGAGCCTGCTATGCGTTTGATCTCATTTGATTTTAGATTGAGGGATCTCAATTCTATTAGGTTCTCTATACTCTCAGGAATTTCTTGAAGTAAAGCACCCATCAGATTTAAATCCTCCAATTTAGTCAAATCAAACCAAAATCTATCTGGCAAGGTTTCATAAACTTGGTCCTTAAGAGAAAGCTTCTTTAAATTTTTGCAACGAGCTAGAGAAGGAGGTATTTTATTGATTTTTTCTGTATAGGGTGCATAGAAATTAGCTTCTAGCATCAGAGTTTCCAATGACATAGCTAGTAGACCAATGTCACTAGGAAATTCATTGATTTTATTATAACTCAGGTCAAGATAATTTACAGAAGATATAGATCGAAGGACAGGAGGAAAAGCTGTGAGCTTATTCCAGCTGAGGTCGATATAACTAAGATTGCCAAGCTGCGAGAATGAAGCGGGCAAGGAGGTGAGCTGGCACATTCTCAGATCTAGTTTTCTGAGATTCTTGCAGTTTCCTAGACTAGTCGGAAGTTCTGCTAGAGGGCTCACTTCTTTTTGGGAAATTCCTGCACCTAGATATAGTTCTTCGAGTAGAGTTAAATTTCCAATCTCTGTCTGAACTTTTTTTATTGGATTATTAGTCAATATGAGCTTTTTGAGCCGAGTCATAGTGCCGATTTCTGCGCCTAATTCTGATAGACTGCAATCGGAGAGGTCTAATTCTTCTAGATTTGGGATAGAGGATAGGGACGAGAAAATCTGCCTTGAGTTGAGTTTACTATTCTTGGCTAAATCAATAACTTTTAATTTGACCATGGTTTCCATATTGGTAGGAAGTGCCTCTATACTATTGTGGCTGAGGTCTAAAACTTCTATCTGACTCAGTTGAGCGAGATTTTCACCCAGGGTTACTAGTTTGCACCCACTAATTTTCACTTTCTTCAGACTAGCTAGTTTAGATAAAACCTTGGCTGCATTATCTAGATCGATATATGGATTATTGTGAAGATTAATAAATTCTAGCGAGGGCATTCCGGCTAGTCCCTCTGGCAATTCATTGAGTTTATTTCCGTTTAAGTCTAATACTTTCAGGCGTCTCAGGAGAGAAATATTATTCGGCAATGCCGTCTTCTCTGAATAAAGTATCTGTAGCTCGGTCAGCAAAGGGAGATCCTTTAGCTGCTCAAATAAGGCCTCTAAATGAACGGACTGGCAGCGACGAAGTGTCAAGGTCTTTAGGTTTTTGAATTTTCGAACTGACCCTGGGAAAACAGAAAGCGCAGAAGACTGTATCGTCAGGTGGGTAAAGGTATCTGCAAACGGTTCGATCGATTCAAAATAGGCTAAGGTCTCATTCAACTGAATAGAGTCATTTTTTAACTTAATCTCCTTTAGCTTTCTGAAATATTCTGTAGTACTGAAATTACGCTCAAATTCATCGCGTTTTTTCTGCATAGAGTCTTCAAATTTCTGTTGCTTGAGCTCCATTGGAGTCATTTCGCTCGAGTTCGTCCCACGCTGCGCAGATGCGCCTGTAGTTATGACGAGAAATAAAAGCCGAAAAATCAATTTATACATAGGTGTCTGATTAAACACCGCAAAACTAGTCCTAAAAAATTTAATTAAACTAGGGAGATATCAACTATGGTTGAACATAAAATTCTCTGCTAGCCACAGAAATATTATAGGCTTTATCATAGACTGTAACATAGAGCCGCAGCTTCTGCACGCCACCGAAGCCACCGAAAATTACATTACTATTATGCTCCAATTCTTTGCCCCCAACAAAACGCCCTCCTGTCTCATATTTGAAATCGAGATCGTCTTTAATGACAAAACTGTAGTGAGATAAATCACTGTTATCTTTCAATTTGAACTTTAGAAATAGACCGTCTGTGCCTACAGAAAACGTGTCCTCACCCATTGGGGTTAAGAACTCTATTTTAGGGAGCTCTTTATCTACCTCTTTACCGCATGAAATCATAACACACAGTACAAAAAACGCTAAAATAAACCTTATCATGACAATAATATAAACAAAACAAATATAAATGATTTTCGATTATCCCCTTTAATATTTAATGAAATCAGGACAACTAACCTTGTTGATTTAAAAATTAAACCCATAAAAGCCCATTAACCCTTAAATTTGTTGATCAAAAATTAAATATATGACCAATACAGCTCAAAAAAATGCTGAGCAAGCACAAGATTTTCTACCCCTTTTAGGTACTGACTATATCGAATTCTATGTAGGTAATGCCAAGCAAGCTGCTTATTTCTACCAAGCTGCTTTTGGATTTGAATTAGTGGCTTATGCCGGTCCTGAGACCGGTGTAAGAGATAGAGCATCTTACGTACTTCAACAAAATAAATTGAGATTTGTGTTAACGACGTCCATGGATCCTGATTCCGATATTTCTCAGCACTGCAAACTCCATGGAGATGGCGTAAAAGTGCTAGCACTGTGGGTAGACGATGCTACCAAGAGCTATGAAGAGACGGTAGCTAGGGGCGGTGTGGGAGTTCACCCTCCCAAGTCAATTAAAGACGAAAACGGCGAAGTCATCACGGCCTCAATTAAGACCTATGGCGATACGCTTCATACCTTCGTAGAAAGAAAGAACTATACTGGCACTTTTATGCCAGGGTTCAAGCCGATTAAAAGCAAAATGAAGACGACGTCCGTAGGACTAATATACGTAGACCACTGCGTAGGTAATGTAGAGCTAGGCAAAATGGATGAATGGGTAGGCTTTTATGAAAAAGTGATGGGATTTAGCCTCCTTGCTACGTTTGATGATAAGGATATATCCACTGAATACACCGCTTTAATGTCAAAAGTAGTGACCAATGGAAATGGCTATATTAAGTTTCCACTGAATGAGCCAGCGGATGGAAAGAAAAAATCACAAATTGAGGAATATCTAGATTTTTACAGAGGGCCAGGCGTGCAGCACATAGCCATTGCTACGGACAATATCATAGAGACCGTAACAGAGCTTAGAAATAGAGGGGTAGAGTTTTTATACGTACCTGATAATTATTATGAGGATGTTTTAGATAGAGTGGGTACGATTCAAGAAGAATTTGAGCCACTTAGAAAACTAAATATCCTCATCGACCGCGATGAAGAGGGCTATTTATTACAGATATTTACCAAACCATTAGAAGATAGACCTACTTTATTCTTTGAGATTATTCAGAGACGAGGTGCTAAATCTTTTGGCAAAGGAAACTTCAAAGCCCTTTTTGAATCTATCGAAAGAGAGCAGGAGCTGAGAGGGAATCTTTGATAATTTTAAGTTGGGAGTTTTAAGTGATTAGTTTTCGTATCTTATCACTTAAAATTTAAAACTTCCTCTAACCCCAAAACGCATAACCTACAAATATAGCGATAATCAAGGCGGCGAAATCAGCGACCAGACCGCAGAAAAGTGCATAGCGACTATTTTTTATCCCTACACTGCCGAAGTAAACGGCTAGAATATAAAATGTAGTTTCGGTGCCACCTTGGATAATACAAGCCACTTTGGATACGAAACTTTCTACGCCATTCGCTTTCATTACATCGACTAGGATACCTCTAGCACCACTGCCACTGAGTGGCTTCATAAGTCCTACGGGCAATGCCTTCACGAATCTAGTATCTAATCCTGTCATAGCTACTAGATTTCGTATACCATTCATTAGATATTCTAGGCCCCCAGAGGTGCGAAACACACTCACCGCAAATAGCATCACAACTAAATAAGGTGCTATGGAAATCACCAACTGAAAGCCGTCCTTTCCACCCTCGACGAAAGCATCGTACATATTGATTTTTTTATAAAAACCTGAAAAGACAAATATCATAATCATAGCTAAAATAATGAAACTACCAATATACCCAATCGAAGTACCGAGTCCTGTCATAGCCGCTCCACTCATATTGGACAGCACTCCTATCATAAGTGCTCCTAGTCCGAACATAGCTATTATCGGCCAGCGCAGTAAGTTTATTTTTTGAAACCAAGCCACGCATAAAAACGCTACCAAAAATCCAAAATAAGTCACCATCAAGGTAGGTATAAAAATGTCTGCTCCGTTGAAGTCAACCAAGCCTTGCTCTATAGCCATAGACTGTCGTAAGGCAATCACCGAGGTAGGAATGATCGTCACGCCTGCTGTATTTAAAACCAAAAACATGAGCTGCGCATCAGAAGCAGTTTCCTTTTCTTTATTCAATTCCTGCAAATCACGCATAGCCTGAAGTCCAAGTGGAGTAGCGGCATTGTCTAGTCCTAGCATATTAGCAGAAAAATTCATAGATAGTGAGCTTAAGGATTTATCCCCTGCAGGAACACTCGGATATATAGCTCTAAAAAATGGAGACATGGCTCTTGCTAATAGATTTAACAAGCCTGCCTTCTCTCCTATTTTCATGATACCCATCCAGAAGGTCATTATACCTGCTAGGCCAAGACATATTTGAAAACTCGTCTTCGAACTATCAAAAATTCCCGTCAACATTTTTTGAAAAATTTCAGCATTTCCTGTCGTTAAATACTGACCAATAGCCACGATAAAACCTATAATAATAAGCAATGCCCAGGTGTAGTTTAGCGCCATATTGTCTATTTATTTAATTAGTTTTCTAAAAACATAGTTTGAATTTTCTCTCAATTCTTTAAACAATTCTAAATACTCTAACTGCACGAGGAGATATTTTTTAGCATCTTCATTATATTCAAGATTTTCTCCTATAGCCTGTCGTGTGATAGTCATTATTTGCTTCCCTAGCTTTTCGAGATAAGCTATTTTTACTTGTTGTAGGATTTGGTCTACCTCTAGTCGATAGTTTTCTCCATACTGCTTTATCTTCAGGTTTTTATTTTTCTTATTTTTATTCCAGTCCATGAGACTCTCTGCATCCTGCTGACAATTGGCTATAGTAAAACTAGATATTTCCGCATCTGTATGATGCAGATAATGGACGAGAGGATAGGATTTTCCATCTTCATAATTCTCTTTGATATGGTAAAATATTTTTTTACATATCTCAGATTCAAATTCAAAATTCACTATATGCCTAGTGAAAATATATTGCACTACCGTCACGTCATCAAAGAATGGATTATCTAATTCTTGATTGGTCTCAATGGGTTTATTGCCATGTTCCAGGAGAATTTTACAGAGTTCTTTTTCTACTGTGATGAGATTAGAACTATATTCACTGAGCTGCTCTATGCTCTGCTCTATTTCATCTAGATTGCTGGTGTATTCAGCTGCAAATTCCTCATTTCTACTAGAATCTATCTGCTGCTTTTTCTTACGCTGATTGATAACGCGCTGCGACTCTCTGCTCAGAAGATCCTCTTCGATACCCATGAGAATCGCACATTCCTTGATATAAAAACTTCGTTTAATATTATCAGGTACTAGACTAATAGTATTAATGATATCCTTCGTCAATTCTGCGCGCTTCACAGGATCCTGTCCTGCCTCCTCCCTATAGAGTTTGGCTTTGAAGGTGACGATGTCAGACGACTGTTTTTGGATATACTCTTTCAGTGCTTCTCCTCCAAATTCTCTCACAAAAGAATCTGGGTCATGTCCTTCTTTTAGCAAAGTAAGATTGACATTTAGGCCAGACTCTAAGGCTAGATCAGTACCTCGGAGTGCAGCTTTAATACCTGCTTTATCCCCATCGTAGAGTATATGAAGATTTTCTGTAAATCGTCGAATGAGTTTAAGCTGCTCAATAGTGAGCGCCGTGCCTGAAGAGGCCACTGCATTTTCTACCCCAGCCTGATAGAGGGATATCACATCGGTATAACCCTCTACCAGTATGCAATAGTTTTCCTTTGGTATTGCTCGCTTAGCGAGGTGCATACCATAGAGTATTTGACTTTTATGATAAATATCACTCTCAGGACTATTAATATACTTCGCCGTCTTATCCGCATTACCCATCACTCGACCACCAAAGCCTATGACCTTGCCCGATAGATTGTGAATGGGAAACATAATGCGACCGCGAAAAAAATCCCTCCAGCTCCCATCTTCATATTTTTTAGCTAGACCTAGCTTCACTATATAGTCTTCATTGAAGCCGTCTCGTTTGAGGTTTTTATATAGTTCATCTCGCATATCGAGACAGTAGCCTAGCTGAAAATCACGTATAGTCTTTTCAGAAAAGCCCCTTTCTTTGAAATATGAAAGAGCTAGCGTCTTTCCAATTTCTGTATCATGGAGATTGGTTTGAAAATATTTATTGGCATATTCATTTAGAATAAAAAGGGATTCCCTTTCTTGACTCTTTTGAATCTCCTCTCCACTAGCCTCAGTTTCTTCTAGTGTTATATTATATTTCTTAGCTAGATGTCGTATAGCTTCTATATAACTAATATTCTCATGCTCCATAAGAAAGGTGACACTATTTCCTGATTTGCCGCAGCCGAAGCACTTATAAATACCCTTAGTTGGGGATATAGTAAAGGATGGGGTCTTCTCATCGTGAAAAGGACAATTAGCAAGAAGATTCGTGCCACGCCGCTTGAGATTCAGAAAATCTCCAAGCACCTCGTCTACTCGCATGGTATCCATGACCTGCTGTATGGAACTATTTTTTATCACCGATTATATCCTTCATTCTAACTATTCAAACAAATATAGCTGCTTGGACAATTTCTTCAGTCTAAAAGTTTTCCTGTGGATAGGTGAATAACCCAATTTCTCTATAGCTGATATGTGGTCTGCACTAGCATAACCTTTATTTTTATCAAGGGAATAGTCTGGAAAGTCCACATGCAGCGAGCGCATCAGATCGTCTCTGTGCGTCTTAGCCAGAATAGCGGCGGCAGCTATGCTCTGATAAATTCCATCTCCACGAATGATGCAATAGTGAGGAATAGACTTGTAGGGCCTGAACCGATTTCCATCTATGAGGAGCACATCCACTTTCTTTTTTATCTGATCAATGGCTCTATGCATAGCCAAAAAAGAAGCTTGGAGGATATTAATCTTATCTATTTCCTCATGACTCACGATGCCTATGCCATAAGCTAGCGCATTTTCTAGGATATCTAGGCGCAATTGTTCACGCAGCTTAGCCGATAACTTCTTACTATCATCTAGAGCAGAATTAGAATAATCTGGCGGCAATAAAACTGCTGCTGCCACTACAGGTCCGGCTAGACAACCTCTGCCCGCCTCATCACAACCCACTTGATGTTTATATTTGCCGTCGTGCCTGGCTAGTAGCATGATTAAAGATATTTAAATCTATTCAACCTATTTTTACAACTCAAAGAAGGCGCCAATTAACATTCCCCATTTTCTGGTAGTTGGTTTATCGTGCTGCGTCAATCTCCAAATACTATGTATTTCGAAAAATTTGAATACATTGGAAATACCGAAACCCGTCTCCATATAGATGCTTTCTGGTGCACTCATCTGATTTGGTATACGGAAATAATTGCGATTGTTATCTTCGATAGAACCTACAGCTGTGCGGAAATAAACATTTTCTCTCCATCCTAGTTTCTTTAATAATGGGATTTTATTGAAAAAGTACCCTTGAAAATGTTGTGATATGAAGAGCTGCGCAAACATATCCGCACTATATTCCGTTTCATTCATTAGGAAAAATCGATTGACATCTTTTATCAATCCGTTATTACCTCCAAACTGTTCGATATCGATATAGGGAACCCGTCCGAATATTTTACCTGCTGTCAAATTATATCTAAACTGACCGAATACATATGGCACTTGCTGTCTAGCTGTAGCGCGCATTTTCAAGAAGCTATAATCTGAGTTCAAGAAGCCTTTGAGACCAATAGACGAACCGACCTCAAAAATAGGTCGAATACTTTTCAATCTAATACGCTTAAATGGATTTCTAAATACGGGTTCTTTCATCGCAAATCTATAGGATGCATTGATTCGAAAGGTATTTAGTTTATCCCTTGGTGCGATAGAACCATCCGCCATGATTTCATCAAATTTAAAAAATGAATTAGAAAAGAATGAAGTATTTTCAATACCTAGCTGAGTCTCCTCCCCTCGCTTCCACTCCTTGACCCAGTTAATTCTAATCTGATCTTTCAACACAATATCTCGAATTCTATTGCCCGGCTTACGAAATAAAGACATGATGATATTGTCAAAATCTAATATAGATTCTGCGTCTCCCATGCGCTGATAATCATGCATCACACTCACCGTCAATTGATGAAATAAAAGATTTTTGGAAGGTAGATTAAAAAAACTCTCAAATCCATATTTTAATAATCCATCCTCCGTGCCATATGCTATATGACCACCGATATTAAATCGTTTAAATGAATCAAAGACCATTCTTGCTCCTAATCTCAATCTAGTGCCTTCATATTCATTCCAGCTTACGAATTTATAAGCACGGCCTATTTCCCAGTTCGCTGGAGGAATAGGAAAAAATGCAGTGGTACCTACGCGGCCAAAATAATAGAGTGTTTTATATTGTCTTGATCTTCTGAATGTATCTGTGCGCTTATAAATACCTGCTTCAAAATCGCTCAATTTCTCGCCTCTGGAAGCTATCCAGAATGAATCGGTTCTCTTATTATGTCCTTGAAGTCTTATAACTTCGTCTCCTTGGAATATATCGTCTGAAATAAGCTGATTGACAACATGATTAGATTGAATATCTGTCTGTCTAAACCGCACCTTTATTCGCTTTTTAGATTTAGAAATGGCCAAGGCGACATCTTTTTCGTCTCTATTTCTAAGCCATTTACCCTCCACTTTTTTAAAAGATTGTGCTATAGCGAAGTGATTCACCCAGTTAATATTCGCACGCTTATCAAGATACATCTGAATATCTTTGATAGCCCATGAACCTTCTTCTACGAGAAATTTACCAGTAAAACCAAAATCTTCTTTGCTAATAGGAGCGAAAGACATTTGATAATTTTTCACACCCTCCACCTCGAAACTATCATCTACATAGTAGCGATAGAATAAAAGTGCAGATGTAGCAGCTGGTCCTGCGAGTGATTTATTCGCTATGATTAGTTGGTTGTCATAAACATTATAGTCTTCGAACGACTGCTCAACTAAGGCGTAGATACTTTCATTATCGAATAGTTTTGTATCATTGACCCCTATGACTTCAGTATGAGTTTTCTTACCTTTTTGAAATACTTTAGCAGAGGTCTCTCTAAGCAATATAGGACTATAGCGCTCACCGTCTGGTGTTACAGATTGATACTTTAGAAGATACTCTATAGGCTTAGTTAAAAAATTACTTCCGATGAGACTATCTATATTCGCAACAGAGAGCTCAAACTTAGAATACTTATCATACTGCACAGACTCTAACGCACTCGGTTTATTTTTATCCTTATTCTTAATGACATTTCTAATAATTCGAATGGCCAAGGTATCTTTGACTATTTTTCGGGAACCCTTAATATCTACCGTTTGCTTCTTTCTTGATTTTTCTGCCAAGAGTATATCTGTTTTGAAATCAGAGCCATAGATTTTCACTTCCTTGGTTTCATACCCCAAATAAGAAACAAAAATTACAGTCTCCTCTTTTGGAGACTTAATAGTGAAATTTCCATAGTTATCAGATTTGGCCCCTATTTTCTTTCCTGCAAAATAAATAGTACAGTAAGGCAGTGGAGCCTTAGTCTTAGCATCTAATATGCGTCCTTTTACCATAGTCTGAGAGGATAAGGCAAAGAAAACTGAAACAAAAATGAAAGTAGAACCTAATTTTTTAAAGGAAAACATAAATTTGAGATAAAAATAGACAAATATAAGGATTACTATGCTCAACTCGATCATTTAATAAGACAAATGAACTATTTAGTTATATAAGAAATAACCAAACTATTTCTGGCAATGTATTAAATGCGCACTAGGGTGGTGTAATTTTAGCTATAGATTTATTTTGGAATTAATCTAAGTGATCTATTTAGGCATATATTCTAAACGACTAGTTTTATCCAGACGCAGAAAATTAGCTATATGATTCTCTAAATCTTTTTTTTCTATGGAATCGTAAATCTCTGCTATATATTTATGAATATCCAATACACTCCTAGCTTGATAAAATATGGCCATATTCTGTGCTAAATGAGCGGTATTGTAATGGTAAAAACTCCAATAAGAGAGTGCTTTGTTATGCAATGTTTCGAATCTAGATTTTGTTATCCCATTTTCTAGCACATGTTTAAATACATTTTCTAGCACATGATATACTCCTTCAAAGTCAATACCTGATGTTAATTTACCCTCTATAATTAATAAATTGCAATGAATATTATCTGTAGTATAAGATGTCACCTCTGTGCACAATTTAGACTCGGAGACGAGTGCTTTGTATAGAAGTGAGGATTCTCCATTGGTCAATAAATCACTCACCATATCCGAAAGGAAATAAGCTCGGCTGGCATAGTCGTCCATATGAAAAGCCAGATAAAAATGGGGTGTTGCGACATTAGATCTGATCAATCGCTTGGTGCCTGTCACCTTATCTTTCCCACTCATTTCAATTTCAGCTGGTGGAAAAATTGAAGCTTGACGTTTGGTCTGAAAAACTAACTCCACCTCTTTGACTATTACTTCCTCATCCAATGCGGTGATGATAGAGAGAATAGTATTCGATGGCTGGTAGTGATTTTTATAAAACCGCATTAATACCTTCTTATCAATAGATGCAATATGAGCTAGATTCTTTCCTATGACCGGCCATTGATAAGCATTTTTAAAGCAAAGCTTTTGCAGATGGTGCCATACATCCGCCAAAGGTGGATGAAGCGAAGTCTCTTTAAACTCTTCTTGAATAACACTGGACTGAAGATGCACACTCTTGGTTTTAATTGCGAGGTGATACATTCTATCTTTTTCTATTTGCAAAACCCGCTTAAAAAAACGATGAGGAAAAATCTCGTAATAGCATGTATAATCCTGTCCGGTAAACGCATTATTCTCCGCCATCATAGCTTGGAGTTCTGCATCAAAATTAGGAAAGTTGGCACTACCCTCAAACATGATATGCTCTAAAAAATGAGCTAGACCTGTTTGAGTCTTATCTTCTTGGGCACTACCCACCTTGTACAGAAGATTCAACACCGTATTTTTCAATCGGATATCGTTATGAACTAAAAGCTCTAATCCATTGGTAAAACTTACATGACGCATGAAATGAAGTTTAGCAGTTTTGACCGCGTTCGCTAGCAATCTGCTTTATTCCTTCTATGCAGAAATCAATTTCTTTTTCTTTATTGAATTTTGAGAAACTAAATCGCACCACCTTACTACCTTCAGGCAGGTGAAAGTGCGCTAGGACATGTGATGCTTTATTAGCTCCGCTACTACAGGCACTCCCTCCGCTGCAAGCTATCCCTTTCATGTCTAGCTGAAATAAAAGCATCTCACTCTCAAACTCTGGGGGAAAAACCGCAGAAACAATAGTGCAAAGACTCTGATCCATTTCAGTGAGAAAACTCATGGAAGGAAAACTCTCTTTCAATTTAGAAATGAAATGAGTGCGTAGATGATTCAAATAATCAATATCATGAGCAATGTTACTAGTAGCTAATTCCAAGGCTTTGGTCATACCTACGATAGAGGCTAGATTTTCAGTACCACTTCTATTGCCACGCTCTTGTGAACCACCTGTTATAATAGCCTCTATTTGATTTGGCTGACGAATAAACATAAAACCGACCCCTTTAGGACCATGAAATTTATGGGCGGAGGCGGAAGCAAAATCTACTTTTATTTCTTGGTAATTAATAGGCAAATGACCCATAGTCTGAACCATATCGCTATGCAGAAGGGCATGGTATTTTTGACACAATTCGCTAATTGCTTTTAAATCATTGAGCACACCAACTTCATTATTCGCGTGCATTACAGATACCAAGACCTTTTTATTAACTGCAATCAGATCTTTTTGTAAACTATCTAGGTTTACACTTCCGTTTGGATTTAACTGTAAATATCGAATTGGGATATCGCTACAAATATGCTGAGAAGTCTGGAAAATAGAAGGATGCTCGATAGACGTCGTCCATATTTCGGAAATTTCTGCATTTCTAACTGCGCTGCGCAGTATGGTATTATTGCTCTCGGTGCCACATGAGGTAAAAAAAATCTCAGATGGCTTAGCCCCTAGGATTTTAGCTATACTTCGTCTAGACTCTTCTAGCTGACCCTTCGCCTCTCTCCCATAGGAATGCGTGGAAGAAGGATTGCCGTATACGTCGCTAAGACATTTTGTCATTACCATAACCACTTCTGGGTGAATAGGTGTAGTAGCTGCATTATCAAAAAAGACTCGAGTCATGAAAAAGAATAATTAGAATACAAAAATAATGAAAACCTAATTGAATCTTAGCAGGATAATTTAGAATTGTCTCATTTTATATAAATAACTTACTTACCTATTAAAAGAATGCTAATAGATTTAGCTGAAAATAATTAATCACTTATTTTATACTTAATTACCTCGTTATTATACCCCCTCAATTATTACAATAACAGAGCTTGTATTTAACTAGGGTAAATTATGAAAAGTAGAACAGTGAGTTCATAATTCTGCATATTTTTTTTAAAAATACTATTGATAAAAAAACATGTCCAAATGAAAAAAATTATACTCTTTATCTTAATTCTATCTTGTAAATCGAGCTTCAGTCAATTGCAAGAAATCACTGATGGAAAAGGATTTTTTAATGACAAGTCGGGTTAAATTCAGTTATTTTATTTTTAACAATTCTGTTAAGGCCCACTGCAAATGCTGTGAGTTTTAAAAACCAAGAATTATTACAGTTAATCGCAAGGTGATTTCGTAAAAGAAATGCCCTTTTTTTATATTTGCACTTTAAATCATTTAAAAACAAAAAAAATGTCTGCTACACAGTATAGAATAGAGAAAGATACCATGGGCGAAGTTCATGTTCCTATTGAGAAGTATTATGGTGCCCAAACCCAGCGCTCCATTGATAACTTTCCGATAGCTACAGATATATCTAGAATGCCTAAAGAGATTATACGCGCCTTTGCTTTCCTTAAAAAAGCTGCAGCTATTACCAATTGGGAGCTAGGGGTATTAGATAACGAAAAAAAGGAAGCTATTGGAGTAGTATGTGATGAAATATTGGAAGGGAAGTGGGATAATGAATTTCCACTAGTAGTATGGCAGACTGGATCTGGAACACAGTCTAATATGAATGTAAATGAAGTGATAGCAAATCGAGCTCACATCATAAACGGTGGAAAATTGGATGATAAAGAGAAATTTATTCATCCGAATAATGACGTCAATATGAGTCAGAGTAGTAACGACACCTTCCCAACAGCTATGCATATTGCGGCTTACGAGCTCATTACATATACTACTTTGCCAGGACTTAGAGACTTACAGAAGACCCTCGAGTACAAATCTAAGGACTTTAAAGATGTAGTAAAAATAGGGAGAACCCATTTCATGGATGCTACTCCCCTCACCCTAGGTCAGGAATTCGGTGGATATGCTATGCAAATATCTAATGCCATAAAAGCCATAGAGAATACACTACCTCATTTGACTGAACTAGCCTTAGGTGGCACAGCTGTAGGTACCGGACTGAACACTCCTAAAGGCTATTCAGAACTGGTAGCCAAGAACATCTCCACACTAACTAGTCTGCCTTTCATTACCGCTCCGAACAAATTTGAGGCCTTAGCTGCACACGATGCTATTGTAGAAACTCATGGAGCTTTGAAGACAGCAGCAGTATCACTCATGAAAATAGCTAATGATATCCGCATGCTATCCTCTGGACCACGCGCGGGGATTGGCGAATTGTATATACCTGACAATGAGCCAGGCTCTTCTATTATGCCAGGAAAAGTGAATCCTACCCAGTGTGAAGCCTTAACTATGGTCTGTGCTCAAGTACTCGGAAATGATGTGGCTATTAATATCGGAGGTATGAGTGGGCATTTCGAGTTAAATGTATTCAAACCGATGATGATTACCAATTTTATACAATCTGCTAGGTTAATAGGCGATGCCTGCAGTGCCTTTAATGACAAATGTGCAATAGGCATTGAACCTATTCAAGCAAATATAGACCGCAATGTAAATAACTCTTTGATGCTAGTCACTGCACTCAATACGAAGATAGGATATTACAAAGCTGCTGAAATAGCTCAGAAAGCCCATAAAGAAGGAACTACCTTGAAGGAATCTGCTATAGCTCTAGGGTATGTAACCTCTGAGGAATTTGATATGTGGGTAGTGCCTAGTGAAATGGTTTAATCGTTAAACTTTGCATTTCTCAAGCAACCAGTTTTTTTCTACTATGTGATTAGCCGTTTCTAATTACTTAGCAATTTTTTCTTTTTATTTTGTGAGAGTCAGATATAGTCTCTGAATCATTCTATTAAAATTGAGATAGTTTATCTCATAGTTTTCAGATACTAACTTTGTTTTTTTAATAAACTCATTGAAACTAAAGTATAGAGATTCAAATGCGTCTTCTTCATGAAGTTCAAAATAATTTTTAAGAAGTAAATATCACATTATTGACCCGACCGGCATTCACATGGCCCTTAAATTCCAATATAGCTCCCTTCAAATAAAATGTAGAGTTAATACTTCACCACTCTAGCACATGCTTTTTTTGAATTATTTAGCACAGGGAAGTGTCTAAACTAAACTATAGTTAATTACACTTAAAATATATTTTTATCTGAAATCATAACATATTGAAATTCTATTAGTTGATTATAATTTTCTGGCACCTTTAGAATTACAATAAGATATAAAGGTCTTTTATTTTATAGATTTGTATTGTAAAAAATAGTATGTTATCTAAGTCTTGTGAATACGCTTTAAAATCGATATTATATATCACCAAACACTCTCAAAATCTGGAGCGTGTAGGCGCTAAAAACATATCCGATGAGTTAGATATTCCCTATCATTTTGCAGCTAAGTTGCTACAAATATTAGCTAAGGCGGATATTATCAGTTCCCAAAAAGGTCCGAATGGTGGTTTTTACTTAACCGCAGATAATCTGACACATTCCCTTGCTGATGTGGTTTTTGCTATCGATGGAAATGGCATTTTTGTCGATTGCATTTTAGGCCTTAAGACCTGCTCCGAAACTAGACCATGCCCTCTTCACTATGAATTTATTGATATCAAAATAAAAATTGCTAAGGTATTTGAGGATACTACGTTAGATCAAATTAAGAGTAAATTATTATCTGGAGAATTTTATTTAAATAACCTAAACGTCTCCTGTCAATACGAAAGAAAGAATAAATAAATAAATTATGAAACCTATCACTAAAAAAATAATAAAATAATTTTTAATTTTTTTTCTAGTATCTGCAATAATATCTGGTGGTCTAGATTGCTTGAAAGAAGGTGAGTTTAAATTATCGAAATTTTTAATCCCAGGACTAATTTTTGTATTATTTATTGCTATATACAATTGGTCTGAGCATAAAAAAAGTGAATCTCATAAGGAAAATCAATAGAAACAAGCCTCCCTGTATTAAAGTATTTACTTCATCACCTTCCAGGTCTGCTCGCCTATCACCTTGCCCATACGCTCGCCTTCTTTGAGTGCGGTCATGATATGAATACCTCCATAGAATCTAGAGATAGAAGCTTCATTGGCTGCCTGACGGAAGGAGGTAAAACTGCGCGGTTTCATACCGAGCATGACCTGAGAGGAGTCCGTGAATCTTCCTATTTTAGGAAAAGAATAATCCAGAACCGTAGCTACAGAACCTGATACAGTGCTATGTCCGCTCGTATATTCTGGAAATGGAGGCGTCTCAATGAGAGGTTTAAAATCAGGATCTATGAGCCTATGAATGTAGGTCTCTGGACGTATGGTATTGAGTTTGTATTTAACGTTCCAGCAATTGATAAATGCATCATACGCAGCTACACATACTCGTGCATAAATAATAGATGCCTGCTCGTTGCTCACTTTTCTTGTTCGTATATTTTGCCCTGTGATTTTTAGCCAATGGCCTAGAGGACTAGGTTTCTTCTCTACATACATGGTGTGTCCTTTACTATGTGTGGTAGCAGGATTATCGTCCCAGTAGAGCGCGATGGTCTTCTCTTTTGAGGTTAGATTCTTTGATTTTCTATAGACCGAATCCATTAATTTATAGCATCTTGAATTCTTATCCTCGCTATAGTAATCGTGATGCTTAAACGGTAGAAAACTATCCGTAGGAAGGACAATTTGTCGCATCATATACCAGTTAGGCTCTAAGCCGTTTTTATACTCTGGTGGTGTCTGCTGCCAAGCACCCGAAGTATCTGAAAGCACATAGCGCTGGAGGGTACGAGTATAGCCATAATTATCACCTTTACTCCATTCTATGATTTGCTTAGCTACCGCTTCTCCATAGTTTATAGAGTTTTTCACTATGGATTGATCCTTTCTAGCCCACAATTTTTCTTTTTCGGCTAGAAAGGCATTTAGATAGTCTTCTGTATAGATATAAGTCAACCCGGTTTTTACAAAAGCGACTGTAGCGGCTATATCATAGTATAGTTTCTCGCTAGGAGCCGATATGGGCGATAGATGAGAAAACTTGGAAAAGGACTTTATTGCAGGATTTTGCTTAGCATAGACCTCATAGGCTGCTACATTGGCGTAGAGGTGTATTCGACTGGCTACTGGTGGAGAGAATAGGTCGTCCATTATTGTCTTGATGAGAACCTGATTGGATTCTACCATGATATTTTGTGAGTAACTAGACAGTGAGATGCTCAATGCGAAAAAGAAAAGAAAATGTTTAGCCCACATAACTTAAATTTGTGTGTTTATAATTATTTACAAAGATAATCAAAATGAAATTTTTTCTAGCCTTAATATTGGTATTTTGTGGCCTAGGTCACACTCATATCTATTCACAATTATTTTCTCTACTGCCCAAGGAACAAACAGGAATAGATTTCACTAATCATGTAGTTGAATCACGCTACTTGAACATATTTACCTATGAGTACCTCTTTAATGGATCTGGCACGTGTATAGGGGACATAAATAACGATGGACTCAATGATGTATTCTTTGCTGGGAATATGATGGCCAATAAACTCTATATCAATAAAGGGAGTTTGAAGTTTGAAGATATCAGTAAATCAGCTAATGTAGACAAGGGCGAAGGTTTCAATACTGGTGCCTGCATGATGGACGTGAACGGTGATGGCTGGCTAGATATCTATGTATGCAAGTCCGCTATAGCTAATGCGAAATACCGCACACACAATGTGTATATAAACAATAAAAATAATACCTTTACTGATCGCGCCTCTGAAATGGGCCTTTCTGATAGCTCCTATAGTACGATGGCTTATTTTGCTGATTTTGACAATGATGACGATTTAGATTTGTTTCTACTCAATCACCCTTCAGCAATGGGCGAGGCGAAAAAAATTATCTTGACTTATGACAAGGACGGAAAATTAGTAACGAAAAAACCTGAGACCTATCAGTACATTTCTGATAGATTATTCATCAATGAGAATGGCAAATTTGTAGACAAATCAGAACAAGCTGGGATACAAGATAATTTTTTTGGACTAAGTGCCATGATAGGCGACTATAACGATGATGGCTACAATGATATCTTTGTAGCTAATGACTATACGGGCTACGACCGCTTATTTATCAATAATAAGAATAATAGTTTTACTGATTCAGGAGATTACTACCTGCCACATTTTAGCTATAATTCTATGGGGTCTAACTATGCGGACATGGATAATGATGGACTAGATGACCTATTCGTAGTGGATATGCTTCCCGAAGAAAACTATCGTCAGAAACAGTTTAGACAGACCATGGAGTATGACCAATATGCTAAATTAGTGAAGCATAATTATAAATCGCAATTTGTCAAGAATGTCTTTCAAAAAAGAATTAAGAATAAAAAATTTGCTGACATATCCCACACCGTAGGTCTTGCGAATACAGATTGGAGCTGGGCGCCACTGATGGCAGATTTTGACAATAATGGACACAAAGATTTGTACATCTCAAATGGGTACTACCACGATTTCACAGATCAGGACTTCATGAAATACAAGCTAGACTCAATTAAAAAAATAGCGCTACTTGAAGATAATATAGAAAAATTGAGAAACATACTTGATAATGTACCGACGGTCCGCATCAATAATATCTACTTTGCCAATGAAGGGAATATGAAACTTATTCGCAATCCTCCCAATACAGGGCTAGAGTATCCATCTGTCAGTAATAGCGCTGCGTATGGAGATCTAGACAATGACGGAGATCTAGAAATCATAGTTAGCAATATTAATCAAGAAGTCTTCGTATTTAAAAATAATCTGATAGAAAACAAAGTCGGTAATTTCCTACGAATAAAATTAGCTTCTAAAAAAACACCTAATGCTATATACCGTGCAAAGATATATGTTGAGACTCCCGATGGTACCAAGCAGTATTATCATACCTATCCTATCAGTGGGTATATGTCTAGCCATGAGCACATCACACATATAGGTCTAGCAAAAAATACGGAGGCTAAATTGCGTATAGAGTTTCCTAATAAAAAAGTTTTTTTTGAATTGCCTGCTAAGGTAAATCAGCTGATGGAGATCAATATAGACGAAGCTCAATACCAGCCTATAAAGATCCCCGACCCTTTGGAATACCAGTTTGAAGATATTACTACTAAGAGCACGGTCAATCATGTATGTAGAGAGAATGATTATATCGACTATAAACTAGAGCCGCTCATCCCGCGTAAATTCTCATATGAAGGCCCTGCTATCGCCGTAGGCGACATCAATGGCGATAATTTAGACGACTTTTTTGTAGGTGGGGCCAAAGATATCCTAGGCGGTTTTTTTATTCAGAACGCTGATGGTGGTTTTACAAAACGATCTTATGATGTATTCATTAAAGATAAAATCTATGAGGATATGCAAGCAGCATTTATTGATTTTGACAAGGACGGAGATTTAGACTTAATAGTAAGCTCAGGCGGGAATGACTATCCTAATGACTTGAAAAAATATCCTGTTCGATTGTATATAAATCAAAATTCAAATTTCACTCGTGCTGATAGCACTATTTTTCCCAATATATATACCAGTTCCAAGGTGATAGCTATAGAGGATTATAATAAAGATGGATGGGATGACCTATTTATTGGTGGGAGTATAGTGCCTGGGCATTATGGTAAAGTGCCGAATAGCTTTCTCATGAAAAATATTGGGGGTAGATTCGTTCTAGATGATTTCTCAAAACAAAATCCTAAGCTAGCGATGATCAATGATGCCAAGTGGATAGATATAGATAGAGATGGTTTTAAAGATCTATTAGCAGTAGGAGAATGGACGGCACCTACTGTGTATAAAAATATCAATGGTTCGCTTCAAAATTTAAATCTCGGCTTAGGAAATTTTAGAGGCTGGTGGCGCTCAATTACGCTAGCAGATATGAATGGAGACGGAATAGATGACATCATCCTTGGCAATTATGGAACCAATAGCCGCTATAAAGGTGATAAAAACTATCCTATGACCTGCTTGGTCAATGACTTTGACAAAAATGGATCTACGGATGTGATTGTAAGCACTTATTATAATGGTCAGAGCTATCCGCTGATGATAAGAGACAATGTGCTAGATCAAATGCCATTTCTCAAAAAGCGATTTAATCGATATGAAAAATACTCTGCAACTACTACTTCTACCATATTTACTCCCGAAGAACTCAGAGGCAGCGATACGCTGGTTGCTAATTTTATGCAAAGCATGATTATTTACAACCTGCCCAATGGTAAATTTAATGCCAAAACCCTTCCCTACGAAGCGCAGACATTTCCTCTCAATGCCGTTATTCCTTTTGACATCAATAAGGATGGTAAATTAGATCTACTATTAGGTGGCAACGACTATAATATAGAAATAGAAACTGGTAGGCTAGACGCAGGTCATGGAGTCATACTAGAGAATACACCAGATGGCAATTTTTCTGTAAATCATAGCAATAATTTCAATCTTAGTGGCGATGTCAAAGTCGTTAAACCGATCACCATAAAAGGTGAAAAGGCGCTATTAATTGGCCGAAATAATGAAGCTCTTCAAATTTTAAAACTACCAAAATAGACCATGCGATCTACCATCACACGACGCGAAATATTTAACTCGGCGCATAGGCTATTCAAACCTGAACTCTCAGATGAAGAGAATATTAAATTATTTGGGAAATGTGCCTATCCCAATTATCATGGACATAACTACGAACTACATGTGACTCTAACAGGAAACATAGATCCATACACAGGCTTTGTATATGATATAGCGGACTTAAAAAAAATTATAAATGAAGAAGTTATAGAGCCCTTTGACCATAGAAATCTAAACCTAGACACTACTGAATTCGCCACACTTAATCCGACTGTAGAAAATATATGCGTCGTCATTTATCAAAAGCTAAGACCCCGCATTGATTCTAAATTTGATCTAAAAATACGTGTATATGAGACGATAAGAAACTATTCTGAATTTCCTGTATAATTTATTTGTATAATTTTTATCAAGTTATTAATCCATCTCCCTGTTAAAATCAAACTTTATGAAATTCAAATCTCTACACCTCATTTATATTCTAGCCGCAGGCATAGGACTCATCACTTTGACATCAAATTCTGGAGGCAAAACAGGTGTAAGCAGCACGGGCTGCGGAGGATCGGGCTGCCATACTGCTAGCTCTGCTACCAGTGTCTTTATTTCCTTTGATGGCAATTCTGCTCTAACGAGCTATACCCCTGGCAAAAAATACACCATTCAGGTCACTATTACCAACACTAGCTATAGTGCTAACACCAATGCAAAAGCAGGCTTCAATCTAACAGCTACCAAGGGCTCCATATCTAATATAGCTAGTGGTACTACTCAGACGAGTGGAGAAATGAACCATACTACACCTAAGGCACTATCCAGCGGTACTACAAATTTTACCTTTGATTGGACAGCTCCTTCTATTGCATCAGGCACAGCGGTATTCAATATAGCTGGCAATATAGTCAATGGAGATGGAGGCACTGCGGGCGATGCTTGGGATATAACGACTAAATCACTAACAGAAGAGGCCAGTACCATAACTAAAAAAGCTACTATTACAACAATAGCATTATCAGCTATAACCAATACGGGTGCTACAATTTCTGCACAGATAAATGCGAATAATGCTAATACTGCTGCCGAGGTTCAGTTTGGTACTACTACATCTTATGGAAGTACCAAAGCCATGACTCCTGCCAGTATTACTGGATCTAGTGCCACTTCGGCTAGTGCTAATTTAACGGGATTGATTGCAGATATGACATATAATTATAGAATAAAAGCGACTAATTCTGCGGGAGATACCTTCTCTTCGAATAGTACCTTCAAGACCACTGCATCAGGTGCAGCCATCTTCCAATCAAACAAAGAGTCTACAACCATTTATCCTAATCCTGCATCGAACTATACTATCATAAAAGGAGAGAATATAACTAAAGACTTTGAATTTTCCGTTACTAATACCTCTGGCAAAAGACTTTCTCTGCCTATAACAGCTTCCCGTGCAGATGAGATCAAGCTCAATACAAGTGCATTAAGCAAAGGGATTTACTATATCCAATGGAATGAAAATGGGAATCGAAAAACCCTTCCATTATTTATAGAGCATTAATCGTATTACTTTTTCTCTAATAGAGCTATACACTCTATATGTATCGTATGAGGAAACATATCTACTGGCTGAATGTATCGTATATGATAGTTTTCTGTTAACGTCTTGAGATCATTAGACATTGTCTGAGGATTGCAGCTTACATAGACTATTTTTGGACATCCAGAATCCGTCAATTCTCTGACTACATCCGGATGCATACCTGCTCTAGGTGGATCCGTGATAATTATATCTGGTTTACCAGCTTTGACTATAAAGTCTGATTTAAATATATCTTTAATATCAGCTGCAAAATACTCACAGTTCTCCATACCATTGATTTTTGCATTCATACGAGCATCGACTATCGCCTCCTCTACAAGTTCTATTCCTACAATCTTCTTAGCCTGCTCTGCTAAATAGATACCAATACTTCCTACGCCACAATAGAGATCATAGACCACTTGCCCCTCTTGGATAGCCGCCATTTTGCCTACTAAATCGTATAAACGAATACATTGCTCCGTATTCGTTTGAAAAAAAGACTTAGGTGTAATTCTGAATTTTTTCTCTTTCAGATATTCAAAAATAAAATCCTGTCCGTGAAATGTGTGAAACTCTTGGTCATAAAAGGTATTATTTGATTTTCTATTGATAGTATATTGAAGGGAAATTATCTGGGGAAATTGATTTTTTATACATTCTAATAGCGTCAAGAAATTATCCTCCATCTCGAATACTTGCATACAGATCATCCATTCATTCTTCACATTATTCCGCACTAGAATATTTCGAAGACAGCCTTTCTTAGCCATGATATCGTAGAATGAAATCTCCAGATCGAAAGCCTTTTGTCTTATAAAATTTCTGATATCATTATTCAAATCGGGCATATGAAAACACTGCTTCACGTCGAGTACCTTATCAAACATGCCTACGAGGTGAAAACCTATGCCATTTCTATTGAAGGTCTCTTCTGAATTAGCCTCTTCGTATGTAAGCCATCGCTTATTACTCACTGCATAATCTAGCTTATTTCTGTAATGCTCTGTATGCAAGCATCCTAGAATAGGCCTTATATCCACCCCTGAAAAACCTCCGATACGCTCTATGGCATTCGTGACCACAGCTTGCTTCCATTCTAGCTGCGCAGGATAGATAATATGCTGAGTTTTACAGCCACCACATTGTTCATAATGCATACAATATGGCTGCTTTCGCAAGTCAGATTTACTATGAAATTTCTGAATCTTACCTATCTCAAAATTTTTGTGATTTTTCTTCACGTTAATATCCACTAAATCTCCAGTCACTCCGCCCTCTACGAAAATAACCTTTCCTTCATTTCTCACTATCCCCTTTCCTTCCGAGGATAAATCCTCAATCTTCACATTCAATAGTTCGTAATTCTTAGTCTTGGCCAATTTAAAATTTATTTAATAATCAACAATAGAAGTACAAATATGCTAGTTTTTGAATTTAGCATCAGTCAAAGTTTTCAAAAATTGATGTAAGTCAATAATCTCCTTCTCGGATAAGTTTACAGGAATGAAATCATAGGTAGCTCTCTCTGGTGATTGATGATAACGAATGGCTTCTTTTAAATCAGCTATTCTACCGTCATGAAAATAAGGATGTGTGATTTCAATATTGCGTAGAGAAGGAGTTTTAAATCTACCTCTATCTAGCGGAATGAGCGTATTGGCATATACTCCAATTCGACCTGTGATAGAATCTTCTAATCCTAGATTATGATGTTTGGAGTCAGTGAATAATGGTGATGTATGACATTGATTGCATTTTCCCTTACCATAAAATAATCTCATGCCTCTTTTTTCTAGTGGAGACAACATACTGCTATCATTTGTAGTAAGGAAGCTATCGTATAGCGAGGTAGATGCTGTCAGCGACTTCATATAGGCCGCCAGGGCCCATGTAATTGTGCGTCTATTTAAAGGCCTGCCATAGGTTTTATGTGATAGAGATTGATAGATTTTATCATCTTTAAACTTCTCCTCTAACTCTATAAAGCTAGTATTCATTTCATTGGTATCCAGAAGAGGCAAGATAGGCTGGATTTCTATATTATGGGAACCCTTATCAAACATAAATGAATTCAAAAAACCGAGATTCAGAAGGGTGGAGGAATTATGCTTAGAGAATCTACCATCTATTCCCTGACTTATTTTTTTTCCATCTGTAAAAGCCAAATCAGGTAAATGACAGCTAGCGCAAGAAATCTTGTTATTACTGGATAATCTAGGATCAAAAAACAATTTCTCACCTAGCTGAATTGTTTCTATTCTTACAGAATCTAGATATATTCTATTCTGCTGTGGGAAATAATCGGGGAAAATAATAACAGCATTCTCCTGACAGGCATATAGTAATGTTAGGCATATGAAACTACATAAATAGCCTCCAATCCGCATCACTCTATGCTAAATGCTCTAGAAAAATTGAGCGCTACCTTATCGGTCAAAGGTCCATCTGCTGCATCGCCATGCGCCTGAGTCTCATTATTCTTATAATCTACTTGAGAACCCAACGATGGATAAAAGACTTTGTCTATATTCAGATTAAGCTTATAAAGATTGGTAGTAGAAACATTCAATGTAATACTAACAGGTATATTAGCAGTGTACTTATACGTAAGTCCTGTATGAAATGAGTATGGAATAAGACTACCGCTAGCTGTTTTGATATTCCCTTCTAGCACTACAAATCTATATTTTGAGCCCATAGTCCAATACATATTTTTCCATGAACTAAGGGGGTGTGCCTCTGAGTAATTATTCGGATCTAAGCTATTGGTCAAATCCCCTAGTCCGCATAAGAAACTTATGGAATCAATTGTTGTAGGCAGCGAAGATGATTTAAGGGAAAGTTTATTCGTACTACTTTTATTCGAAAACAGAAAAACTGAATCTAGCAGAGCCGATTTGCCAGATTTATCCTTAAAACTCAAGCCCTGCATATAAAAATCTAATCGACTAAAAAGAATGGAATCTCCATTTTTCAGGTGATAAAATTGATTTACTTTAGCTTCTAGGCCATTCACTTTAGGCAATACCTGTAGATTGATTTCCTGAACTGCGTCTGCATTGGCGCTAGGATCTTTAGGATCACAGGATACCATAAAATAAGATATCATTAATAGATATAGGAAATTTCTCATTCGATTACCTTTTATTGATACAAAGATAATTCATATTAGACTACTTTTGCAGTATAATTCCTAAAGAAATGCTAATTCTCGACCAACTTTTAGTAAGTGAAGAAATTTTTGAAAAAAAGTTTGTGTGCAATCTATCAAAATGCAAGGGAGAATGCTGCATAGCTGGCGACTCTGGTGCACCAGTAAAGAATGAAGAAATTAAACAACTAGAAGCGGAATTTGAAAACTATCGACCCTACCTTACGGAAAATGGTATCAAGCGTATTGAAAAAAATGGATTTACAAGCTATGATCTAGAGGATAGAGTGCATAAAACTATGCTGCTAGAAGAAGGGCCATGTGCATTTATAAATTATGATAAAAAAGGAGTAGCTCACTGTGGCATAGAGAAAGCTTTTCTTGAAGGGAAATCTAGCTTTCGCAAACCTATATCGTGTCACCTATATCCTATAAGAGAGTCAGGTATAGGAGAATTAACTGCTGTCAACTATGAAGAATGGGATATATGCAGCGATGCCTGTGCGCTAGGTGAAGAGCTTCAAGTGCCCGTATACAAATTTCTCAGAGATCCCATCGAACGAGCATATGGAGCGGAAACCTATCTAGCCATGGATGCGTATTATCTTTCAAAAAAATCATAACTTATGTTGCGAGTATTTTTAGTTATCATTTTACTGAGTTCCCAATATGAAATGAATAGTCAAAGTAAGATGGACTATCCTATTTACTTTGCCTACAAAGTAGCCGAGCTGGACACCACTGAGGAAAAGCGATTAGTTTTCTTTCTGAAAAATTTTGATTCTTTAACTATTGATAGTATAAGTATAAAAGGCTACTGCGATGATAGAGGGAGAAAAAAAATCAATGATACGTTGGCTAAAAAACGAGCAGAAACTATTTACAGAATTATTTCTTCACGAATTAAATATTCTATACCAAACGAGATACTTGCATTTGGGGCTGTGCCGCTAGAAGGCGAACTAAAAATAGATAGCCAGCGCACGCTCAATAGAAGAGCAGAGCTAGAGTTATTTTACAGTATGACTAGAAAAAAGACAAGTCCGCCTAAGGCCAAAATTCCTAGTCCGCCCATAGCCATTGCACCTCTAAAAGACACGATTATTGACTCTAATACTATTCCTAATATAAAAAACTTTTTACAGTCTGCCAAAATAGGCGAAAGCATAAATTTGAAAATATATTTTAAAGGGGGAAGCAGTGAGCTCGCTAAGAACTCATCCCCCGAGCTCAAGGAACTATTGCAAATAATGAAAGATAATCCCAATCGGAATATTAAAATTACAGGACACATTCACAGAGCTAATCTTAAAGAAGGAGAAGATGGATTTGACTATAAGACTCGTAATAATTTCCTATCAGCGAATAGAGCCAAGACGGTCTATACCTATCTCACCAATAATGGGATAGATAAGGAGCGATTGAGCTACGAAGGAATGGGATCCATGTTTCCTAAGAATAAAGACCCAGAAGACGATAGAAGAGTAGAGATCGAAATAGTGGAGTAAAAGGAGTTTTATTAGTTTGCGCTAATTATTTAATTCACTGCATAACTTGTGAATGCGCATACTTCTCTCTCATTTCTTCCAGTACATCAAAAATTTCTTGATATTCCAGCGTATTGACCAATCTGGCTCTATACTCTTTCACTCCGTCGAGTCCTTTGAAATAAGCCGCATAGTGCATACGTGTTTCCAAAAGGCCAAGCACAAGACCTTTCCACTCAATAGCTCGCTTCAAATGCTTTTGCACGGCATAAATACGCTCATGTATATCGGGGGGAGGGAGTTCTGTTTGGTGCTGAAAATAATGCTTTACCTCCCTGAAAATCCAAGGGTTTCCAATAGCACCCCGCCCTATCATGATACCATCTACATTATAGTTATTTTTATACTCCCAGGCTTTTTGTGGACTATCTATATCCCCATTGCCAAATACAGGTATGGTCAGTCTAGGATTATCTTTGACCTTATTAATCCATGACCAGTCCGAATGCCCCTTGTACATCTGCACACGGGTACGCGCATGAATAGAAAGCGCCTGCACTCCTATATCTTGAAGTCTCTCTGCAACTTCTACTATATTGATGGTGCTTTCATCCCAGCCGAGACGAGTCTTCACTGTCACCGGTAAGGAGGTGGCCTTGATTACAGCCTCGGTCAAGGCTATCATTTTAGGAATATTTCTTAATATGCCTGCGCCGGCCTCTTTACAGACTACTTTCTTAACAGGACAGCCATAATTTATATCTAAAAGGCAGGGGTTAGCCGCCTCTACTATCTCCGCAGAGCCTATCATAGCGTCAAAATCTGAGCCAAAAATCTGTATACCAATAGGTCGTTCATCTTCGTAGATATCTAGCTTTTTAACTGATTTATCAGCATTTCGAATTAACCCATCCGTGGAGATAAATTCAGTATACATAAGGTCGGCTCCGAACTCCTTGCATAGCGCACGGAATGGTGGGTCACTCACATCCTCCATAGGAGCGAGCATAAGAGGGAAATCCGCGATATTTATATGACCTATTTTTACCATAGATTTGCAAAAATAGTCATAATATTGGCAAATGAATTTATTGAATCAACCTAAAAACACTTCGCTATTGATTATTAGCTCTATAATCGTAGGTGTAATCATTACAGTTATATTTTCAGCACTTATTTTTTTACCTTATATTGACATAACTAATGCCGACAAATTTGATGTCTTAACGCTACCTCGCGAAAAAATTATATCTATGCAAGCGATTAATATGATTGGATTTTTTATCGTCCCTCCAATTCTATTTGCACTTTTCTCTAAG
>CANESS010000011.1 GCA_947441115.1 Saprospirales bacterium | reverse complement strand
ATATTTATATACTTTATTCTAAGATTAAATACAAAGTTAATACTATTTTGTTCATTTCTTGTCATTTTTACAAATCTTAAAGGCCAAAGTCAAGCGCAAAGTATAAAGCCGAAAGACTCCGTTAAAAATCAAAAGGACTCCAGTCTTATTATATCTGCAAATGATGACATAGCATCTAAAATAGAATATAAGGCTAAGGATAGCATTATTTACAGTATACGAACAAAGATGCTGCATCTCTTTAACGAATCTAAAATTTCATATACGGATATGCTTATTGAATCCTACTTCATAGATTATGATTGGACGAGTAGTGTACTAGCTGGAAATCAATTGAAAAAAGGCGACACGGTGCTTGGAAGACCTTATATGCAGCAGGATAAGAAAGACTATTTTACAGACAGGTTACTCTATAATTTTAAAACAAAAAAGGGAAAGGTATATGACATTGTAACTAAAGAAGATGAAGCTCTACTGCATGGGCATGAAGTGAAAAAAGACAGTATAGGTAACTGGTTTATTTCTAAAGCTAAGTATACCACATGTGACCATGAGCATCCTCACTTTTATTTTAATGCGAAAAAACTGAAACTTACAACGAAGAAATCAATAGTCACCGGCCCTACTAATCTGGTTATCAGTGACGTTCAGACTCCTATTTATCTGCCTTTCGGCATATTTCCAGCCCAAAAAGGAAGACGTAGTGGTATCATTTTCCCGCAGCAATATGGTTTTAGTCCATTCTTCAATGTCCAAAATATGGGGATCTATTTAGGGATTAACGACTATATGGATGCTAGATTTCTAGCGGATGTCTACTTTAATGGTAGTTATAAATTCGCAGGGAATATTCGTTATAATAAGCTTTACAAATATGATGGAGAATTCACAGCTGAGACCAATAGAATATTTACTGGCGATGCAGATAACCCGGCAGTAACAGACAATACACCGGTCAATTATATGTTTAACTGGCGGCATACACAAAGCGCCAAAGCACATCCTACTTTTACCTTCAACTCAGACCTACGCTATATGACACAGGGAGCTATTAATAGGTCCCTTACCTTAGATCAAAGACGTATCACTGGTCAAATAGTCTCTAATCTCAATGCCACCAAACGTTTTAGAAAACTTCCTATTTTCATTAATGCAGGTATCAGTTATAATCAAGACCTCCGAACAGAAACTGTCAGTGGAACCCTGCCTAGTTTAAGAATTAACTATAACGGGAATCTATACCAGAATCCCAATAAACAAAACTCGGTCGTTATTGGTCTTCAATACTCTACCAATGCTTTAGCTCAGCTTCCTAGCACCGCAGATAGCAATCTATTCAATGGGAATCTTTTTAATAAATTAAGTTTAGGTATAGAACATAATGCTTTATTTAGTTTCCAGAATATAAGGTTATTTAAATATTTCAATTTAGTTCCCAATCTTAATTATACAGATAGAATGTATTTTAAGAAGATTAATATTACCCGTGATTCCGGTAAAGTAAAGCCAGACTCTGTTATCTCTGAAGGTATTTTTACGTCAAGAGACTTCAATACGGGACTCAGTTTAAATACAGTTGTTATAGGTCTTTACCCTATTTCAAAGCGTGGCATAGTGCAGGGAATAAGGCATCAAGTGAGCCCAATTGTCAATTTCACATATACACCAGACTTTAGTTCCGATTTCTGGGGATACTACGATAGATACAATGATACTGCTAATAAAGAAATAAAGTATTATCAGTATTTAGGTACCCCGAGTGGTATTGGTGCTAATTCTAGTGCTATTATTAGCTTTGGCATTAACAATGCAATCGAAGGGAAATTTAGAAATAAAAAAGATACCGTATTAGGATCTAAGAAAATGATGCTATTAGATGCATTGAGTATCAATAGTAGCTGTAACCTCAACTTGGATAGCTTTAAAATGAACAATTTTACTGTTGGATTTAGTAATTCTACCTTAGGTTTTTTAACCTTTAGTGGGGGTATGTTATTCGACCCCTATGTTTATGAAAATGGAGTTAGAAAGAATAAATTCAAAATCTCTGAAGGACAAGGATTCTTTAGATTCCTCAATATGAATGCTACGGCTAACCTAGCACTGAGTTCTAATAATTTTTCGAAGAACATACTCAACTCTAAAACAGGAAATGAATATGAACGTAACTTTATCTATAGAAACTACCACTATTTCTATGACTTCAATAGTCCATGGAATATAGCTATGTCTTTTAATGTAAATGTGCAAAATCAATTTACCTCCAATAAACTAAACGACACGTCAATAGTCTCAGCATCTATACGACTAAATAATTTTGACTTTAACCTCACTCCTAAATGGAAAATCGGGGTAACATCTGGTTATGATTTTACAACTAAGCAGTTAGGTATGACTACTATAAGCGCTATACGAGATATGCATTGCTGGGAGTTTAGAGTGAGCTATACGCCTATTTCGAATATAGGGCAAGCTTATCTCATAGAAATACGACCGAAGTCAGCCTTATTGCAAGACCTCAAACTCACTAGAAATAAACCAGCCATAGAGAACTTCTTTTAATAGCGAATAAAATCTGAATTTTCTAGTATTTGTTTACACTATCTAGATTGCCTAATGGATGTAATAGGGTGAAATCATTAAATAAACAATCACTCCTGTCAAGGCGACATAAAGCCAAACAGGGAATACATATTTAGCCAATTTTCTATGCAATTCTACTTGCATAGTTTGACCTAAAAATGCAGTATAAACTATAAAAGGGAAACTCACAGCAGCCAAGATGACATGTGTAGCAAGAATAACAAAGTAAAGTCCTCGCATAAATCCTTCTCCTCCATATTTGGTAGTTTCTGATATCATATGGTAAAATACATAGTTCAATAAGAATAAGGAAGAGAGTATACAGGCTATATATATAAAACGTCTGTGGACTGCTATATTTTTATTCTTAATAGCTCTAAATGCGCTTAGTAGACATATAAAAACGAGTGAATTAAAAAGCGCATTCATAAATGGTAGAATAGATTTATCAAATACGGGGAATCGGCTATCAAACCAAGACCGCACACCAAAACCGCTATACATTAGAAATACTAGACCCATAACCACTGCAGTCAGCACACCTATTAATTGTTTTGCATTACTATTATTCATTATTGTTATTTAGCTCTATTTTTCTTTCGCTCTATTCTATCTTTCTCACTCATAAGTAATACAATATGATTCATCATTTTATTGACACTAGCAGAATCTGTGCCATCATAATAGCCGCGGATATTTCTATTCCAATCAACTAGGATAAAGCGCTCACTATGCAAAAAATTTCCTTCCTCCTCATCCGGACCCACCGGTAATTTTAAGCTTCCTCTCCCGAAATTAAAAATAGAATCTTGAGGTGAACGAAGAAATTTCCATTGTACCAAATCAGCACCGCGATCAGCTGCATAGGCACGAAGAGTAAGTAAATCGTCTCTTTCATAATCTACGCTATAAGAGAAAATTTGAAACTGCCTATTCTGCCCCAGCTGCTCAAAAACTCGGGATAAATTTTTATTCATAATAGGGCAAATCGACTGACATTTAGAAAAAAATGTCTCTATGACAGTTACTTTACCATCCAGTTCAATTGTGCTAACTACAGTACTATCCGCATTCAAGGCAGAATAGTCTGGTAATTTAAAGAACAAGGTGTCTTTTCCATTTTCAGCTAAACCTATGGGCCACATAGGTCTTGGGGCCGCAGAATTTCTAAAATTATTATTCAATTTCGTATAGTATATAATTGTAGCAGGAACAGCAGTCACTGCAATAAATACTATAATCCAAAGTAATGATTTATTCTTCATGTATAATTTTAAAAGACGACAAATATAAAAAAAAAGACGACTAATAAGCCGTCTTTTATATTTTATTAATGGTGAGATTCTACACCTCCGTGCTGCTTTATAATGCTAGGGTGGGGTTTTTCAGAGAATCGAGCCTTATTCCTTCCATTCCAGTCATCGCCATCATATAGGAACGATATAATCATCCAAATAAATAATGTAAATGGAATCGAAATACATAATATAAACGCACGCGTTTCATGCTTTACGTGCATAAATACTGCCATAATATATACAGCTTTAACCAATGAGGCTACTATAAGAAAGATACGTAGAAGACCTAAAGGCCATCCTGCAGGAATTAAAGTTTTCTCATAAAAAATAGCTACTACTACCTCAATAATAGTGACAGCTGACAATAAAATGGTTGTTTTAAATACATCCGTTTTATGATGCTTGTAGTCAGCCTCACTCATGGCTAAGTGATTGTCATTCTTCGGATACGTTTCGTTATGATGATGTCCCATATTCTATTTGTTCAAATTTTCTATTAACAATATTATTTTATTACATTAGGTAGAATGCCAAGAATACATATACCCATACTAAATCTACAAAGTGCCAATATAGACCTATTTTCTCTACCATCTCATAGTGACCTATTTTATCAAAATCACCCTTAGCTGTTCTCAATAAAAGATATAAATTTAAAATCACTCCTCCTAAAACGTGCAAACCGTGAAAGCCTGTAATTATAAAAAAGAATGAACCAAATTCATAAGCTACCAAGCCATTTGGACCTGCAAAGATAGAAGGCATGGTAGTTAACGTCATACCCTGGTGTATTAAGTGGGTCCACTCAAAGTATTGACAAAGAAGAAATAAAATTCCAAAACCAATTGTCGGCAGAAGATACCAAATGACGCCCTTTTTATTCATCATAGCACCTTCCTGAACTGCACGCACCATAGTCACAGAACTAATAATAAGCACAAAAGTCATAAAACTTACAAATACTAAGGGCAAATTATGAAACTGATCCAACCCTGGAACAGGAATAGAACTAAAAACATTAGATGCCTTAGGCCATGAATCCGCGTTTATCATACGCACAGTGGCATATGAAACGAGAAAAGCCACGAATGTAAATGTATCTGATATTAAGAAAAACCACATCATGGTCTTTCCATAGCTCGATTTCATAGGTGGTACACCACCACCCCAATGAGATTCTTTTAAATTTTCAACTGTTTCTGCTGACATAAAGGACTAATTATAAATGATAAATTTAAAAAATAAATATAAGAAAACCCAAACCAATCCAATGAAATGACAATATTGCATCAGAATATTGAAGCTCATTTTGTTACCAAATTCGATTTGAATCTTTCTAAACTTTAAAATAAGAATTGTTAGAACTACAATTCCTCCTAAATAATGTAATCCATGCACCCATGAAATCACATAAATATATGAACCACTAGGATTGCCGCTTAGAAATATATTTTTACTTTGTAATTCAGACCAACCCATCCATTGGAAATAAACAAAAACTAACGCAAGAAATAAAGTAAGAAGGCTATATAATGTAAATTTTTTCTTATCTGCTATGAATTTGTATGCCAAATGAATAGTTATACTAGATATAATAATAATAATGGTACTATATAAAAAAGGTGAAGGCAATGGCGTGTCTAACCATGATTGGCGAATATCGCCTTTCCGCACTATAAGCGCACTACAAAAAGCAGAAAAAAGCATCACCATACTCCCGAAAGAAAGATAGAGCAGAAACAACTTTGGATGTATTCTACTATTACTATGTTGACTCATACTCGAAACCTCACTCATATATTAGAAAAATAAAGAAATAAGAAAAATAAGCAAATAAGCAAACGAACCAAACATAAGTTTTCGAGCATCTGCATCTTGACATGTCCGGTAAAACTGAACTGACAGATAAGTAAATCCAATACTAGCTATAGCTAAAATAATACTTCCAATAGTGATGCTTCCATTTAAATATGATGGGTAAAAAGACAATGGAATTAAAACTACGGTGTATAACAAAGTAATAAAAGCACTTTGCTTTGACTTCCCATCCTTACTAGGAAGGAGCATAATATTCGCTTTTAAATAATCATCATAGCTCAACCAGGCAATAGCCCAGAAATGAGGAAACTGCCAGAAAAACTGAATCAAAAATAACCATAAGGCATAGTGATTTAATTCATTGGTGGCCGCGACATAACCTAATAACGGTGGCAAAGCCCCGGGAATAGCCCCAACAAAAACCGCTATCGAAGAAACTTTTTTTAGTGGAGTGTAAATGAATCCATAAATAATCAGAGATAATGCTGATAACAAACCAGAAGTTACATTTACGGCAAAGGTCAAGGTCAGAATACCTGATAATGCAGTCAATCCGATAAAAAGAACCGCATCCATTTGTGTCATTGACATAGTCGGTAACGGCCTATTCTGTGTGCGCGTCATCAATTTATCAGAGTCCTTTTCTATGACCTGATTTATAGCGTTGGCAGCAAAGGTAACTAAAGAGCCTCCAGCAGTAAAAAGCAAGAACTTTACCCAATCAAAGGAAACCGAGCCAGATCCTATAATAAATCCAATAGCAGAAGAAAGGATGACAAATGATGATAGCCTAAACTTTGACAACGCCACGTAATTGGCAAGTCTAGCTTGAAAACTGTTTTGAATCGAAAGAACATTTATGTTAGACACTAAAAAAATCTCGTTTATAAGTTTATTAATGAGCCTCTTCACCTTCTTGCAAAGGCTCTGTTTGTGGTCTAAAATCTGTATCTCCATGACCTGTAGAATAATCATAAGGCCATCTATATACTTCAGGAATTTCACCAGGCCAGTTTCCATGTAAATGCTCAGCAGGTGTCGTCCACTCTAGTGTATTTGAACCCCATGGGTTCAAATTTTCACTGGTGAACTTCCTTCCTTTTAGAGCACTATATACTATGTTTACTACAAATAAAATCTGCGCCATAAATGAAATAATAGCAAATACAGAAATAAATTTAGATACATCTTCAAAAATATTGAAGGTCTGATAATTTGAAAAAACATAATATCGTCTAGGGAGACTTAGCATAAAGTGCATAGGAATAAAAATAGCATAGGCACTAATGATAGTAGCATAAAAATGCACGTAACCTAATGTATCATTAATATACCGTCCAAACATTTTAGGAAACCAGTGATAAACACCCGCAAACATAGCAAAAAAGGCCGCTACTCCCATAACAATGTGAAAATGCGCTACCACAAAATACGTATCATGTAACGGTATATCTATAGCAGAATTTCCGAGAAATAAACCTGTTAAACCACCAGAAATAAATAAAGATACGAAACCTAAAGCAAACATCATAGCTGGTGTCAATCTTAGATTCCCTTTCCAGATAGTAGTTAACCAATTAAAAACTTTAACAGCGGATGGTACGGCTATAAGTAAGGTAAATAAGGTAAAAATAGATCCAAGGAATGGATTCATACCAGACATATACATATGGTGGGCCCATACTAAGAATCCTAGTAAAACTATTATTCCGATAGCATAAACCATCGCCTTATATCCAAAGACTGGCTTTCTAGAGTTAACAGAAAGCACTTCAGAAGTAATACCAAAAGCAGGTAGAATGATAATATATACCTCAGGGTGACCTAAGAACCAGAACAAATGCTGATATAAGATAGGTGATCCTCCTTTATAGTCCAATAAGTTTCCTCCTACAACTATATCAGACAAGTAAAATGAAGTATCAAAAATTCTATCAAATTCTAATAATAAAGCTGCACTCAATAAAGGTGGAAATGCTAATACTCCTAATATAGCGGTAAATAACAAAGCCCATACTGGCAGTGGAAGTCTCCACATAGTCATGCCCTTGGTTCTAAGATTTAAAATGGTAGCAATATAATTTAGACCGCCTAGCAAAGAAGAAACAATAAACATAGACATACTGAAGAACCATAAATCCGTTCCCCACATTGAACCAGCATTAACTTTAGCGTCACGAATACCACTTAATGGAGGATACATAGTCCAACCACCGGAAGCAGCTCCAGTTTGGAGAAATAATGAAAACAACATCAACAATCCAGCCAATAAAAAGAACCAGTAGGATAGCATATTCATAAACGGAGAAGCCATGTCCCTAGCTCCTATTTGATATGGAATTAAAAGATTAGCGAAAGTACCAGATAATCCTGCCGTCAATACAAAAAATACTAAAATAGTACCATGCATGGTGACCAAAGAATAATAAAATTCATTTGAAATTCGTCCTCCTTCTGCCCATTTTCCTAATAGTGTCTCTAAGAAAGGGAAGGTTTCATTAGGCCATCCAAGCTGCAATCTAAAGAGGACAGACATAGCCGCACCTACTAAAGACCAAAAAATTCCTGTAAATAAAAATTGTCTAGCTATCATTTTATGATCCTGGCTGAAAATATATTTTTCCAAGAATGATTCCTCATGATGTCCGTGATCGCCGTGTGCTATAGTTGCCATATTTCTTTTTTTATTATCTACTTTCTGTACTTTTTAAACTATTGAATTAATAAAATCTAACTCTATTTTTTAACTTTATTGTTTGCCTTCCATGGCCTTATTATCAGCTATGTTATGAGTCGCACTTTCTACTTTAGTATAATTGCTATCTGGCTTGATATCTTTCTTCGTTGTATCTTCCCCATTAAAAGCAGCATGATCATTGCCACCTTTAGAAGTACTAGTCGATAAATTTCTTGCTGCTAACCATGCTTGAATCTTATCCTTATTGACCTCGAAGAAAGGTTTTTGGGTCTTAGTCCATTCCTCAAATTTAGACTGAGATACTACGTGCGCTGGCATCATCATACCATAGTGAGACTTTCCACAAAGCTCAGCACAGGCAAGTTCATAATTGAATTTGACATATCTAGGCTCATTAGTCTCGGGGTCTATAGAAGCCCAATGAGAATTGGATTTCAATAATTCTCTCGTCTCATCGTCAGTCATCGTAGGCGTAAACCCTATACCTGTAGGTACACCTGGCACGCAGTCCATCTTCATCCGGAAATGAGGTAGATAAAAACTATGTAGCACATCCAAAGCTCCCAAATTGAAACGAACAGGTCTACCTTTGACCATGTAGAGCTCTGATGCAAAAAAGTCATCATGACTGGCAGGATCTGTCCAATCTATGCCCAATTCATTATCTGGACTTACAAATTCTTTAGATAAAACTCGTTTACCGAAAACACCATCAGGCCCAGGATATCTTAACATCCAATTAAACTGCTTACCAGTAGCTTCAATTGTTAGTTGATTGGCTGGCAAAGTCTTTTTATTCGGAAAAACATTAAACCAAGTTTTTAAGCCCATAACAACTAAAACTGCCATAGCTAATGCAGGAATTGAAGTCCACACTAGTTCTAATGTGCTGCTATGCGCAAAGAAAGTAGCTTTCTTATCCTTTTCTCCTCTGTATTTCCATACAAAATAGAATAGCGCAATATGGGTAATCACAAAAATAATCCCAGTTATCCATGCCGTTATAACAAATAATTCGTCAATTTCAACTCCCCAATTTGAAGCTGCTTTTGGCAAACTAGCGAAGTCCATATACTTAAAACTGAAAGCAAACATAAGCAAAAAGAAGATTCCGTATATCAGGAATAACTTTCCATGTGTTTGATTATTTTTGGTGTAATCGAGCTCTTCACCCTTCAAGGCTCTAACTCTCTCAACAATACCTCCCAAGAAGAGAGCTACGGTATAGAATAATATAATGACTGCTAGGGTTAATAATATATTTAACATCTTCTTTTATTTTTTCTTTAACTAATTCTATATCTTAAGTATGATAATTTAAACTCTCTTCCAAAAATGGAGATTTCAATGGCACTAATCTATTTTTACTTAATGTAGACAAAATAACAAATAAAAATAGTCCGATAAATCCGATAAACATAAGTATCTCAATTAAACCCAAGGTAGCGTGATTGCCTTCCACTGCATGTCCATCAGCATGAGCCTCAGTCTTATGATCTGATGTAGTTATATTTGGATGGGCAGAAGATTCAGTTACAGGCGCAGCGGCTTCTACCGCAGGGCTAACTGAATGACTTGAGTCAGTTGTGTGATTATCAGCATATAGTTTTAATGTAGAAGTTTTTGAAGAGGCATGACTAGCGTCGTGCTTAGCTTCTTCATGATGATGTTGAACTGCATTAGGCTCGAACATAACCATAGAATAAAAATCTAGGTAATGACCAAATAAAAGTATCACTGCGGCTATACCATATATCCAAGGATTTCTCTTAGCTGTCCTTTTCATTAAAAATAAGAACGGGAAAATGAAATTAATTATAAAGGCAATCCAGAAAAAAGCTTTAAACATTGGCACTTCAAATCTTTTGACAAACCACATAGTATCCTCTGGTATATTACCATACCACTGAAGCATAAATTGAGAAAACCACAAATAAGTCCAAAATACACTAAAGCCGAATAAAAACAATACAATATTGTGCATATGACTATCATTCACATATGTTAGTTGACCTTTAGCTTTTAAAATTAGAATAATAAGAATGGTCATACAAAGAAAGCCACACATGTAGCTTGCAAAATTATACCAACCAAATAAGGTAGAATACCAATGAGGATCTAAAGACATTAGAGCCAACCAACTAAATACTGAAGTACCTACGCCAAAAAAAACAATGTAGCCTGCAGCGATATACTTAGACTTTTGATTATAAGCAATCTCATCTACCATGTGGTCTGATGCCAAGGAGTGCTTTCTAAACCAATGTGAAAATAAAATCCAACCCGCAAAAAACAAAAATGCTAAAGCAGTATACATTCCTTTATTTAAGAATGCTATCTTATCTCCGACTATCGTGTCGCCTGGCGCAGGGTGCGTCCAATGGTGATATAGACTATGCCAGTCAAACCAAAGTCCTACAATAATGATTAAAAAACATATAAAGCCAACAAGAATAAAACTGCTAAAGCTTTCAAAAATTCTTTTTACTGAAGCTATCCAACCTCCATATCCTATAGTGTGCGCCGCTATAAAGAATACAGCAGTCAACGCCATAGCATTAAAATAATAAGAATTTAAGAGGAAATTAGACCAAAATCTAGCATGATGATTCCAACCTCCATTATCAAAAAACGCCCAAATAGCACCTAGTAATCCCAAGGCCATAAATACTATGCTCATAGTTTTTATACTCCCTTCGAACTTATAATGCTCTTTATCTAAATCGAAATGTACTTTATCGTGTCCCATTATTATTTTCTTTTATATAATTTTCTTTATCAGATTATTTTTTTGTAGAATCTACTGCTAACGCTGCACTTGCTACCGCTCCACCACCATTTAAACCTGCCAATTCTTTGATGTAGCAAACTACTTTCCATCGATCATCTGCTTTTACATGAGATTTATGTGGCCCCATTAAATTTTTACCATATGTTATTGAATGGAAAATTTCACCGTCTTTCATAGGAGCTAATCTATCTGCGTATGCAGGTGGTATAGCCTTGTAAGCGCCTTCACTACCATCTTCTCTGATAATTAACTTTCCATTGCCCAGACCTTTTTCTCCATGACAAATAGCACACTGCTTATCATAAACTACTTTACCTCTCGCTAATACTGCCTCACTAGGCTCGTATGGATTTTTTAATTCCGCACCTGCTTTTGCTTTATCTGTATCATTGTTTTGATAAAATCTAGTGTAGTTGTACGAATAGATTACAGATTTTTCTTTTTGATACAATTCATCACTTGGTAAGGCATGTCTTGATATAGTGTTGGCTACAGGAAGCATCGTACCTCTCGGGTTATTATCGGTATAGGTTTCATATGCTCTAGAAAAGGCCATATCTGGAGCATAAATACTTCCTGGAGATTTTGGGTTTTTATAAAGTAAAAACGCAGCTACGAGAACTGCTATCCCAATTTTTAAATAAAACTTTTTATTCTGACTTTCCATCTTAACTTGAAATTATATTTTTACTTTATTCAAATGATTTTGTATTCACCTCTTCTGCCCCACTTTTCTGCAACGAAGACTTTATTTCTGCTATTTCACTATCTGATTTTCCATCTATACCAAAAGCTAATGCAAATTTATCATCTGTCGTGCGCTCATCGATTATCATTGGTATCTTACCAGGGAATAATTCATTTCTCTTAATATAGACAAAAAACATTCCCACGGCAGCCATCAAAACCGTCGTTTCAAACATAACTGGAATAAATGCAGGTAAAGAAAAGAATGGTTTCCCTCCAAATACAGTAGGATAACCCATAGTATTAACGTAAGTCATAACACTAAAAGCTGTAACCAAACCTGTAAATCCAAGCGTAAAACCAGCTTTATGCAAACTTGTTTCTTTTATACCTAGTAAATCATCTATTCCATGCACTGGAAAAGGCGAATAAGCATCATCTACTGTCAATCCATCCGCCTGAACACTCTTGATAGCATCTAAAAAATTTGTCTCATGGGAATACACTCCATAAACATATTTTTTCTGTTCTATTTTTCCTTGACTCATATTATTATAATATTTGTATTTTATCTAAATTAATGCGAACCTTCTTTTTTTGCCTTTACCTGTGCTGCTTCTGAGATAGAAGAAAAAATAGCTTTGACCTCTGCGATAGCTATAACAGGGAATATACGGGTAAACAATAAAAAACAAGTGAAGAATAGACCCAAACTACCTATGAATATAGACATATCTACCCAAGTAGGTGTGAAATAATTCCAACTTGATACAAGGAAATCCTTGTGAAGGGAGGTTACGATAATCACGAAGCGCTCGAACCACATTCCTACATTCACGAAGATAGACATTATGAAACTAACAAATATGCTTCTTCTAAACTTCTTAAACCAAAATAATTGAGGTGACAGTACGTTACAAGTCATCATAGACCAATAGGCCCACCAATAATCACCGAAGGCTCTATTATAAAAAGCATATTGCTCATATAGATAACCAGAATACCACGCAATAAATAACTCGGTAATATAAGCTATTCCCACAATTGATCCCGTCAATACAATGACTTTATTCATTGATTCTATATGCGCTATGGTAATATAGTCTTCTAGCTTCTGAACTTTACGTGTAATCAACATCAGCGTCTGCACCATGGCAAAACCAGAAAATATAGCTCCTGCCACAAAGTATGGAGGGAAGATAGTTGTATGCCAACCTGGAATGACAGAGGTAGCAAAGTCAAATGATACCACCGAGTGAACAGAAAGAACGAGTGGCGTAGACAAACCTGCTAATACTAGGGAAAGACTTTCAAATCTTGACCACTGAATCGCCGTACCTCTCCACCCGAAACTTAGTAAATTATATAATTTTTTTCTCTTGGCGGTCTTAGCCTTATCTCTTATAGTTCCAAAATCAGGCATCAATCCAGAATACCAGAAAAGACAAGAAACTGTAAAATAAGTAGAGATTGCGAAAACATCCCATAGAAGTGGTGAGTTAAAGTTAACCCAAAGTGGACCTCTTGTATTAGCATACGGGAATATAAAAAATCCCTGCCAAATACGACCCATATGAATCAAAGGAAATTGGCCCGCACAGATAACAGCAAAGATAGTCATAGCTTCAGCAGCTCTATTGATTCCTGTTCTCCATTTTTGTTTAAATAAAAGAAGAACGGCTGAAATTAGCGTTCCTGCATGACCGATACCCACCCACCATACGAAGTTAGTGATATCCCATGCCCAGTTAACTGTTTTTTGAAGTCCCCATACACCTATACCTTTAAATATTGTCCAGCTTACAGCTATAACATATAAAAGCAGACCAGCTAATGCAAAACCGAACGCTATCCACCAATCTTTTGGTGGGTTTCCTTCCGTATTTCTTACAATGTCTTCTGTAATTTTTCCGTAGGTCTTGTCTACACCATTTATCAATGGTTCTCTCAATAATGAATCTACTTTTGACATATCAATTTAGTTTTTTCAGTTGTCAGAGGCTAGTTTTAAAACTTTTGGCCGACGTCTTAATTATTTTTATTTTAAAATTAATTCTCCCTTAAGATATATGATTGGTATCTCTATTTCTAACCTTGGTCATATAGTTTACCGAAGGTTTAGTATAAATCTCTTCTACAACACCAAAGGTTCTTTCATCATTGGCCATTTTAGAGACTAATGAATCAGGATTGTTTACATCTCCGAAGACAATTGCTCCTGTAGAACAAGCAGACTGGCATGCAGTGACTACATCGCCATCATTTACTTGTCTATTCTCTTTCTTAGCTTCCAGCTTACTCACCTGAATACGCTGATAGCAGAAACTACATTTCTCAATAACTCCTCTTGAACGAACTGTCACATCAGGATTTAAGACCATTCGTGCTATTTCATCCGTCCTATTCAATGGATCATTGTCATTCAAAGCTCCAAAAGAATCCGCACCTGTATAATCAAACCAATTAAATCTTCTTACTTTATAAGGACAGTTATTCGCACAATATCTAGTACCAATACATCGATTATAAGCCATTTGATTAATACCATCTGAGCTATGATTTGTAGCACTTACCGGACAAACATTCTCGCAAGGGGCATTATCACAGTGCTGACAAAGCATAGGCTGAAAAGTAATATCAGGATTTCCATCTACATCTGCTCCTGTATGGTATTTGTCAATTCTCATCCAGTGCATATCATGGGAACGGAATACCTCTTTTCTGCCAACCACGGGTACGTTATTCTCCACATTACATGCTACTACACAGGCTCCACAACCTACACATGAGTTTAGGTCTATAGCCATTCCCCACTTGTGTCCAGGGAATTCAATTTTAGGATAAAGCGTTACCAAATGATGTTCTATCCATTCTTTTCTACTTTGACCACCTATTGTATTTCCTGCTTCAGGGTTTGCTTTATATTCAGCTAAAGTCGTCTCCTTGATTAGATCTCTTGTCTTCTCTCCTCCTAAGCCCATGTGCTTTAAAGTGAAGTATGACTGAACCGAAGCCATTTCCTCCATTTTTTTAGCGCTAGTAACATCTACTTTAGATACTATATTAGTACCAGTATTAGGCAGGGCACTGTATGCATTGAATCCGTACTGATATTCTTCGCTAGCTGTTTTAGTTCTACCCCAACCAAACTTAATTCCTAAAGTTCCTGCGGCTACACCTGCCATTGGTACAACTGGCAAGGATACATCTTTGCCATTAATCTTCGCAGTGATAATACAATATTTCTTTTCGTTAATAATGGCATCAGCACCTAACTTAGTCACATCCGCAGGATTTCCTAAGAAATAGTTACTCCATGTCATTCTTGATATAGGATCAGGTAACTCTTGTATAAATGGATTGTCCGAAGCGGAACCATCGCCATGCACCGACTCATAAAAACGAATTTCGAATTTATCGCCTTTTGCATAATTCGCATTCGTCTGCGCTATAGCACTACTCAAATCCCCTCCATTAAAGGAAGAAGACACGCCTGAACCATAAGAAGAACTTACAAATTCTCCTTTTTGAAGTGTATAGGCCCAGAAAGCGTCAAAATTATGATAACTAGAGCCTGCATTATAAGAACCTGCTATATTTCTAATGAAGTCATAATAAGAAGCAGTATTTCCCATCCATGTCATCAGGGTATGCTGAAATTGACGCGTATTGAATAGTGGAGATATGACAGGCTGAGCTATGGCGTAGATACCTTGCTCTGGTTCATAGTCATTCCAACTTTCTAGATAGTGATTGTTTGGACAGATAAATTGACAATGATCTGATGTTTCATCTATTCTATCTGAAAAAGAAACACTCAGTTCTAATCCCTTAATTTTTTCAGCTAATTCCTGACCGCCAGCTAAAGAATAAACTGGATTCACATCTAGGAATAAAGCTCCCTTAATTTTCCCATTGCTAAGTTCAGCAGCAAAAGCATCGACTTCTGCTTGCGTACCTTTTTTGTAATTAACCTTGGAGCCTACTTTAACGGTATTACCGATCGCTCCGAAATAATCATTTAAAGCATATGTCAATTTCTGAACATTGACATCATTGACTCCATTGACTATAAGAATAGATTTTCCTTCACCTTTCGCTTTTACTAAGGTATTTTTTACATCCTCTATGCCTTTTATATTAGATGCAGTGCCTGTAGTAACGGCATTATACAAATCAGCTATAAATCTTGCTTCTTCCGTAGCGGAGACTAGCACTTTATGGTCTGCAGTAGCACTGGTAGGGCTAGGGATAGACTCTACTTGAATATGCACACTCATATCCGTATTGTCCTTACTTACTTTTCTTCTATTAATATATTGTTTCGAAAAACCTACTGGATTTAACCATGTAGCTGCAAAATCTGCTCCTATAGATAAAATTACATCTGCATTATCAAATCTATACTGAGGCAAAGTCTTTATGCCAAATGACTGCTCCGTAGCTGTAATCAAACCAGACATAGATACAGGATCATGAGTCACATGCATCACGTTTGGATATTTAGTCAAAAATTCAAAAACAATAGCATTCGTAGAAGGACTCATAATAGATGAGGTCACTAAAGCTACTTTACTATTCGAAGACTTTAATTCATTTAACTTGGATACAATCTCCGCATCTACTGTTTTCCAATCTGAATCTTTTCCACCTTTCTTCGGGTTTTGATGTCTATTAGAATCATATAGCGATACCACAGAAGCCTGTGCAAGGGCAGTAGTCCCCCCCGCAGATAAAGCGGAATCAGGATTGCCTTCAATTTTGATAGGTCTACCATCTCTATTCTTTACTAGGATACTATTATACTGACCTCCTTGAGCATAAACTGAAGCATAATAAGAAGCCATGCCTGGGACCAATTCTTCCGGTCTAGAAATATATGGAATCGATTTCTTCTCCGGAATAGAACATGAGGCTGCTATACTAGCCGCACTCACAGTAAATCCCAGTGTTTTTAGGAAATCTCTTCTATTAGTATCTTTATCAGTTATTGGTTCTAGAATACCCTGAAGTAGTGGCAATTCCTCTCCAAACTCATTATTAATATTCGAATTCATTTCTTCTTTGTTTTGAATTATGATGCTATCTATCTTATTCATTGGATTATATCACTTAGATTTATTTACTATGAGATTAATTAATAATGACATTTTTGGCACTCTGTTCCACCTATATCTTCTACAGTTACTCTAGTTCTATCTCCTGCCTTCATATCATCATGGAATTTTTTAAATGTATTGTAGTATGCATTATCTACAAACTGTACATCATGATTTCTATGGCAGTTGATACACCAACCCATAGATAAAGGAGAATACTGATAAACCTCATCCATCGTTTCTATAGGACCATGACAAGTCTGACACTCTACCTTGCCAGCGGTAACATGCTGAGCATGATTGAAGTAAACATGGTCTGGAAGATTATGTATTCTAACCCACTCAACTTTTTTAGGCTCTTTTGAATAGGTATTAGTGGTAGGATCCCAACCTACAGCATTATAAATTTTCTGAATTTCCGTTTTACCATACTGAGGGCCAGTCTGAACGGCAGCATGACAGTTCATACAAGTACTAACAGATGGAATATTCGCATGCTTACTCTCTGCTGCAGTAAAATGACAGTATTGACATTCAATTTTATTTTTACCAGCATGTAGAGCATGAGAAAATTTAATTGGTTGTGTAGGTTGATAGCCTTGCTGTCTTCCTAATCCGATAGCACTTTTACCTAATGCAAAAACAAAGAGTAAAACCGTGGTTAATAATAAGAATGATTTAAAACTAGACTTGGAATAAAAAGGAGTCTTATCCTCTTCCCCAACATTAAGTTTGTACTCACCCTCTGCTGACTTGTCAAGCGTCATTAGATTTAGACTTCTGGATGTCTTACCTAAGAAATAAGCTAGAATAAGTAAAATAATAAAAGCTCCAAATATAGCAACAGTGTAAGAAGATTTGCTCTCACCTATTTTAGACGCATCGACCGCTCCAGCTGAAGCTGCTGCAATTGCAGGCGCTGCCGAAGCAGGATCTTTTATATAGGCTATTATATTGGCATAATCGCTTTCTGTGATTTGACCAGTGAATACACTCATAGCACTAGCATCAAAATCCTTCATTTTTGAAGCATATGGGTAACCAGCTGCCACAGCATCATTCCAGTTATAAATCCATGTTTTCAACCATTCTTCTCCAGATTTACCTTTGAAAGCACCAGCAGTATTCCATCGGTCTATAACCCCTTCTAGAGCGGGTCCTGTCATTTTCTGTTTTAGAGATACATCGTGACAGCTCCCACATTTGCTTCTGAACGTAGCCTTACCAGCTTTTGCGTCTTGGGAATACATAATTCCTAGAGATAAAACCGTGAAAGACAGGAATAAACCTAGCTTTTTAATATTGTGTATCATTATATAAATATGAATTTGAATTTTAAGCGCTGCAAATATAGAGATTTGTCCTTTAAGTCATGATAGATGTAAAGGAATTTATCCACAATTAGCTTATTTAGAATTATTACAAATAAGGCAAATTGAATACCAAAGGTTTAGCATTCATCGTATGTGTAATTTTTTCTTCATTCGTTCCATTTCTCTTTTGTTATCTTTAGTTTTCAAGGCATCGCGCTTATCGAAAACCTTTTTTCCCTGCGCTAAAGATACTTCTAATTTTACATATCCTCTTTCATTGATAGATAATTCTACCGGAACTATCGTCAATCCACGCTCCTTCACTTTATTCAGAAGTTGATTGATTTCTGATTTCTTTAGTAACAATTTACGCTCACGATTCGGAACATGATTGAGATATGTTCCGAAGTCATATTCTCCAATATTCATATTCTTCACGTAGAGCTCCGATTTTTTAAAATAACAAAATGCCTCATTGATACTAACTTTTCCCATACGGATAGCTTTGACCTCTGTACCTCTAAGAATAATACCCGTTGAGTATTTCTTAATTAAATTATAAAGGAAACCCGCTTTCTTATTTGCTACCCGAATTTGTCCTTTGATATCCTTATTCATATTAATGGCCCTGCGTCCTTTTTTTATAAAAATTTCCAAAGAATTAAAGCTACAGAAATGGTATTTAAAATCAGATTTGAATTTATATTAAAAAGCTCCTCATCGGCTAAGATTAGTAATTTAGTATTAAAGAAAAATAAACTTAAAGACATAGTTAAACTTAGCACCCATAAATAATCTAACCATGATAGAATATTAAGACAAGCTATGGCAAAAATGAGATTGAGAAAAGATAATAATTTGACCAAAATGCTCATAAACTGCAAATATAAAGCTTAAGGTATGGAAATTCAAAGTAAATTTTGAAACCTTGCCCATAAGTCAATTCCATCACTCTGGCGATGACATGCGACCCATTTGTCGTTTAATCCAATTCTTTCTGCGGAGTATATAGCTCGAAGGATTATCCACTCTATATCGAATAGGATTGGGTAAAACGGCAGCCAAGAGAGCGGCTTCACCTCTAGTAAGCTTGGACGCTGGCTTTTTGAAATATTGCTGCGAAGCGGCCTCTACCCCATAAATACCGTTACCAAATTCAATGACATTGAGATAGACTTCGATGATGCGCTCTTTAGACCATAGCAATTCTATGAGCAGAGTGAAATAAGCCTCCAGCCCTTTTCTAAAGTAATTTCTATGAGGTAGAAGAAAGGCATTTTTAGCTGTCTGCTGCGAGATAGTACTCCCCCCTTTCAATCGACGTCCTTTTTCATTATTACGGATAGCTTTTTTTATCGCGGTCAGGTCAAAACCAAAGTGATCATAAAACAATTGGTCCTCTGATCCTATCACCGCTAGTCTCATATTAGGAGAAATATTAGATAAGGATTCCCAGTCTTTTTTCAAAACTATATCACGCTTGCTATCCAGTGCCTGTTCTCCTAGAAAATAGAGCATGGTAGGTGTGATAGGAAGTGGAATAAAACGAAATAGCAGAACGGACACTATGGAAAGTATAAAAAACCTCTTAACCCAGAGCCAAAGCTTCTTAAGAAAAAAACTTAAATAATTCATCATGTAGCTTGTCTTATCGCCATTTCCATTTCAAGGCGTAAAAATACTTATAAAAGGTTTCTATAGCTGAAACTTTTGCAATAGCAAAACCCATTGAGCCATCTCGATATCCTTGAAGCCAGATATAACCTTTGAAAAATTTAAAGACGGGATTGATTATAATGGAAATAATCAGTAGTAAAAAAAAACGAGAGAGGTAACGCTCCGCAGCTAGCCGAGCATAATTCATAGACTTTAAATAAAGTGAGTCTTCATTTTTATAAGCCCTGTGCCGAATAGTAGCAGAAGACTTATAAATTTGTTTCCCAGCCTTCAAGACTAAATGTTCATGCGGAATAGTCCCTGCCCAATGAGCTAAACCCTTTTTCCAAAGCCTAATTTTTACATCTCGACTCCATAATCCATATTGTATTGATTGATTCCCAATATAATTTATCCGACGAAAGGATATTGCTTGAAAGTTTTGATAGGTCTGTGTCTGAATAAATGAAATCAAACTAGGGTCAGCATATTCATCGGCATCGAGACTTAAAATATAGTTTGAGGATACAAGGTCATTAGCAAAATTTTTTTGCGCTATATAGTTGTCAAAATGTCGTTGATAGAATTTCACCTTCGGAAAGGAGCGGGCTATTTTCTCCGTATCATCCTGAGAATAACTATCTAGAATAATTATTTCATCTGAGAAGGACGATATAGATTCTAGGCACAGGGCTATATTCTCCGCTTCATTCTTAGTAATAATGACACTAGTTATACTCAAATCTTTTTTGATAAATCTACCGAATCCAATAAGAGCAAAGGTATAATAAAAAGAGTTAATCCGAGTTGCGTTTCTAGCATAGGCTCTAACATATTAGCCGTCAACATAGCCATTGCATACGCAGCCACTAGCCAATTGCGTCTGCGATAAGATGAACTGAAAGAGACGATGAAAATAGCAAGCATACAAGCCAGACCCAGTATCCCATTCTGTGCCCAGACCACGATAAACTGATTGTGAGGCAATTTCGCTCCAATAAGATCTCGATTAGAAAGATAACTGACCAGCTGGCCCTCGCCTACTCCAATTATATAGTGCTTTTTGATTACCTCAATACCTTGGTGGATAGATTCTATTCGTTCGCCATCAGAGTAATTTTGAAAATTTCGCTCCTTATATTTTTCTATATCCCATGAGAAATAAGATAGTTTATTTTTAACAGTAGGCAAATAATGTACAGCAGTATAAAGAACAATAAGCATAGAGAAGAGACCTAATAGCCCTTTTAGGTACAATCGCTTTTCCATAATCTTATAGCTTATAAATATGATAAAGATTAAAATAGATAAAAGCATACCCGTCTTCACAGCTAGAAATTGAATATAAAAAAACAAAGCAGCACTCACTCCTGCCCAGCATAGAAAAGGAAGCGTCTGATCTTCTTTTCGATAAAAATCCAGGTGAAACAAGGCGAGGATAAGACAAAAATTAAGCAAAATGGCATAGCGAATATGATCCTTGTATGGAACTGGAATAGGCTGACCTAGTGAAATACTCGTAAGTATCTCCTGCTGATGTTGAAAATAATGAATACCAACGTACAGCGCCGAAAGACCGACAGCAATAAGCAATGCTATTGAAAACCAGCGAAACTGTACAAACGACCATCTAGGAAGAACCATGAAACAAAAAGGTATACCCAAAAGAATAACCTTCATGCGAATAGCGCCCGTATACAAGGACCTTTCCTCTGCCCATAGACCAGATAGCACAGTTACAGCATAGAGCACTATCATTGATAGCGCTAACCTATTGTTAAGATGCAAAGACCTACTACGAAAAAAATAAATCAAAGTATAGACAATGAAAAGGATGGTAGTTACCGTCCAGAGAATGTGCGAAGGAAAAAACAAGACAAAAAAAATAGAAATCACAAGCCCTACATGCCATTTCTCCAGACCCATGATCCGATTCAAGTGCTCTATCATAAAAACAAATTTAGACTAAAGACGAAATATAGGGTAAAAAAGTATCTACTAATGAGTTAATCTCTCACTAAAGTCAATTTAATACCTTCATTAAAATGACTTATTTAAAGTACAAAGGAAATAAATTTTGACAATTTCTAAGTTATTTATTTAAAGATTTAAAACTCATTCAAATCGAAAAATAAATTCAAATTGAGAATTCATTTAATTTAAGAAAAAAGAAACTTGGCTTTATTGATATACCTGAAATTACTATTAAAATCGTTTTATTTGAATAATCATTTAGCAGGAAAACAATACCCTAAAATCAGCCAAACATTTTACTCGTAGTATTTCGCCTTTAGGTGCAAGGGGTGAGCCTACACGAACAGTGAACATACCTAGTCTGCATCCAAATTCGATGTCAGAGTCTGAATCTCCAATCATAATGGATTTTGAAAAATCGATTTCAGGAAAATCCTGCTGAGCCTCCTCTGCCATGCCTATATCTGGTTTGCGGCATTTAGGTTTTATAGCCGCTAAGTGTGAACAGTAATAAACTCTGTCTATGCGACCTCCTATGGCTTCGAGTTCTCTTTGCATTTTCCAATGTATCTTATCTAAATCATACTCTGTCATCATCCCTTTACCTATCCCCTGCTGATTGGTTACTACCAGCACTCTTCCTATGAGTTGAGATAAATCACGTATAGCTTCTTTACTACCATCTATCCATTCGAATTCTGCTTCGTTTTTAACATAATCATCGGGTCTGTGCGAATTAATCACGCCGTCTCTATCTAGAAATAATGTCCAACTTTTATCTAATATTGGCAGCAGCTGACGTGGAATGGAAATCTGCGCTTTTTCATAATCTTCAGGAATACCTATATCTATGAAATAGCCCTGACTGTAGAATGGTTTGAGATGAAGGCTATCTTTATGAATTTCAAAAAAATCTTTCTCTAGAGAAAACCTAAATGGCAAATTATAATCATTAAAAACTCCTGCAGGCAACATATAGATACCTCCATTGATATATCCTTGATCTGTCCATGTTTTCTCTTTGAAATCTACGATTCTATCATCATGTATTTCCAAGACTCCGTATCGATCTGAATGCTCCACTGCGCGCACCGCTATAATAATTTCACTCTGCTCTGCTTTTGTTACTAGCGCCTGAATATTTACATCAAAATAGGTATCACCATTAACAAGGAGAATAGGTTCTTGCCATTGTTTGGCTAACTCATAAATCAATCCCCCTGTTCCTCTAGGTTCGACTTCTATCTCATAAGAGATAACAACCCCGTGATAAGAAGATTGGAAATAATCAATTATCACTTCATGAAGATGACCTACCATTAATACGACTTCTTCTATACCATTTTTTTTGAGTGTCAGAATCATATAATGCAGAAATGGCAAACCTGCTATATCGGCCATTGGCTTAGGCTTATCCTGCACTACAGAGGCTAGTCTAGTGCCTTTGCCACCAGCTAGTATCACTGCTTTTCTGATCATAACGGATTTTCTACAAAATGTTTCTCTATGATTTCACATATTATATGCCCAATAAGCATTTGAGCCTCCTGAATACGGGGAGTATCTGAACTAGGTACTTTGAGAAGCACATCACAAGAGTCCATAAGACAGGATTTGGCTCCTGTCCAACCTACAGATTTAACACCGAGTTCTTTAGCTGCAGCAAAGGCTTCTACTATATTTTTGGAATTGCCCGATGTAGACATACCTATTAATATATCTCCTTTTTTTCCTTTGGCTTTTAATAAACGAGAAAAAATATACTCATAGCCATAATCATTGGCTACAGCAGTTATAAATGCATTATCGGCACTCATAGATTCTGCGTTGAGTGGAGGTCTATCCAAATAGTACCTGCCAGATAGCTCTGCCGCTAGGTGCATGCTATCTACTGCGCTGCCACCATTTCCACAGAATATTATTTTGCCACCATTTCGCAGAGATTGAATGCAGATATCTGCGATTTCCTCTATTTTGGTCATTAGGTTTTCATCAGCAAGTGCCTTTTGTTTAGTGGCTATACTTTCTTCGAATCTTATTTTTATTAGATCTTTGGACATATAAATTAATCGTTTTATTTTTTTTCTAATAAACTCACTTTTTTCTCGCTATCTCCTTTCTTCTTGAGGAGAAAAATAGTATCGGTAGTTTGGCGTATGATAGTATAATAAACCTTTCCTAAGACATAAATCTGTTTGGTATTTCCACCTACATTATCATCGAATTTTCCACCTCTATAATTGAGAATCAGCTTCGCATTGGACATAAAATACCTACCCGATTTAACATATGTGATATCGTTACCGCATCTAGCTGTTCGCACATCGGAGAAAGTAAAATTAGACTTAAACTCTATTCTAGTTCCATTAGTTTCATCAACTGTTTTCTGGCGAATAAGCATTGCTTCATTTTCCAGCATTGTGTAATGCCAAATATATTTTCCTTTTAAGGATTTACCCTTTTTACTACTGACACTTATTCCTAGTAAAGCAGCTAGTACAACTATAAATAAAGACCTTAACTTCATACCCAATTACTTAAATTTAAAATAATTTTCTATAATTTTATCGCAAGCCATATCCAACATTTGATAGACATTTTCAAAGCCATCTTTTCCACCATAGTAGGGGTCCGGCACACTCATATTCTTGCCCGGATGTGTTTCATTCAATATCATTTTCACCTTGACATCTTCGCCATCCTTGGTCATTTTTTTTAGGTCCTGATAATTATAGGTATCCATAGCGAATATCAAATCAAAATCATTAAAATCAATACTTCGCAGTTTTCTAGCCCGCTGATCTGTAATGTCTATGTTATATTTCTGAGCGATAGCTATAGAACGCTCATCGGGAAGCGCATCGATATGATAGCCTCCTGTACCAGCACTATCAACGAATGCTTCAATATTTTTGGCCTTCAATTTATGCTTTAGGATACCTTCTGCCAATGGGGATCTACAAATATTGCCTAAGCATACCATTAAAATTCTCATCTCTTAATAGGTCTTCTTGGTTTATAGTTGCGCTTATTTACTTGAATAGATACATGTGGGGTTGTTTTACCTTTGTTTTGCAACATAGTTACCTCATGCGGTTTGAGCATACGCCATTTTCCACGTTCCAAATCCTTTTTAGTAAGCCCTGCATATACTATTCTATCTAATTGTTTCACTTCATAGTCTAGCTTTTCAAATATCCTACGAACGATTCTATTTTTACCGCTATGTATTTTTATTCCGATCTTAAACCTATTTAATGGGTCAGGAAAAGCCAATTCATCTACTTTCATAAGTCCATCCTCCAGCTCTATACCATTAATTATTTCTTCTTCGTCTTTTGTGCTGAGTTTTCTATCTAGAGTAGCCACATATAATTTCTCAACATTATATTTTGGATGCGTGAGTTGCTGCGTCAGCTCACCATCATTGGTTAGGAGAAGAAGTCCCGAAGTGTTTCTATCGAGGCGTCCAACAGGATATATCCGCAAATCTTTATAAGCAGGATTTTTTAAGGCTGGCTTTACAAGGTCCAGCACTGTTTTGCGCTCTTTTTCATCGTCTGTAGTGGTAATAAAATCCTTTGGCTTATTTAGCAATATATAGACCTTATTTTCTGGTCGTATCATTTTACCATTCAACTTTACGCGGTCATCGTGCTCTATAGGCGTAGCTATATTTTCTACTGGTTTGTCATTAACTGTAATTTGTCCACTTTTTATAAGCTTATCAGCTTCGCGTCGGCTACAAATACCCGAATGTGCTATGTATTGATTTAGTCGCATACTGCAAAGTTAATAAATTTCTGTCCTTTAGACCGTCTTTCCTATGCTTATAAGTTGTCATCGGATATAATCAACAAAGACAAACTAGCTATAGATGGGAATAGTCTAGTTGAAATCTGATCTCGACGTCTACTGATGGATGGGATTAAGTCAATTTTGATTCTATCACTAATTCATATTCTTTTAGCTTTGCTTCAGAAAAGATACCTATAAATCATGTTCACTGGAATCATAAAAAACTTAGGGCATATAGATAGTATAGAGCTATATGATGGCAATATATCATTATGGATATCGGCTGATATAATCGATGATATTCAAATAGATCAGAGTATAGCACATAATGGCATCTGTCTGACAGTTGATGCGCTCAATAGAAAGCTTTATAGAGTGACCGCAATAGCAGAAACTATTCTAAAGACGTCTATATCCGAATGGAAAATAGGTCAATCAATCAATTTAGAGCTATGCCTCAAGCTAGGAGACCGCTTAGATGGTCATATCGTCCAGGGTCACATAGATACCATTGGAATCTGTGAGGAGATAAAAGAAAAAAATGGCAGCTATAATGTAAGATTTTCTTACGCGTCAGAGTTCGCTGCTTTAATTATTGAAAAAGGATCTATAGCAATTGATGGTATTAGTTTGACATGTCACAGTCTATCTCATTGCGAATTTACAGTTTCAATTATTCCATATACTTGGACTCATACCGTTGCGCAGCATTGGGTACAAGGAACCATTGTCAATCTAGAATTTGATCTATTAGGTAAATATCTCCAACGTCAATGGAGGTTAACTACAAAGGGCGAAGAAGATATTCCCAATAATTCTTAGCTTTCCTGCTTGTCACCTGTTTACTAGTAGTTGGATTTTCCATATAGGCCAGTAACTGCTGAAAGCGAAGAAGTCCAATAGAAGAAGACGCTGAAGTGTTTATATCTGAACTCAGGAGGGAGGTAACCCAAATAATTTTTTCACGTGCACGAGACATCAATACGTTCAATCTATTCTCTCCTTTAAATTTTAATATGGGTCCAAAGAAATTATAAAGCTGACCATTTATATTTTTAGCATAACCTGTGCTAATTAGAATAATATCTCGTTCATCACCTTGCACCTGCTCTATACTTTTGACGAAAAATGGTTCATGACTGGAATCCCATTTTTGAATTGCATTGTGAAGATTTCTATTAGTTACTATAGCCTCATCGAGCACGTTTATAATCATATCCTTCTGCTGTAAAGAAAAACTAATTATTCCTACAGATTTAGATGTTCCAAATTTTAGCAAAACATCTGATAATGCTGCTACTATCTTTATTGCTTCCTCCTTGTTTTTACGTTGATGATAAATACCCTTACTAAGATAAATACGCTCAATGGCAGAATCAGAATATGGAGACCGAACAGATAAATTGTTTTGGTAGAAATAGAAATTTGAGAAATGAATCAATTCTCTATATCTTGAACGATAATGACCCCAAAGTATATTAGATTCCATCTTCTCTTCTGCAAGTTCCAAAAGGCTCTCATGAGGATCTTCTATACTATAGTTTTGGTATTTGAAAAATCTACTAGGAGTCAATTGCTGACTATCTCCTACGACTATGAGCTTTTTTGCACGAAGAAGAGCAGGAATACTATCCCTCAATTCTACTTGACTTGCTTCATCAATAATGATAGTATCGTAAAGTTCTGGTTCAAGCGGCAGATACTGTGAAAATTTATCCAAGCTAGCTATGGTAAGAGGTTTTAACCATAAAAGAAAATTGATATCCATCGTTTTCAACCATTGAAATTGACTAGGCTTATTGGACTTTTTCGACCATTTTTTTTGAATAAATTGTATAGATTTTTTCCATTTTTCTCTTATTTCTTTAGTTTCTGATCTGCGAGAATTTAAAATAGAACTGAACTCTTTACGTTTTTCTGTCTCCCTCATTTGCATTTCATTTATCAAATTATATGAAACATATTCCGCATAATGCTTTCGAACAAACTTTGACATAGTCACAATTTCTCGCGCTGAATAATTTTTTAAAACCGAATTAATTATCGGCTCATTATATGATGCATTTTTATAGGCCAGCCATGAATAATAATTCTCAAACTCCATACAGCAAGACCTTTCCCAATCTATTTTTGCTATCATTAAGTTTTCTGAAAAGTCTCTAGATATAATATCCTTAATAGAAGTATTAGCTAGTTCAGGATTTAAATTCAGAATCTCTTTCACATTTGAAATGAGTATTTCCCAATACATCAAGTCAAATGCAGCATTTAAAATACAATGCTCCTGCACAAAAAGCCAGACAGGTAATCTAGATTTAATTTTATTCTGAATGTAAATCAAACTCTCTGAAGCTACCTCGCTAAGATTTTCGTTACGAATTGCATTTTCCTCAATATGAATTTTATCCATTTCTTTTCGCCATGATAGGCTATCTATTGCCTCTCTGACTATAGCTATTCTATCCCATATTTTTTTTGCATTCCATTTTGAATATATTTTGGTAATATCCAACGCAATTTCCTTAGCCTTTGGATTATAAATTTTAGTCCAAAGGTTTGCACTCATTAAATAATCATGGTAGTAGATCAATCTTTCCTCGCCTACTATTTCTAACATTGACTCTTTTGGCTTAGTTAGGAGAGTAGATTTTTTTTTTAGCTCTAATGCTTTCAATGCAGGATTTATCTTTTTCTTCTTTAGAAGTTTTCTTAATTCTACTAAGTTAATAGTAGATAATAGTCGCAGTGGTTGTTCGAGAGATTTTATAAATTCTAGTTTATATCCCGATAGTATTGGCTGATTATTCAACATTCGTTGAAGTTCTCTCCACCTCATTAGAAGATCTGTTGGTTCTATTTTTAGAAGCTTGGCATGAGGATAGATAAAATCAAAAATTGGATGCTGAAAAGCAATTGATAAATCCGACTTCTCAGTGCTATTTTTTAAGTGTACCTTTTTATCTCTAGCTTCAAAATAGTCTGCTATTATTCGCACACAATATTTGAAATAGGTCAAGTTAAATGTCTCTATAGATTCCTTTGTCCTATCTGAAAGATAAAATTCAATAGACTGCTCAGTAGATGAAAACAAATTAAAACTAGCTTGTTCATCTACTAAATTCAAATATAAAGAGTCTAAACTTAGATGATTCAAACGCTGAAGTATAACATCCAATGCAGCTTTTTTCTGAGAAATTATAGCTACTTTTTTACCATCTAATACTTCCTGAATCGCTAGATTGATAATCGTCTGACTTTTACCTGTACCTGGAGGGCCCACTATAAGACAAGAGCCTTCTCTCGCTCTTTGAATAGCTTTGGCCTGGCTATCATCCATAGCCAAACTGTGTGTTAGACATAGAAAATCAGGAGGATTGCGGTTATTTTGATTCTGGAAAATAGTATCATTCCATAGTGAATCTAGGGCCGAACTAGACCATTTTTCCCTCTTTATTGTCTGCAAATCTCTATGAATGTATGCATTATGACCTAAATCAAAGTATAGCGCAAGAGCATCTTTGCTATATCTAAGATGAGTCAGCTCCAGCCAGGCTTCTATTTCTGCTTTAGCCAACTCAGCTTGTCCTTGATTCAACTCTGCATTTAATATAAACGTATCATTCAATCTGGACCAAGAAATACTTTTTTCTTTAGACTGGATATTCAAATGAACTGGCAGTAGAAAAATTGGAATCTTTTCTCCCTGTGAATTAGTAAAATAATGACCAGACGAAACAAAGACTAGGTGCCTTCCAGACTCTAAAAATACCTCCTTGGCGTGTCGATAAATCCTTCTTATAGCGACGTAATGCTCAGTAGAATCTTGTGTTAATGAAAAATGACTCGATGAAACATCGAGCCATTTTTTAAAGTTGGGGTTAGTATTAAACTGGACTCTTTCTAGAAAATCATGAATTTTCACCAGAAGAGAATTGACTACGAACTAGAAAGTAACAGCTGCTGGTGTAATATTAATAGGTATGATTTTCTTTGTGAAATCATAATTATCCAGAATATTCTTTACAGGTCTGAATTTCAACATAGCTTCTCTTGTTAATCCTTGTAATTTAGCATTTTGACACTTCAATTTAGCGTAGTTTGCACCTACGCCATACACCACATCTGCTATAGATTTCTGAGTTGCTGGATTAGCATAGTGCTGGCTTCTTAGTTTTAAATCATTCTTATCATATTCCAATATACCAGTATTAGTATTCACTTTAGATGCCACTTTAGGTACACTTTTCTCTAATTCTTTAAGCACGAATAAACTTTGTTGCATATCAGTTAACGCTTTGATATTTCTATCTATATCTTCTGCTATATCTTCATTTCCATTAGAATTGAAGATATCCTTAGCTAGTATTACTTCTAAACCCATCATGTGATTATAGGCTGCATATTGTTTTTCCAACTTAGTGTTACCAAGTTTAGCATAGAGGCTGGAAGCTAAAGTATAATTATTATCGCGCTCTGCCTGAACCGCATATTCACTAATAGCGTCCATGTCATTGCGTTTTCTCAATGTATCTGTAATAATTTCTACCACCTGGATATATTCTTTCATCTTATCTGCCTTTTTTAGCTCTGTAGCAAATTTTTGATATCCCTCTATGACTCCACCTGTAGCGTAGTATTCCATTGCTTTGACCAAATCACCTCTATTGTAATATAAATCTCCTGCTTTTTTGTAACCTTCTCTTTCTTTCAGCATAATATAAGTAGCCACGCCTTGTTCTATATTTTCAGGCTTAGCAGCGTAGAGATCTCCGATGAGATAGATTCCTTCGTTATAGCCTGCTTTTTCATAATAACTTAGTGCTTGCGGATAATAATCCATTCCCATATCAAAAAATTCATTTCCTATCATTCTATTCGCTTCTGCAGGTGTATAAGCCTTAGATAATGCTTTAAATGCATTCTCAAAAGCTTTTTTCTGAAGCTTAGGGTCAGATTCTTTAAATGCATCTTCAAGATAAGCTTTGCCTATCTTATCTTTCATTTCTGTTTTATTCTCCTTACCTCCTTTGGCGTAAAATCTATCAGCTGTTTTTAAATCACCTTTATTATAGAAAGCGTCTCCAACCGCTATATTTCCTTCTTTCAACATCTTCATATCGCGATAAAGTTCTAAAGCATTGTTTATAAGTTCACCTTGCTTACCTTTATCTTTTTCCTTCATAGCCTGAGCTATCATCGTATTGGCCTTGGCCATTTTTTTCTGGTCTAGCTTTGGAGCATTAGCTGGGTTCGTTTTACCATTTTGAGAATAAGAGGTAGATGTCAAGCCTAAAACTAATAGTAGACATAAAAGAAATCTTAACATATGGATATTTTAGTTATAAATTAATATGGACAAATATATGATTTTTCTAAGAAGTTTTTGTTTAAAACTTAAATTTAGGATAAAAATTATATCAAAAAGGTTTAATTATCTATTTTACAATTATTTATATTTTTTAATTAACCTCCTTCTTTCATTTAATAGAAACAATTGTACATTTGCTGAAAACAGAAAATTATGGGTTCTTTATGGAAGACATCACTCTCCTTATTTGCACTTTTTATTCTTGCATTCATAGTGGTAGGCTTTCTGCTGCCTAGGGAGAAGAATTTCCAGGTCTCGAAGTCTGTTCAGTGCTCTCCAGATAGGGT
>CANESS010000010.1 GCA_947441115.1 Saprospirales bacterium | reverse complement strand
GATATGTCGATTCTTTTACTCCAGCTGCCAATAAATGGTATAAAACCACTACGCAACATCTCACATTATCAGGAAATTTTGTGCCAGTTTATATAAAAATTGGACCAAACAATAGTCCTGTTCCTTCGAATGAGAAAATTTTAGGGATTGGTTCAAAAATGGTGACTGATTTCAAGGCGTATAACAGCCCTTGCCAATAAATTAATTAAATCTATGAGAAATTAACCTGAAATTATGGGATGTTGACGGCTGTCTGTTCTAGTCAATTATAATATTGATTCCTGTAATAATACTATCTACGTTTGATTCTACTTTATCGTGTACATAGAGCCCTCATTTTTGAGGGCTCTATTTTATATCTGCAAAATCGAACTTATTTCAGGTATTTATGCTAAATAGGAGTTAATACCATTTGTCTACTAGAAAAATAACAGGAATACAGCTATCGAATCATTTTTTTCAATATATCTATACTAATGCGAGCTTCTCGAATAGCAAATGCATTTACCAGCCATTTTGGAATTTTACCCTTCGGGTCAGCAGATGCATAATATTCCATATGGATATCCCCAGAGTTCATTTTCTTAAACTGCCATGAGGTATTGGCTTGTGTCATACGAATGACTTTTGATTTGAGTACAACCATTTTCCCATCAGTAGAACTAGTTCCTAAAGAGTAGGTCGTATCAGAGTTTTTTATAGTGACTTTAGAGACAATATCCCGATCAGAAATAGTCAGAGGCATTTTGAAGTAAAAATATTGATAACTAGACTGCGCATCAATTCGTTTTAATAGCCTTGCTTCTGAGCAGCTACTAAATAATTTTTTATTGGTTTCTATGTCATTTAGGGCTAGTGCCAATTTTTTAAAATTGCCTTTAAAATTATGAATAATTTTAATCTCTTTAATGTCAGATATATCAGATTCCCTGACAAAGACCTGATAATTCGATTCATTGATTTTTGTTTCCCATTCGTTCGATTTTTTGTGTTCTGTCTGGTGGAAAACAATAGATAGCATAAGAATTGAAAAGGTTTTTAGCAAGACAATAGAATTTAAACCGCTTTATTAAAATCGCTTAAGATGAAATCTCATTTTGGTTTTTCTTTTGATTTTGCTTATGAAGCATATATAAGCTGAAAATGAGAATAAGCGGAATACTCATTAAAAAAATAATGGCATAATTTATCCAATGAACAGCTGTGGATCCTCTTTCTAGCGATTGCTCTGCTCCAGCTTTACACATAGCGCATTGTGCAAAAATAGATAGTTTAATAAAAGAAACAATTATAAGGGTAAAGAGTTTTTTAAGCATAAAATTTATCAAAATTATTAACTATTACTTATTAGTTATTGCTTGTTCCTTTTTGTAGGCCTCTAAACCGTTTTTTAGGCATTCAGTAGCTTTTCTGATTTCAGATAATTCCAACACATAGGCTATTCTCACTTCATTCTTTCCTAGCCCTGCGGTAGCGTAAAATCCTGCGGCCGGAGCCATCATGACGGTGGAACCGTTGTAAGAAAATTTCTCCAACATCCATTGGCAAAAATGATCTGTATCCTTCACTGGCAGTTGAGCCATTGCGTAGAATGCACCCCCTGGCAGCGGGCACTGAACTCCCTCTATTTTATTTAATAAATCTACTAGGAGATTTCTACGAGCAATATATTCCTTATTCACGGCTTCAAAATAGCTAGCAGGAGTTTCTAATGCGGCTTCTGCCGCTACTTCACTATATGTAGGGCTGCTCAATCGGGCTTGAGCGAATTTCAATACAGTAGATAAAACATCTTTGTTTTTTGTAATGAGGGCTCCTAGTCTCGCACCGCAGGCAGAGTATCTCTTAGAGATACTATCTACTACTATAGCGTGATTAGCTAATTCGGGCATAGCTAGAATAGAGGTGTGGGTCTTTCCATCATAGACGAATTCTCGATATACCTCATCCGCAAACAAAAATAAATCATGCTTCAGCACGATTTCCTTTAATAAGTCTAGCTCTTCTTTTGAATACAAATATCCAGTAGGATTGTTAGGATTACAAATGAGTATAGCTTTGGTTTTTGGAGTGATTTTTTTTTCAAACTCATCAATACTAGGCAAGGCAAAACCAGTTTCGATAGATGAAGTAATCGGAACGACCTTGATATTCCCTGCGGTAGCAAATCCATTGTAATTGGCATAGAAAGGTTCTGGAATGATGATCTCATCATCTGGATCCATCACAGACATAAATCCAAAAAGCAAAGCCTCACTACCACCGGTAGTTTCTATGATTTCGGAGGCTGTGATATCGGCACCTACAGATTTATAATAATCTACTAATTTGAGCCTATATTTTTCACTACCCTCACTGTTGAGATAAGAGAGTACCTTATAATCAAAATTCTTTATAGCATCCCGCACCACATGAGGAGTCTCAATATCTGGCTGCCCTATATTCAGATGAATCACTTTAACCCCTCGCTTCTTAGCTTCTGTGGCGAATGGGACTAATTTTCTTATCGGGCTTGGTGGCATGAGCTCACCTTTTTTGCTTATTTTGGGCATAAGAGTTTATTTTTTCTACATATAGTTTTCAATTGGTAGACAACTACATACTAAGTTTCTATCTCCATAGCTGCTATCTACTTTACTCACGCTCACCCAGAATTTATTTTGTTTTATACTAGGAAGTGGATAGAGCGCTAACTCTCTGCTGTATGGAAATTTCCATTCATCACAAAGTGCTTCCTCGGCCGTATGGGGAGCATTTTTCAGTGGATTGTTATCTTTTGGATAAACTCCGTTTTCTATCTCCGTTATTTCACCACGAATAGCCACCAACGCATCTATTAATCGATCTATCTCTTTTTTATCTTCGCTCTCCGTAGGCTCTATCATCAGTGTGCCTGCTACCGGGAAAGAAACGGTAGGTGCATGCAGACCATAATCCATTAATCGTTTGGCCACATCTTCTACCTCTACACCTAGTGTGTGCTTAAACGGTCTGAAGTCTATGATTAATTCATGCGCTATACGACCATGATCACCAGTATATAGTACTTCATAATACTTTTCTAGCTTAGTTTTTATATAATTAGCATTTAGAATAGCATATTCTGTAGCTTGTCTTAGTCCTTCTGAGCCTAGCATTTTAATATAAGCATAGGAAATTAAACATATACTAGCAGAGCCATAAGGAGCACCAGATATAGTTTGGCTAGCTTTATCACCCCCAGTTTTTACTAGAGGATGGGTAGGTAAAAATGGAGCTAGATGGCTAGCTACGCATATAGGACCAACACCTGGACCACCACCGCCATGAGGTATGGCAAAGGTTTTATGAAGATTTAAGTGACAGACGTCTGCTCCTATAAATCCTGGACTGGTCAATCCTACCTGAGCATTCATATTGGCACCATCCATATATACCTGTCCACCATGATCGTGTATAATTTTACATACTTCCATGATGCTCTCTTCAAATATACCATGTGTAGAAGGGTAGGTAACCATGAGTGCGCACAAATTGTCTTTATGCTCCAATGCTTTGGCGCGAAGATCGTCTAAGTTTATATTTCCATTTTCATCAGATGGAGATACTACTACTTGTAGACCTGCTAGCACTGCACTCGCTGGGTTAGTACCATGAGCCGAACTAGGTATAATACAAACATTTCTATGTCCCTGACCTAGAGATTTTTGATAATCTCTTATGACCATGAGCCCAGCATATTCGCCCTGCGCTCCAGAATTTGGCTGTAATGATGTGGCTGCGAATCCTGTAATATGGGCCAGGTCTTTTTCGAGTGTATGTAGCATTTCATAATAACCAGCAGCCTGCTCTTGAGGTACGAATGGATGGATAGAACTGAAATACTCCCAACTGAGTGGCATCAATTCTGTAGCAGCATTGAGCTTCATAGTACAGCTACCAAGTGGTATCATAGATTTAGTCAAAGACAAATCTTTATCCTCCAGGCTCTTAATATAACGCATCATTTTCGTTTCGGTATGATATGTATGAAAGATAGGATGTGTGAGTATTTGAGATTCTCTAGCGAATAGACTATCTATATTCACTTCTGAATAATTACTAGTTGATTTTTTTCCTGTAAACTCCTCCAATACCTGAATTATACGTTGTAAATCCTTTTGACTCGTATTTTCATGGATAGAAATCCGAACGATATCTCCTTCAAAGTAGAAATTTATTTCATTTCGCTCAGCTATGGCTTTTAGCTTCGAACTATCCTTCACGCTGAGTGAAATAGTATCAAAAATAGCAGATTGATTCGTCACCTCAATTCCTAATTCTGAGGCTACTGCCTTTAATATACATGCCTGTGAATGAATTTTTTTAGCTATGGCTTTTAGATTATCAGGACCATGATAAATGGCATACATGGCAGCCATATTGGACAATAATGCCTGTGCTGTACATATGTTCGAGGTAGCTTTTTCTCTTCGGATATGCTGCTCTCTCGTCTGGAGGGCCATCCTAAGGGCGTTTTTACCTCTTCGGTCTTTAGATACACCGATGATTCTTCCAGGTATACTGCGTTTAAATTCGTCTGTAGTAGCAAAGAAAGCCGCATACGGACCCCCAAAACCAATTGGCACACCAAATCGCTGAGAGCTACCTATCGCGCAGTCTGCACCCATCTCTCCAGGTGATTTGACAAGGAGTAATGACATAATATCGGCCACTACCGCCGTATAAATTCCTTTGGATTTTAATTCGCTAAATTTATAGGTATAGTCTTTCAAATCACCATTCAGTCTTGGATTTTGAACTAAAACAGCAAAGTAATTTTCATTGAATGAATGAGTAAGTGCATCGCCTTCCTCAATGACTATTCCGAGTAGTTCTGCCTTTGTTTTGATGACAGCTTTGGTCTGTGGAAATACAGAATCGTCTACAAAGAAGATATTACTCGTAGTGGACGTCTTGTTTTTAGCTGCATGAAACATGGTCATCACCTCGCCCCCAGCAGTAGATTCATCCAAAAGTGAAGCATTGGCTATAGGTAGACCGGTCAAGTCTATGATCATGGTTTGATAGTTGAGAAGAGACTCTAATCTACCCTGGGCTATTTCTGCCTGATAAGGCGTGTATTGGGTATACCATCCTGGATTTTCAAAAACATTGCGTAAGATTACTGACGGTGTGATGGTATCGTTGTACCCCATACCTATATAGGTTTTAAATACCTTATTTTTCTTCCCTATTTCTTTTATATGAATAAGATACTCCTGCTCAGACATAGCCTCCCCGATTTGCAGTCTTCCTGGACTGAGAAGCTTGGCAGGTACGGTCTCTGATATGAGTTCATCTATATTTTTTACCTTGATTTCATTTAAGAGTTCATTCAATTCATTAGGAGAAATACCGATGTGACGTTGAGCAAATTTCATAAGTTGATTAATATTAAAATAGTGTAATTGTGTATGAGCAAATGTACAGGATTTTTTTTATTTTATAGTGAATCCAAAGAGCAAGCTTTGTTAATAATCTACAAGGGTATTAACATTAGATTTTAATCAAGCGGCTTTACTTCTAAATGATAGAATTACAACAAATTAACAATTGGCAATCCATAAAGCTTTAATTATTTTTAAGAGTAAACTAATTTTTGTGTATCTTTACCCATCAATAATGAAATGTAATTTTATGAAATTGCAACAAAATTCTATACTAAAACGCGCGAATCCTTTTCGCAATGCTAAACGCATCCCGTTAACCTCAAAACAGACTCTATGAAAACAATCTACTTTAAAATCAGCGCATTGCTGCTCTTTCTCAGTTTATTTTCTGGAATCTTCGCTATGGGTGGAGGTGGAGGTGGAGGCTGGGGGAGTGGTCCGCGAAAGACCTCGCTATTCCTGGCTGGAGCAGAGCTCAAAGTGCGCCCCCTCAATGTAGCCGCTAAAACCGACCCTAATACTAGAGATACGGTAGAGATACGTCTCATCTACTACCGTGATTGTGAGGCCAATCCTGGTACGGCTTATACTTTCCCCTCTGTGACAGATACTATGATAGGTATGCTCTACAGCAAGTCTAAGTGCGAGTTCTTAAAATTTGCTTGTTGGTTCAGATCCGATTTATCTGATAAGTATGCGACTCCGATATGCCCCTATAACAATTTTGATACCAAATGTGAGACGGCTACCTCTGCCCGAATCGGCTATAGGACCGAAGTATTTACCGATACAGTCGTCCTTCCCTACAATGCAGATGACTGGGTGATCGGTATGATGTATAGTAATGCTGCCCTCACTACTACCATGGATTGGTACACCCAGAAATATGGAGGAACGCCCTCCAGGAAATGCGCTTTGAGTCAAATACAGGCTCCTCCTACAGGTTTTGGGGTGCCTCGTGGCATGAATCCTCCTAGTCCCTTTTCTGTAAGAATAGCGGGTATTAATATGAGAACATTTGGTCAAGATGCCACTGAATCTTACTTTTATATCGAAGCAGAATATAGCAATGCTATCCCTTGTGGTTTTTTTCCTGGAGGAAATCCACCTATTCAAAAATATTGTGCAAATACCACGCCTAACTCGGCAGGTACGCCATTCATATTCATCTGTGAGAATAGACAACGGCTCTTTAATCTCGGCTATTTTGACGATGATGGTCATACCTTAGCTTTCCAGCCGTCTACTCCTATGAAGGCGGCTTGTTTCGGGGACCCGGCATGCGGTCAGCCAGATAGAAGCATAGAGTATCTAAACTTTGCAGGAATCTATAATGAGAACAATCCTTTAGGATCAGCATCCACATATATCATGGATCCAGCTACCGGAGAACTAGATATCACCATGCTGCCGCCGGGCGCACCTAAAACTGGTGTAGGAAAGTATAAGGCTGCTGTAAAAATCACGGAGACGGACCCTAGGTCAGGAGTGATCGCTGGAAAAGTATATAGAGATTTTACAATTACTGTGATAGCTGACGAGGAGTGTGAGGCTGATAATTCATTAACTGAAGCATCCTTCTTCATTCCTGGTTCAGCGCATAATTTTCAGAACTGCGCCTTAGTGCCGGGTAGAACAGATTTGATAGAAGCCTGTGATGGCACTAATGTTAAGTTTAGTGTTCGAGCTTTTTCTCTCACTAACTTGCCGAATGCGGCTCTTGTGATTACAGGGGAACTTTCCAATGGTATTTTAAATACGGGAGGGTATATTTCTTCACAATATATAAACAATACCTTTCCTACATTTGATACAGCTATAGGTACTTTAAATTGGAATATACCAGCGAATACTCCACCGGGTATTTACCCAGTTATCTTCCAGATTCGAGACTGTGTGAACGGATATATTTTGAGTAGATCGGTAGTGTATAGAGTGCGCATAAATAAGAGAAACCGCATTGATTGGGCATATTTGAACTTCACTCCGCAGGGAACGAAAGCTATATTTTCTTTAGACCCTAGATCGAGAAGAGCATTTCATTGCGGCAGTCCACTTCCTATAGTGCTATCTGCGGCAGCCGTAGACAATGATGCGATTATAGCATGGAGATCTTATAAAGGAACATCCGCTACTGGAACACCTGAAAATTCCGAACCAAATGCGGATAATTGGGATCCAGCTCAGACTGATCCTACTTCAAATTATGTAGTAGAAATGGTGACGAATCAGTATTGTAATAACCGAGACACGATACTCTTAATTAGTAAGTCACCGATAACGCCTACTTTGCAGTCGAAATTACCAGATAGTTGCTTTAATGCAAAAGGGCAGCTAGAAGTAGGTGGCTTATCTGCCAGTGCTGCTTTGACTTGTATGTATGATTGGCAATCATTAAATTCAGAATACGATGTGACTCCTAGTTTCCTTTCCAATGCGGCTGATATACGATTGGTAAAAAAGGACAACACCTATATATGCTATGTTATTTCTCAAGATACCTGTATATACCCAGTGAGTGTAGAATTGACTATGAGTGGTATTAAACCAAGAGGTCAATTCTTGACGGATAGACAATATGCATGTCCAGGCGATACCATCAATGTATTTAACGTTCTATTGACTACTTCTATATGTAGCCCTAGGGTAGAGTTTTCAAAGGAGAAGGTCAATAGTAATCTTACCTTTGCCTATCCAGGTACTCAGTCCAATACAAATCCTACTCCGAAAGTTTTCACAGCAAGTGCTACGATAGATCGAGGTAGAACCGCACTGCTATATAAAGGCACCGAACTTTGTGTTTTAGGTATGAAACCAGGAATCGTAAAAGAATTGGCTTTCTATATAGATGGAGTCAATGATCCAAATATATATAATAATGTTGATATATGGATGCGCTGTACAGATCGGTTTGACCTGCAAAATGGCCAGTTTGAAGACACGTTCTCAATGCGGAAAATGTTCTCCGCCTCCAATAAATCACTTTCTGTCGGATGGAATGACTTTGATATAGCAGACTTCGTATGGGATGGAAAATCCAATCTTTATTTTGAAGTATGGACGTCATGTAATAAGCCATGTAATAATCCAGTAGCGACTTCTCCTGCTTACCTCGATAATTTGACCAACTATGTTTCCATTATAGGCAAATATGGTATTAGTGCAGGTACTTTTGAAACAAGTGGCGTAGTCACTTCAAATTCTCGACATAATATTAAATTTAAGTATTCTGAATTGTTGGAAAACATACAATTAGATTGGAATCAAAAACCTTTTACCTACTACGATGGCGAGAGAAATATTCCATATGTTTCTAATTTAGTGTCAAAGTCAGGCGGCAACCCATTTAAATCGCTCCAGCCATCCATTGTTTCTTTCTACCCAGTATACTATAATGTAAAAATGACCAATGGTGCATGTAGTGATTCTGCCTTTGTTCTCGCTCAAATTGATACGAATTATAAAGTAAAAGTGACTCCAAAGCTAGCGACTAAATGTCCAGGTGATACTGTTCACACATCTACTGAAAGAAGAGTTCTAGCGCCGAGACCACTCAATCTAAATTGTGGACCAATAGTTTCTGGGGCTTTATGTTCTAAGCCTATCGTTGATCCCAACAATACTGGTAATGGTGTAACAGGCGGATATGGTAATAAAGAAGAAGATTCCTGTAGAGTGAGAGATTCGATTTTTTTCCCGAGAATAGGAAACGCTACTACTACAGACGGTGCAGGTAATGTAGGTCCTTCTCCATTTGGCGGGGGCGCTGGCGGTGTAGGTACGTTAATTACGGACAAGAGAATTCAGATTTTATATCCATTTTCTGAATTAAAGAATATACTTGGTATGAAGCCCGGATATATTAGGGAATTAGCATTCGAAATTGTACAACCTTTCGTCAATACCAATAAGATGCTAAACTTTGCTATACGTATGAAATGTGCGCCAAATAGCCAAGATTCTTTTGTTAATTCTAACTTTGAGTCCTTAGCTACCTTTGAAGAGGTCTTTTATAGAGAAGAGATAACTACTGTATTCGGTTGGAACCGTTTTGCACTCGATAAAGGGAAGGAGTATGCTTGGGATGGAAAATCTGGGATCATTATAGATATTTGTTTTGACAATTTCACTGGCTATGACTATAGATCGGAGCGAGTGAGAGCCACTACACAGACTAGGCGAAGATGCCTTAGTCAGTCAGCACGGACTGCAGGTACCCAGGCGGAAGTATTTGGTTGTAATTTTCTAACAGGTGCTTTAGATTTAGTGAGACCTAATATTGAGTTCACGATATGTAAAGCTACACGAACCCCACCTCCAATTCCACGGGAGATATTTTGGGCTCCATTCGATTTTATCAGTAATACATTAGTTCCGAACCCTATTATTTACAATCAATTCACAACCAAATACTATACTATCCTAGATTATGTAGATACTACCTATGGTAAGAATAAAGTGATTTGTCGTGTTCGAGATACCATGAATTCCATTGTAGATCGTCCAACTATTACATTTGATCCTCCTATTGCTGTGGCCTGTGAAGGTCAGTCTGTTACTGTATCTGCGGGAGTATTGGGTATGAATCAAAATTTGTACACTTATGAGTGGGATACTACTCAGTTTGGCAAGGTAAAAGCCGATTATACAAGTCCTATCCAGATAATTCGTCCGCCAAATCCAGGTTATCATTATGTTAAAGTGAGAAGCGCTAATAATCCAAACTGTTACAACATTGATAGTATTTGGGTTGATATTCAGAAGCTTAAGACCATGCCAGACCTTGGCGCTGCAGCTCTTATTTGTCCTGGAGACTCCGTCTTATTATCTATCCCCAATAATGTGGGATATAAGAAACCAAGGTGGAAATTCGCTGGACAAATTATTGATACTGGCTATAGTCTTAAAGTAGCCACTCCGGGCGCTTATAGCATGATTATAGATTCAGGCGCCTGTACGAATACCTCTCTCGACAAGTGGATTATACTTCGAAAAAAAGATACAGCAAGCTTATTAAATCTATTGGCTACTATATGCGAAGGAGATTCTGCTCTAGTAGGCTATAACCAAGGAGATGATATAGCAAATCCTATATGGAATACAGGTGCTACAACCCCATATATCAAAGTAAATCAACCGGGAATTTATTTTCTTGTAAATCCTAGAGATCAGTATGGTTGTTTAATGCACATGAGGGACAGTGCCACGGTTTCGGTTATATCCAATCCAGACTTTAAGTTAATCGATGATACTATATGTATGAGCAATAATCAGAAGATAACCTTACAGCCAGTGCCTTTTGATTCTAAAGCCCAATATACGTGGTACCCTGATGGCAGAAAGTTACCTTATCTCGATGTCTATACTCCAGGATTATATAGGGTAGTAAGGGATATCAATGGTTGTCAAAAAGAAGCTAGGGCTCTTGTAGTGAATGATACTGCAGGTAGAATCCTCTTAGGAAAAAATCAAGCTGTCTGCTGCGATGAGGTTATCACCCTAGATGCCAATCCTGAGGGTAAGCGGTATAAAGGATATCTCTGGAGCTCTGGTCAGCGAAGTCAGGTGATTTATACTGCGCCAAATGTATCAGGCCTCTATGTGGTAGAAGCCATAAAGCCTAATGGCTGTAAGGATACGGGATCTATTTTTATTGATTCTAAGTGTGGTCAGGTTCGTGCTAAGCCCGATAGAGAAGTAATCTATATAGGCGAAGAGAATAAAATTCAAGGAGAACATTTGCTGATTACTGCTACAAATATTACTTATAAATGGATTCCAACATCGGATACAATTAATAAGTTGAGATTTAAAGATAGTCTGAGTCCTATAGCTATCGCCAGAGATACTGGAGATATTGAATATGTTCTAGTAATGACAGTTACAGATTCTAATTATATGCCTCCAAAGGAACCTTGTGTAGAAAATGAAGTCGTTCGATTTAAGACCTTGAAAAATCAAATGGACACTGTAAATATATTTACACCCGATGGAGATGGAATAAATGATTATTTTTATCCCCGAGTGCAGGGAGTGATAGAGTTTAAAGAGTTTAAAATATATAATAGATATGGTCAACTTCTTCATGATGATGCTAAAAAACCATGGGATGGAAAATTCAATGGAGAGTATCAGCCAGTAGGAGTCTACGTGTCTTTTATTTCTTATGAACTCAATGAAGCACGAAAGGATAAACAAACAAAATATGATAAAATAATAGTGACGCTGGTCAGGTGATGAAGAGTAAAATTTATTGGAGTCTAATATTAATTTGGGGATGGAGTATTTCAATACTTCATTCCCAAAATAATTTACATTATAGCCAATTCTATAATGCTCCAATGTTTTTAAATCCTGCCTTTACTGGTCAGATAGGTGAGGACTTGTTTAGACTGAATGCTCATGCCAGAAATCAATGGTCTGGCTTATCAGGAGCAGATGGCAAATTTTTATATGAAACACGATCTGGAGGCGTCGATTTATCATTAATGAAGCGTCGATTCGGAGTTGGACTCTATATCATGCAAGATGTAGCTGGAGGCGGAATATTCTCCACGACTCAAGGAAATTTATCTATGTCTTATTCTTTTATAATGGGAGATAATATTTTAAGTTTTGGTGGCCAAGGCCTTTATAATTTAACGCAACTGAATCCAAATGACCCAAGGTGGGTAACCGGTTCTCAGTTTTTGGAGCCAAGTAATTCTTATTTTGACTTCAACGCAGGAGTAAATTTTAAGTGGGATCTTTATTATCTCACGGCAGATATAGGTTTAGCTTCAAATAATTTGATTCAAACGCCACAGCGTTTTACTCAGTCGGGCATTCAAGGATTGCAAGTACCTAGATCTTATAAAGCCTATACATTACTAGATTTTGACATGACGGAACGTATGAAGTTGCTCCCGGGTTTTTATGGATCTTTTCAGGCGGTATCTACCAATTTTGTTATGGGAACAAACTTTTCTTATAAACTAATAAAAGGAGGGACTTATGGGAATAGTATCATTATGGGTATTTGGTTCAGAACCAATGATGGGAACATAGAATCTGTGATTCCGAAATTCGGCATGAAAATGAACAAACTTCAAATTATGGGCTCTTATGATGCTAACGTATCTCTTTCGAAGGCCGGAAGTTCGAAATATTTAAATGGAATTACGAACACTTTTGAAATAAGTATTATATTTACAGGCAAACCAAAAGTAGCTCCTCCTTTACTGGAGGATGACTTTATTCTAAACCCTAGATATTAAACCTAAATATAAACTATAAGAGAATTATGCACTGTATCCCAAGAATAGTCTTATTTATAGCTCTATTCAGTTTTGTATTTCAAGTTTCCTCTCAAAACAGGACTACCCCTTCAGCTAGAAATACGGAGAAATCTAAGCCTAACCAGTTGAATCAAGACTTGGTGAAGTATAAGAATTTATCCTATGGAAAAATGTTGAGATATGCTACATTACTGGAAAATGACGGAAGCTATGTCAATGCTGTAGAGTATTATAAAATGGCTCACGCAAAAAAACCAACCAATAAATGTGTCTTGCAGAAATTATCTGAATTAAATTTCAAACTAAGAGATTATGTAGCTGCAGAAGAGTATACCAGAAAATTATTGGATTTAGATAAAAAGTATGATAAAGACGCTGACATAAGACTGGCACTATGTATGAAGGCAAACATGAAATACAAAGATGCCTTAGATGAATTAAATTATGTGCGCGCCAATAAAAAATCTACACTTTCTATGAGTATAGTGGAGAACGAAATAAAAGGTGCAGAATTAGCAATTGAAACTAGAAATATAAAAGATCCAAAAATAGCCGTAGAGAATGTAAAGCAAATCAATGGATATTTGCAAGAGTATGCTCCTCAGCCATTGAAAAATGATAACTTAATCTACTCATCTTTGATATCTGATACAGCATTAAATGTCACTAGGCTGAAGTATGAAGGTAGAGATTATACTTCTAAAATAGTATTTTCCAAATTGGACCGAGATAAGAATATTTTTGCTCGTCCTGAGCTATTGCCTCAGGAAATTAATAAGCCTGAAGTGCATATAGGCAATGGATTTATAGATGAAGCGGGAAAGACAATATACTACACGCAGTGTGCCGAAGATAGAAAACTTAATATGAAGTGTAAACTTTGGATGGCAGAAAAAAAAGAGGGTGTATGGGTGCCAACTGAATTGACTAAACTAAACGAAAAGGGAACTACGAATACACAGCCTGCGTTATATGATGATGGCTCAGGCGCTAAGTACCTGCTATATGTTAGTGATAGACTCAATGGTAAAGGAGGAATGGACATTTGGGCTTCAAAAATTAATGATGGCAGTGCGACTGCAGCTCCGACTGAGAAAAAAACGAATACAAAGGCATCTAAAGGTAGTATAGGTAAATTTGGTGAACCAGTTAATCTAACGCAGATAAATACGTTTGGAGACGATGTTACCCCTTTTTATCAGAAAAAAGATAAAACTTTATATTTCTCTTCTAATGGCTACCCAAGTGTAGGTGGACATGACATCTTCAAAGTTAATGGTGTAATTGGAAAATGGGATAAAGTAATCAATATGAAATTTCCAATTAACTCTTCAGTTGATGATCTTTACTTTAAGTTGGATGAGAATGATGAGGGTTACTTTGTATCTAATAGAAACGGATCGAAATCTCCAAGAGGCTATACCTGCTGCGATGACATTTGGAGTGTGCGCAAGGCTGAATACAATATTTGGGTCAAATCTATTTATGTCTCTTCTGCGGATATAGATACTAAGAAGCCATTAAATGGTGTAGACGCATTGATGATAGATAAGGATGGCAAATTAGTCACACGTGCGGTGACAGAAAAGGATAGTCATTTTATGGTAAAGGTCAATGCGGGTAAATCATACAGAGTGAATGGATTGAAAGAAGGTTATTATCCGGGTATTGACTCATTTTCTACTCCTAAACTTCTATTTAAAAACGATACAATATATAAGACCTTTTATTTAGATCCAATCGAGAAGAAGCGCTATGTAGTAGAAAATGTCTATTATGCATTTGATAAATCAGTTGTACGGCCAGAATATTTTACTATTCTTGATAGCGTTTTATCTTTAATGAAAATTTTCCCGAATGTATTCCTAAAAATAGATGGGCATACCGACGGACGAGGTACAGAGGTCTATAACCAAGCTCTTTCAGAAAGACGATGTAAGGCTGCGGCTGAATATTTATTAGAAAAAGGCTTAGCTCCAGAGCGAATTATTATGAGAGGATATAGCGAATTAGTTCCTATTGCCCCAAATACTACTCCATCTGGAGAAGATGATCCTGCGGGTAGAGCAAAAAATAGACGAGTAGAATTTAAGCTTCTTTCTCCTAGTGGTAGAGATCCTAAATATGATATAGACTATAGAGTCAATGTTCCTTTCGGTATTGAGTAGTTTATTATTTTTTAGATAGAATTTAGCTCTTTCATTGCTTTTATTTAGATAGTATAGTGAAATAACGATTAATTTTATTCCTTCTAGGTACGAAAACCCCAATAAACTAAGATTAATCAAATTATCGTGGCATTCAATAAAGATATAAAAGTAGCTTTACTTACCTTTCTTTCCGTTATTTTATTCATAGTCGCTTATCTATTTATGAAGGGCACTTTGCTGCAAAGCGGTAATCCAAAATATTGCGCCATCTTTCATAATGTAGATAAGGTTAAGAAATCAGACCACGTCTATTTGAGTGGGGTTGTTGTGGGTACGGTGGATAAAATTGAATTTACGGATTTAACTCATCCTAAGGACGTTCGAGTGATCTTCACCGCCGATAAGGAATTAAAGATTCCCAAGGATTCTAAAATACAGATAACTAGTACGAGTATTATGGGCAATATGGGTTTAGTCTTACATCTAGGAAATTCTAATGAGGTAATCCGTGAAATGGAAACAATAATGGGTCTTCCTGAAAACGGAATACTGCAATCACTATCCAGTGAAATTGGCCCTTTAGCTAAGTCATCTGACTCCTTATTACATAATGTAAACTCCTTATTTGATCGAGGACAAAAAGAAAATGTCTATATCACGGTAGATCAAATGAATGCTACATTAGCCACCATAAATATTACATTGGCTAATATGAATAGAATGATAGAGAATAATCAAAAACCTATTCATCAGACCATGGTTAATTTTGAGCGTATTTCAACCTCTCTCGCTAAAAAACAAGACGATATCAATGCGACTATTTCGAATATTCGTGAGTTAACAGGCAAGGCAAATCAATCAGATATTACTGGTATGATGCAGAATCTAAATAAATCAGTCAATGAGATGAATATCTTATTGTCAGATATAAATCAAGGACAAGGGAGTATGGGTAAATTGATGAAAGACCCTTTACTCTATAATAATTTAAACACGACCGTACAAAATGCGAATGAGTTAATGATTGATTTCAAGGCGAATCCTAGACGCTATGTTGGATTTTCAATTTTCGGAGCTAAGAAGTAGTACCTATGAAGGCCAAGCGTCTTAGCTATCTCATTTTTTTTAGTACTCTCTTATTTTCTACAGAGCTATTTTCTCAGGAATTATATGAAGTGGAAATCCTTCCTCCAACTGTGCAGGGCACCATGGAGACAGTCAATGGGGAACAACTTAAAATTTTAGTTGGCAATGTGAAATTAAAACATAGGCTGAATTATATTGACTGTGATTCAGCTGTTATATACCCCAACAATAATATTGATGCTTTCGGACATGTTATCATTCGGAAAAAAAGTGGAGCAAAAGTTTATGGAGATAAATTGAATTATCTCAGTCTTCAAAAAGTTGCTATCATTCGCGGCAATGTTATATTCATCGATAAGAAATCCAAGCTCTACGCAGAAGATATTACCTATGATCTAAATAATGATGTAGGACAATATTTAACTGGAGGTAAATTGATAAATGGCGAGTCGGAAATCACTTCGCAGACAGGGACCTTTTATACTAAGGAAAATTTAATCTTATTTCGACAAAACGTCAAGGTAAATCATCCTAAATATAAATTAGAATCCGACTCTCTAATGTATAATACAAAAGAGAAGAGAAGTATTTTCAAGACTAGCACTAAAATAGAAAATGATAGTGGATTCATATGGTGCAATGCGGGGTGGCATGATGAAGAAAAAAATCAATCTAGCTTTGGCAGAGGTACATATATCTACAATCCTCCTAGTTGGTTACTCACCGATTCTATTTTCTACGATAAAAAAAATGGGGAAAGCTATATCTATAAGACATTTGAATACCATGATACGGCAGCCAAGACTCATTTATTTGGTGACTCGGCCTATATGTATAATGAAAATAAGGATATGATAGCATATAAAAGACCTATTCTCATTATGGAGTCAAGTGATAATAAGCCAACATTTGTTAGAGGAGATATTTTGATTAATCAAGCTACTTCGAAAAATGAACGAGTCATGAAAGCTATTAGCAATGTAAAGCTATTTAATGATGATTTTCAGGCGGCGGGTGACACTCTGATTTATAAAACAATAGATTCTACAATTTGTATTACTAAAAATGCATTTCTATGGCAATCACAAAGCCAGTTGTCGGGATTAAAATTATTTATCTACTTAATAAATAAGAAGCCAAAACGTATTAATGTTTATGGCAATTCATTTATGGCTCAAGAAGAAGAAGTCAAGGGTCATTACAACCAAGTGAGCAGCGATTCTAGCCACTTTTTCTTCAGAGATGGCAAGATGGACTATTTATTTGCCTTTGGCAATTCTAAGTCTATTTACTATGGAAAAGAGGAGGGCAAAGGCTATCTAGGTCTAAATAGCAGTGAGAGCTATAGTTTGAAAATGATTTACGATACTAGTAAACCCAAGGAGGTGGTATTTTATAAAAATCCTAAAGCTATTTTCTATCCTGTAAAAGAAATCACGGAGTCCAATCGTTTTTTGACTAATTTTGTATGGAAATCTGCATTGCGGCCTCGGTCCAAAGATGATTTATAATACCGCATAATAAATAAAAAATAATCTATGCACAAACTACGGTTTTTCATTTTCTTTCTAGGGGTCTCTGTGGCTTCGCTTACTAGTTGCGGCTTGCTAAAGAAAGGGTGTAATTGTCCAAAGGCCAAAACCGCCATTATTCCTAATTCTTCAAGCGAAAATAGATATGAACAGTCTGAGTGCACGTGATTTTAGCAATCAAAATGAAATCAGGTGGTGCCCTGGCTGCGGGGATCATGCTATCCTAAAGCATTTTCAGTCAGCCTTAGCCAAGACGGGGGTCAAGCCAGAGGATACTGTCGTCGTATCTGGTATAGGATGCGCCTCTAGATTACCATACTATATGAATACTTATGGATTTCATACCATACATGGCAGAGCACTTCCTATAGCTACTGGGGTGAAACTCGCCAGGCCTGAAATCAATGTATGGATTATCACTGGGGATGGTGACGCCCTCTCTATTGGTGGAAATCATTATTTGCATTTATTTAGAAGAGATATTAATCTAAGTATTTTACTTTTCAATAATCATATATATGGCCTTACCAAAGGCCAATATTCTCCAACGTCAGAGCTAGGGCAGTTTTCCAAATCTTCTCCTAGAGGTAGTGAGGAAACAGCCCTAAATGCCTTAAATTTAGCTTTAAATACAGGAGCAGGCTTTATTTGCAGAACCTTCGATAGAGATGCTGCTTTTATCCAAGGCTATATGCAGGAAGCCCAGTTTCATCAGGGCGCAGCTTTGATAGAAATCCTGCAGAATTGTCCTATTTTTAATGACGGTATTTTTGACCCTATCATCGAAAAGAAGAATCAAGCAGAAAAAGTATTGCGCTTGAAACATGGCGAGCCCTTACTATTTGGTGAAAATAACGAATGGACAATACTTCTAGATCGTATGGAGGTAAAAAAGGTAGAAGCCGCATCCTTGGATCAGGCTCAATGGTGGATTCATGACGAAACATCTAAATTCAAGGCTCACGTACTAAGTCAATTGGGCCAAGGGGAATATCATGATTTGCCTGTAGCTATGGGAGTTATTTATAAAACCCCAAGAAAATTCATAGAAAAACAGTATAATGACTACAATTCTATTCTTGAACAGAAAATAAACCAAGGTAAAATCAAAGAAATGTAAAAAAAAACCAGCTATTTTCAAAAAAACTATAACTTTGTACTCATCGTTAAAAAATGTATATTTATATGAATAAAAATTTATTGCTTTTAGTTCTTGTTCTGATTGGCTTTAACATAAGTGCACAAGATAAAAAAACAGAAACTATTACAGCTACATCAGAGGCAGCGCAAGCTGCAGCCCCTAAGAAAAAAATATCAACGTCAAGTTCAAACACTAATCCTTGGGAAATTGGTATTTCTGGTGGATTGAATTATGTCTGGGGAGATGTCAGCTCTAGAGTAAAATTAGATCTTAACAACTCAACTTTCGGAATTCATATTAGAAAAGCACTTTCTAATAATTTCTCTTGGAGATGGCAGTATAACTTGGGTATAGCCACTATGGCTGACTTTAGACCACACTATACAGCAGTAGTCAATGGGCTATCAACTACTCCAAATAATAACGTATGGTTTGTTTCTTCTCAGATGCATTCTCATTCTTTATCTTGGGACCAGGTTTTAACTGTAGGTAATTCAGGTATGAAAAAGATGAATCCAAAATGGACCTTAGATCTTTTCGCTGGTCCTGCAATTTTCTTATACCAAACCAATCTTGATAGACAAAATGATGCAACTGGACAGCAATATAACTGGAACCAATTGTTACAAGTCTACAATTCAGGACTAGGTCAGAGTCCAAATAATTTTACTGGAGATCAGAGAGCTAAAAGACTAGTTGCGGAGGCAATGGACAATATGATGGATGGCAAATATGAGTCAAATTCATCGGCGAATAATGGAGGTAAGTCAACTATCGGGGGCTATGCTATAGTTCCAGCTGCAGCCTTTGGAGCTAGTGTTAATAGAAAACTAACGAATAGATTTAGTGCATCTTTAGAGCATAGAATATTTTATGTCTTTGATGATTATTTAGATGGTGAGCGTTTTGCGAATAATTTCCAAACGTCTCCTTCTTATAGCCAGATGAATGATATGGTTCATCAGACTACAGTTAAATTAAATTATAATCTAGGCAAAGGAAATGAGGCTCCGCTTTATTGGAGAAATCCTAATGAAGAGTTACAAAAGAAACTGGCTGAGATGAATCCTAGAAAAGAAATCAATGCTGCATTTGCAGATGATGATGGTGATGGTGTTCCTAATATCTTAGATCAAGAGCCATCTTCTAGAGAAGGGTGCCCTGTAGATACCAAAGGAGTCATGTTGGATAGCGATAAAGATGGCTTGATAGACTGTGATGATAAAGAACCTTATTCCCCATCAGGTTACCCTGTAGATAATCAAGGTGTAGCAAAAGTTCCACCTCCAGCATGTTGTGCAGATATTACTAAAGCACCTGCCACACAAACTAAACCTGCTAAACCTGCAGGAGATTGTTCAGAAGTTACTTTACCATCAGTTACGTTTGAAAAAGATAAGTATAGATTAAATTCTAATAGTGCAGTAGCTCTTCAGTCCATAGGCGAGAAGATGCAAAAGTGTCCTGATATGAAATTGGTCATAAATGGTATCAACGATAGAAATAATAAAAACGGTAAGTATAACGAACAATTATCTTATAATAGAGCTATGGAAGTAGCTAATTATATAGAAGAAAGATTCGGTGTATCTAGAGATCGTTTTATAGTTCGATATAATTTAGAAGGTACTGGCGATGCTGATGCAGATAGAGCGGTAATGTTCAGAAATGCACAAGAAGGTGAGAGCGGTGCTAATAACCCTCCTTCACCCCACCCTGGTTTAAAAGCGGGCCAAAAATAAAGTAGTTTTTAGTCAACCAATAATGAATAGCTCCGAACATTCCGGGGCTATTTTTTTTATTACTACTATTTTTGTTACTTTATGAAGGATATTAAACGATACACAGTCACAGCAGCATTGCCTTATGTCAATGGACCTAAGCATATAGGTCATTTGGCAGGAGCATATTTGCCCGCGGATATTTATGTGCGGTACTTGCGATTACAAAAAAGAGATGTTGTTTTTATCTGCGGCAGTGATGAGCTCGGCACAGCCATCACCATGCAGGCCTTAAAGGAAAAAATTAGTCCTAGAGAACTTGTAGATAAGTACCATGCCCTATCTCAAGAATGCTTTGCTAAGTTAGGGATATCGTTTGATATTTATCATCGCACCACAGAAAAATTGCATTTTGATACCGCACAAGAATTTTTCTTAGATTTCTATAATAAAGGATTATTTGAAGAAAAACTGATAGAGCAATATTATGACGAAGAAACCAATAGTTTTTTAGCAGATAGATATATACAAGGCACCTGTCCAAACTGTGGAAGCGACAAAGCTTTCGGAGACCAATGTGAAAGCTGCGGTAAGTCACTAGACCCTACAGATCTTATTCGCCCTATTTCTGTTGTGACGGGAAATATACCTGTAAAAAAAGAAACAAAAAACTGGTATTTCAAATTGGGAGACTATGAGTCATGGCTGAAAGAATGGCTTGTAGAGGGTAAGAAAGGACAATGGAAGGCTAATACATATGGACAAGCTAAGAGCTGGATAGATGGTGGACTGCAGGCTAGATCGATGACTAGAGATGGAGATTGGGGTGTCCCAGTGCCAATAGAAAATGCCGAGGGAAAAATTCTTTATGTTTGGTTCGATGCGCCTATAGGTTATATATCGGCAACTAAGCAATGGGCAATGGATAAGGGAATATCTTGGGAGCCTTATTGGAAAGATGCGAATACGAAGTTGGTTCACTTCGTAGGAAAAGATAATATTGTTTTTCATTGTATAATTTTCCCCATTATGCTCAAGGCAGCAGGGGACTATATTTTACCAGAAGATGTGCCAGCCAATGAATTTCTTAATTTAGAGGGACAGAAGATGAGCACCAGCAGGCGATGGAGTCTGGAGATGTATGAATATCTAGAAGCATTTCCAGATAAGGTAGACGAGCTTCGCTATGCGCTCATTTCTAATTTGCCAGAAAATAAAGATGCGGACTTTTCATGGAAAGATTTTCAACTAAAGGTCAATTCTGAATTGGTGGCCATAGTAGGGAATATGGTCAATCGAGTATTTGTATTGACTCATAAATTTTATGACGGAAAAGTCCCTAAAGCCGCGGATTGCAGTCAGTTAAAAGAATTTATTCTAGAGCGAAAATCAAAAGTATCCGCGGCTATTGAGAATTATTCATTTAGAGAGGCTCTGGTAGAAGCTATCTTATTAGCCCGCCATGGCAATAAAATATTGACAGAAAAAGAACCTTGGAAAGTTGTCAAAACTAATCCTGAGGAGGCTGGAATCGTGCTTTATGACTGTTTTCAAATCATAGCTAATTTTGCCATCTTGATAGAACCTTTTCTGCCTATCACTGCCCGTGTATTATGGGACAAATTGAATATGCAAGGCGAGATTTCTTGGGATAGAATTGGCGATTTACAAATGGTGCCAATAGGCAGTGTCATTAAGGACTCCTTTCATCTTTTCTCAAAAATGGAAGATAATGTCATTCAAAAACAAATCGATTATTTATACGCTAAAACACATAAAGTGGAAGTAATGGAAAATCAAACAGTAGAAAAACCAGAAGAAAAATTAATCAGCTTTGATGATTTTTCAAAAATGGATATACGCATAGGAACTATCTTGACCGCAGAGAGAGTAGAGGGGACAGATAAGCTGATGAAGTTGAGCGTAGATTTAGGCTACGAAGTGCGAACGATAGTATCTGGCATAGCCCATGTATTTAGTGTAGAAGATGTGGTCAATAAGCGCATCCAAGTTTTAGTTAATCTAGCCCCTAGAAAAATAAAAGGAATAGAGAGCAAAGGCATGATTCTCTTTGCAGATAATGGCGAGGGTTTGGCTTTTGTATCACCGCTAGGCGACGTGCCAAATGGTGCTGGCGTGAGGTAGTCCAAATTTAAACTAAAACTGACTGAGATTTGTCAATAAATCTTCTGGATTCAATTTTCTACTTCCAAAATAATTACACCTAATCTTCTTGATAATATAGTTTATGTTGACAGAAATTGACGATAATACCCCAGCAGCCCTTCTAAAGTTGAAAGCCCTTTTCCGAAAGCCAACTGATATCAAGAGAGGAATATGAAGCCAAAAAAGCAGAGGGTTTGACTAGAATTTAATTATTATTGAAGAAATATTTTATACCATGGAAGATCCAAATCAGCAGCAAATAGAAATAGACATATCACAAGATATGGCCTATGGTGTCTATTCCAATCTAGCTATTATTTCTCACTCACCTACAGAGTTTGTTACAGACTTCATTCAGCTCACCCCTAATACGCCTAAGGCCTTTGTGCGATCTAGAGTTATTATGGCGCCAGAGAATGCCAAACGATTTCTGCGTGCGCTCCAAGATAATGTGAAGCGATATGAAGATAGTTTCGGTAGAATCAAGGATAGTGATACTCCTCCAGTTTACCCTAATACCTTTCAGGGAGGCGGACCTCCTTCTTCAGTATAGTTTAAATTTTAAATGTTAAGTGAATGGCCATAACTTAACACTTCTAACTCACAACTTAAAACTAATAAATTTGGTTCACCCTTCTTTTTTATGGGCTTTACTGCTTCTGGTTATTCCAGTTATTGTGCATTTATTCAATCTTAGAAAGTATAAAAAAGAATACTTCTCTAATACGAATCTACTGAGATCTATACTGAGTGAAACCCAAAAAACATCTAAGCTCAAGAAGCGTTTGTTATTAGCTGCTCGAATGTTCGCTATGCTCTTCATTATTCTGGCATTCGTGCAGCCTTTATTTAATAATAAGCAGCCAGGACAAGTTAGCGGACAGCCAATAATAAGTATTTATATAGATAATTCCTATAGTATGGAAGCCCCTGCCGGGCAACTAAGGGCTATAGAAGATGTCAAGCAGAAAGCGTTAGACATCATAAAATTGACCGAGAACCAAGGAATGTATCAAGTATTAACGAATGATTTCATTGGGAATCAATTGCAGCTGCTGCCATATTCAGAAGCTAAGGAGGCCATTCGTTCGATTCAAATTAGCTCTAATCGAAAGACAGCCAATGAAATCTGGGAAAAACAAATTAAAACAACACAAAGTAATGCTTCAGATCGTAAGGTATTCTATTGGCTGAGCGATTTTCAGAAAAATCAATTCGATAAGATCAATCAAATAGAAGATTTTCCGCTCACGTGCATATCTATCAAACACAGTGAAAAGCGAAATATTTATATCGACTCTGCTTTTATTTTTTCGCCAGTTATCAAACTAAATGAAGATATAAAAATAATTTATAAGATACATAAATCTAGAGACGATAAGACAGATAAATCTTTAGTGACTTTGATGCTCAACGACGTCGTAAAGACTAGAAAAGAAATAGTATGGGGTAATCAGTTTTCCCTAACTGATACCTTGACGATGAAGGTAGTTTCAAAAGATTGGCAGTATTTAAAACTCAGTATTTCAGACCCTTCCATCTCTTTCGATAATGAATATTTCTTTTCATTTTATATAGCATCTAAGCCTTATATATCCATGATCAATGGAGATGTGGATCAGAAATTTATTGTAAATGCTTTAAAGGCAGATGATAATTTTGAAGTTCATAATTTTCAAAATATTGATTTATCCATAGAAGAAGTAAAAAATTCGAACCTTATTATTTTAAATCAATTAGCTCAGCTAAATCAAGCAGAAAAAATAAATGAATGGTTAAAAGGCAACAAAAATATAGCCATTTTCCTACCTTCAGTGGTATCAATTAATTCCTATAAATCTGCGATGAATACTCTTGGACTGCAGCCTATATCGGCCTATGAGCATAAATCGGTGCGAATAAAACAATTTAACCTGCAGGACCCTATTCTTAAGGATGTATTCTCTCAGCTAGATAAGCTATCTGACCTTCCTAGTTTTTCCTTTTATTATGGATTGAGTGGTTATTCTAAGCGCGCGAAGGAGGTTCTTATCTCTTATGATAATGGAGCGCCATTTCTCTTACGCTATAGTCGACTAGGTGAAGGTAGTCTCTATTTATTTACTGGGTCTATAGCGCCATCGCAGTCAGATTTCGTCTACAGTTCTATATTTGCTCCTCTTATGTATAAGATGGGGGCAGCTGCGGCTAGGTTTCAACTAAATTCTTATTTTCTAAGATCTAGTTCGTCTCTTATCTTTCCTATGTCTGAGAAGAACACAGATCGGGTTTATAGCATTACTGGGAAAAATATCAAAGTCATTCCTCCGCAACGTAAAATAGGGAATCAACTGCACTGTCAACTTCATGAATCTATAACTGAAAGTGGATTTTATAAAGTAGAAAATTCGGAAGGTAAGACTTTATACCAGTTAGCCCTCAATCATCAGCGAGGGGAGAGCCGAATGGAATTTTTAGATGCAGGTGAACTGAAGGACGCTTTGGGATATAAAAATCTAGAGGTAGATAACGGAAATGCGAGCTATCTAAATAATTTAAAATCCATTACAGGTATAAATTTGTGGAAGCTTTGGGTGTTATTAGCCCTTTTATTTTTAGTACTAGAAATGGTTATCGTTTTATTCTGGGATAAAGCCAACAAATGGACCAAACCTAATAATCAATACTAGTTTAAATTATTCATGTGAAATTACTCCTCTATATAGCTTCTAGATATTTGTTTTTTAAAAATAAAAAACAAGCAATCAATTTATTGAGCCTTATTACCATGTTTGCTATGGCTTGTGGTTCTGGAGCACTTATCATTATCCTGTCTACCTTCAATGGCTTTGAAAATCTTTCGATGAGTCTACAAGAAAGTTTTCAGCCCGATCTTACCGTTAGCCCTAAAAAAAATAAACAATTCGAGCCATCAGAGGAACTTTATAAGCAATTAAAAGCTCACCCTAATATAGCGGCTATATCCTTGGTATATGAAGACAAGGTCTATGTGAAGTATATGGGCAAAGATATTCTAGCCACAATGAAGGGTGTAGATGCGTCTTATTTTCAAACAAATGAAGTCAAAGATTATATTATAGCCGGTGATACTGTTTTGGAAAATGATGAATATAGTTTTGCCATAGTAGGGCTGGGATTGGCGCAGAAACTGAATGTCAATCTGAATAATCAATTCGAGCAAATAGAGATATTTAGTCCTAAGTCATCATCTGCTGGGGGCTCAATGATAGATAATTTCGATAGGTCTTACATTACACCAGGTGGAATATTTAGTGTATACCAAGACTATGATGATAAGTACATCATCGCTCCATTATCTTTCGTACAATATCTAAAATCAGCAAGTGAGAATCAAGTCACCGCATTAGAACTCAAAACAAAAAATCCATCTATCAAATCTACCAAAGAAGATATTAAAGGTATAGTAGGCGATGGTTTTTATGTCAAAAATAAGCGGGAACTTAACGAGACTTTCTACAAAATATCACAGATAGAAAAATTAGTGACCTTGTTTATTTTGGTATTTGTATTAGCTATTTTGTCCTTCAATTTTATAGGTTCACTGACCATGCATATCATAGAGAAAGAGGAAGATATTCGAATGCTTCATTATTTAGGTCTTAAGTCTAATCAGATTTTCTCTCTCTATATGTTCTATGGTATCTTCCAAGGACTACTAGGAGGTATTATTGGCTTGATTTTTGGGTTAGTCATATGTGCAGTTCAATTCACTTTCGGCATAGTCAGCATGCCAGGTTCAGGTACTTTCGTGGTGCAGTTCTATCCTGTGATGATTTACGGCTCGGACATAGCCTATATCTTAGGCATTATTTTCACTGTTTCTGCCTTGGCATCTATTTTCCCTGCTCTGAGAGCTAAGAATTCGATAGCGGTAAATCAAAAATAATATGCTATTCACTCACACTTCATACGTTGACCTATAACCTTGCAATCTCTTCGCTAACCTTTGCTTCATAGAAATTATACTGATTTTAGCCATTGTCCTTAATATAGCTAACCCAAAAATATACTAAGCATTTCTTCATAAAAAAAGGCTACCCAATGGATAGCCTTTTTTAAATCTGTTATTAGAAAATTAGAATACGTTGATTCTATTGTCATCCATGTGGAACCTATTGAGAATGGCTTCAAATAGTCCTCTTACTTCTTTAAATCCTTGGTTTAGTTGAGTCTTGGTTTGTAGTTCTTCTGCTGGTCCCATGCTGGAAGGATTGACCTTCGTAGTCATGATGCAAAACACAGCCCCAGTTCCTTTGATAGGTTTTGATAGTTGGTTTGCCTTCAGACCAGATGCTACCGTTACTACAGCCGGCTCGGGCATAGCACCTAGTGCAGACTTGCCATAACTAAAATTCATAGAGGTATCTACAGAGACTTTGTTTTTAGCAGCAATCTCCTCTAGAGTTTTACCACTCATTTTGGCGGCTATCATTTTAAATGCTTTCTCATTTCGCACCATAGGAGTTATTTCTGCTTCAATATCTTCTAGCTTGATGTCTTCTCTAGATCTAGATCCTAGATTTCCACAGTAGACATAATTATTACCTATTTGAATCATGCTCGATACCTCACCACTCTTAGAATTAAATGCCCATCGAATAGCTTCTTTAGGATTACCTTCGGTTCCTTCTAGGGTTTTAGTTTCTTTATTTACATAGGTCGTTTTGAATTTCACATCAGGGTTATTTTTCGCTACTTTTTCAATTTGCTTGGCGTTCGTGCATTTCTGGATAAACTGCATAGCTTTGCTCAATATAGCCTGCTGAGTTTCATTAGAAGGAACATATGGCATGGATATTTCACCTATCTGCACTGCAGGTATTCTTGCAGGGAAATTTATAACCTTGACTATTTTAATTGCACCTTCTTTTTCTGCTATGGTTTTGAAATGTCTGGTGGTAGCTCCGTGCCAAAATATCTCTGGGTTGAGACTTTTATCCGCTCTAGCCAATACTGTAGGAGGACTTTGACCTCTATCCGCAGAGTATTTTGCTGCTATTTGATCGAAATCCATATTTAATGTATCTACCATTTTAAATATACTGTCTATGAGTTTATATCGCTGCATTTGAGCCTCTTGTGTTTTGACATCTTGAAATGATATAGTGATAGTTTTTACTAGTACAGAGTCCGCTATATTTTTCTTACTGAGCACTTTAAATGCTTTTACATTATCCTTGTCAATATAAGGACCTACTATAGCACGTGGCGCTGCAGCAAACATTTCAGAAATACGTGGGTTATCTCCTAGCTGATCAGCAGAGTAGAAATTAGTATTATATCCACCATTATCACCATAGGCTCTGAAAAATGAGGTGTCGTTTGTAGCTGTCCTCATTTCCTCTATTCGCGCATTAATTTTGGTGAAAATCTGCGCTGAGTCATTAAGGGATGGCTTGAGATCAAAGGAAGCTACAGCTACCTGCACGGTAGGAACCAGTGCTGTAAATTTATACTTATTCTTATCAAAGTATTCTTCAAGCTCACTTTTTTCACATTTTATTTTTTCTACATCTATAGTACTGTATGGCACTGCCACATATTTTATGTCAGTACTCGTGCCGAATAGCTTAATGTCATAATCGCTTTGCCACTTGGGTACATAGAGCGCATTTTCTACTATTTGATTAAATTTATTTACTTTTCTATTCTCAAGGATTTCTTCCGCAAAAGCATTCCACTGTCTTAGTCTGGTACCCGGAGGAGTGCCTGGTTCGTCTTGATTAATCGTCTTGAGAAAATTCTCTAAAGCCATAGGGTCAAACTGTCCCATTTGATTTTTAAAAGCTGGTATCTGCATAAATGCTGGGTCTATATTTTGACCTCTAGTTATTTCTATAATTTCCTTGTCAGAAATCGTTATACCTAAATCAGATAACATTTTTGTTATTGTGTTTTTCTTGATAAACTGCGAGAATATCTGATCTCTTAGTTGGTTAGATTCTTCTTCCGTCAAGGCTTGGCCACCTTTTTGTGCTTTCATCTCAGTTTCTCTCTTGTCGTACTCTTTTCTATAATCATCATATTCTAAAGTCTCTCCGTTTATCTTACCTATATAATTATCTCTAGCGGCCATATTGCTGAGGTTAGGACTGATGTCCTGATATAAGAAGGCTATTATACAGAAGCCAATAACCCCGAAGATGATGTAAGCTCTTTTTTGAATGGTGGAAATAATTTTCATTTTATTATACTTTTTTCTTTTGTTATTTTTATTTTACAGGAAATCAGACCTTTAGTGGAAATAGTTGACTACAGAGTCCTGATATTTCAATAGGAGAGCAAATATACAGGAAAAAATTTATTTCGTCATTATAATGCAAGTCCTTGATTATGTGTGAGATAGTGCTTTATTTGTTTGAGCCCTTAGTTGTTCAATCTCCTCGATAGAATACCTCCTCCCATCTATACTATAAACAGGCACTATACCGCGAATAGCACTAGATATAAAGCAAGCCTCTATATGATTCAATTCATTTAAACACAAGGTCTTTTCTTCTATAGCTATATTTTGGATAAGAAATCTTCTAAAAACACCATTGACAGCACCTGAACTTAGCGGAGGGGTGAAGAGCTTACCTTTTATGATATAAAAAAAATTTGAGAGCGAAGTTTCAACTATTTCTCTGTGTTTATTTAAGATGATGGATTGAGAGGCGGAAAATTGCTGCGCAAAAGATATGGAGTCTTCATAAAGTGCCTTATTGTATTGTTTCCATTGACCTAATTTATCTATAGGCTTGGTATAGTCTGTATAGGTAACCAATGCTATCGATGGATAAATATTAAAGTGGAATGGGTGTGTAGGTTTAGTTTCAATTATATCTATTGCTAGAGTTGATTCTCTAATTTCGAATTGTAATCGTAGCTTCTGTTCCTCTTCTTTTTGATATAAAGCTGCTTCTAATCTTGATTTCAAACTATCGATGTCAAAATCTAAATTTAGCTTTAAATGATCCGCTAGTTCTGAAATGCGCTGAAAGTGAAGTCTCAGAAGAGGGAACTCCGAATTCCGGTAAAGAATTGATTCAAAAAAACAGGTTGGGTTCGGGTTCATTTTCTTTTGATAGAGATTGTAATCTGACAAGAAGTGCAAGAAAGATGAAAAATAAAGACCCGTTTTTACTCGTTTCTATCAAATCATTAAAAAATAATATGACTATAAAAATACCTACAATAGCTGTGAGAGCTATCATAAAGGAACGAATGTAAGGTGAGGAAGAAAAATTATAAACCTTCTGAATATAATAGAGCACCAGACCGATGAAAATGACAAATAATGCGAGACCTACAAGTCCCTGCTCAGCCAATAGTAGCCAGAAATAGTTATGACAGGACAATTGTAAGGGATTATCGCTTACCCATGTTTTAAAGTACATCACCGAGTATGGTTTGTAGGTACTAGGGAAATTATTGGGGCCATAACCTACTACAGGACGTTCTTGATACATTCTAAATACACTGATCCACATATTGAGCCGCTCCATACTAGAGGCATCTTTGCCATAAAATGTGGAGATCAAATGGTCTTTAAACTCATCGTGCATCACTGTAGTATTATAGTCAGGAGCTAGTCTTAGATAAAAATAATCATAAGAAAAAACGAATAAAACGCTGATGATGACCATGACGGCTAGGATATAACCTAGCACTAATTTCTTAATTTTTAATAGAAATACCAAGACTAAGCCGCCTACAATGGCGAGATAACAGGCTCTGGTGTAGGAAAAGTAAATCGCTACGAGCAGGAAGGGAATAGAGACACTGAGCAGCACCCGCGGTAAAGAGCCTTTGGCATACCATCTTCTAGCAATATAGACGAGTGGCAAGATCAAGGTCATCGTAGTAGCATAGATGACATGATTATCATAAAAGGGCAGAGAATATTGGTTGGTAAATTCAAAGCTAAAATTTCCAAGCACCGTTCTCACAAAACTATAAATGGCAGTGAGAATAATAGGAATGTAAAGCATCCAAAATAATTTTTTGATGTCTCTAAATTCCCTAACCATATAGAATGTCAAAATAAAAAACGAAGTAATATACCATATTTTAGCCAGTATATACTTTAAGGATATGACAAAATAAACGGCCTGTAGGGATGCGATAACCGACCAAATCCATAGTATGACTAATCCCCAGGTGAGTTTATGATTCCATAAGAAATTAAGTTGTTTAGGTCTGTAGACCAGCCACAATATCCAGAAAATTGCGGTTAGTCCTATACTAATGAATTCTGTAGGAAAATCAGTAGACAATCGTTTGTTAAAATCGAAGGTAACTGAGCATGCAATGCTAAATATAAGTGTCCAATACAAAAATCGGACATGATAAAAAATAATAAATATAAACAATATCGCAAATGGAATGACTCCTATCCAAAATTTTTCTAGATAAATACCTCCTAATAAAAATGGAATGAAAAATAAGAACAAACCATATAATATAGCTCGCTCATGGATCGTTTTTATGCTCTGCACAAGGCTATTCAATGCTTATAGTGATTTTCGAATATAAGATATTTGATTAACAACTACTGCAGTGAGGAGTGAAAAGAAAAAACCTCCCAAAATAGACAAGGCCACAATGAGCCAGCGCACTGGTTTTGTTTTTTTCTCTGAGGCGGCTGCTTTTTCTAGGATAGTAATCGACGAAAATTTATCATTATTAGATACTTTGTATTGCGTCAGTGCTTCACTGAGCTGCTTAATCTCAGAGGTTAGATTGTCTTTATTAGCAGGACTAGAAGCTGAGGAGAGTTCGTTATTTTTATTTTTAAGCTCCACTTCTAACATTTTGATAATTTTAGTTTTACCTTCTGTAACTGGTTTGGTCGCTATTTCATCAATCTTAGTAGCGATATCGTTTACCATTTGAGCGCACTTTTCCTTATCAGTATCCAAAAGCGTTATTTCTATAGCATCTTTATCATTTTTGAGCGCATGGTAGTTGTCTAGAAATTCCTCTTTGACCTTCGTGAAGAGGTATTTTTCATCAGCTTTGTATTTATAATGCGTTTTGAGATCGTATTTATTTATAATATAGTCTATGACCTCTGATGAATTCGCTACCTGTAATATTCTGCTGGCATCATATTTATTCCCAAAATAAGAAAACTCCGCTTGGCCTTGCTGCTGACCAAATATCATATTCCTATCTGCCATAGTCATACTGATAGGGTAGAGTATGGTTCTAGATTTAAAGTATTCTGGCAAAATCAAAGAAACGATAATGGATAATAGACCACAAGCTAGGGTAAAGAAAAATATTTGCTTTTTATATTGGCTCCATATTCTGACTAAATCTATCAGCTGGTAATCATGAAGAGGCCTTAAATTAGGTTGATCCATTTTTTTTGGTATTTTTTATTAGAATGAAATGAAAACGAATATAGAGGAATATTATTTTGAATGTGCTAAAATGATAAGTGAACTAGATTAATTCGATCACTGGGTCCCAAAATAGTTCCTTAAATTGAATAATTTTGTCCTCTTTTATATGTATTCCCTCCGCTTCCAGGAGAGTT
>CANESS010000009.1 GCA_947441115.1 Saprospirales bacterium | reverse complement strand
ATATCCATCTCATAGTATGGAGAATGCTCCATAAGTTGACCGTATTTAGATAAATATCGCTTAGGATACTCATAAGGGCCAAAGGATTCTACAATCAATAATCTATTATTTTCAGAATTGAAATGCAGTTGATAGATAGTCCCACGAGGTACGATAATGTAATCACCATACTTAAATTCTAATTCTCCAAAGACGGATTTAAAGGTTCCTTCCCCTTCATGGATGAAGATACATTCGTCTGCAGAGCTATTTTTATAGAAATACGTTGTCATTGATTTTGTAGGGGCACAAACGCTGATCTCGCAGTCATTATTGACCATGAGGGGCTTTCTCCCTTTGAGATAATCGTCTGCAGGTGCATGTTTATAGCCCATAAAAGCTCTCGGTCTGCAATGCTCTATTTCCACTATAGGCGGAGCTACAGAAAACGCTTCATGATATTTGGTAGCAGTGGTAGGAGGATGGCTATGGTAGATCAGCGAATAATTATTGGAAAACCCTTCCGTGCTCACGAGCTCTTCTTGATAGAGACTGCCATCTGGTTTACGAAATTGTGTATGACGCTTAGGCGGAACGGAGCCTAGTCTATGATAATGGGGCATATTCGTTTGAATTAATTATAGACAAATATAGTAGTTTTAATCCAATTTACACGATGGACTTTTACGCAGTAAATGCATGGCGCTATAGATCTGTTTAACCTCCTACGAGTCTGATACGACTATAGGAGTCATCATGACCCGCATATTGATTATTCCAATTGATTTGTTATTTGATTGAGATACTCCCGCACCCAAGGGATTGCGATGAATCATTTCTAATGATTGATTTAGATTTAAAATTAGACCTTTGTAAAAGGTGAATGCCTTATTTTTGCGCTATTCCATAGCTTTATTTAGTTGATATTGAAAAAAAAGTTTAATCTAGGTAATATACACCAGCTAATAGAAAAGCACCCCTATTGTTCTATTCTAGTTATACTTTTGCTAGCATTGTTTCAAGTCATTTTCTTTACCAAGGCATTAAAATTTGACAATGCAAGTCAGGTTTTTATCTTTTCAAATTATATTTCTCAATGCATTCAAAATGATATTTTCCCTTACTGGAATCCATATATACATCTAGGCTCGCCATTTTATGGAGACCTAGTGAGTCGCTATCACTACCCGCCTATATGGTTGTTTTCTTATACTACAGGGTATAGTTTTTTCAGTTTACATATCGAGTTTTTTCTAGTCTATCTTGGCACTGCTATAGGGGCGTATAAATTTTTCTCCCTATTTCATAAAGACATTTTACTAAATATTACGTTTAGTATCGTTCTTGGTTTGTCAGGCTTTATGCTGGGTCATGCGCAGCATTTATGGATTATCACTAGTTTTTGCTTTTTCATTTGGAACTTATTTTTTTTATATAAAGTCATTATTTATAATGAAAGTCGCTTTGCGATACCATTAGGAATTGGGTTGGCATTTTCTCTTTTAGGGGGCTATTCACCCATGTGTTTTATTCAGTTATACTTGTATCTAGGATTAGGGGTTTATCTTCTTTTTAAAACTAAAAATTATAAGTCTATAGTTTACTTATTGGGGTCGGGAGTTATCTTCGCAATATTATGTGGTGGCTATTTCTATTCATTAGCGCTGACCTTTGATAAGATCACACGCACGGAAGGTGTCAGTCTCGAATTAGCGAATGGAAATCCATTCTCCCCATGGAGTTTTATAACTCTTATTCATCCTGGATTTATTATATCAGATTCAGGGTTATTTAATACGGACTTATCTATGCGAAGTGCTTATTTAGGCGCTTTATTTCTACCTTTATTCATTTATGGTTGCTGGTATTTGCCGCGCAAATATTTCTGGACGCTGATTAGTATATCTATTTTATTTTTTGCCTTCAGTCTCGGATACTATTCTTGGTTTAGGACCCTGCTTTATCATTATGTGCCCTTGATGAACTATTTTCAATATAGTGCGTTGTTTCGTTTTGTTCCAGAATTATTGTTACTGATGTTAAGTCTGTCTAGTGTTTCTCATATCGTTCAGCATAGGGCATGGGCTAAATTTTCAAACATCCTCAGCTATTATCTTCCATTTTATGGGTTGTTTTTTGTAGTGATTTTAATCTATTTCGCTATAAATACACCTAGTTGGCATCGCTTATTAGAGTTTTCGCTTATCATGACTATTTTTCCCGCTACAGCCCTTTTAGCAATTCAATATACACTCAAAAAATCTGTGTCAGATGAAACTAAAAAAATAGTCTTATGTTTTTGTATTCTTATAGATATAGTAGGAACCACAAAGGTATTGGCGCCATTATTGGTTTATAATAGGAAGCTCTCTGTATATCGATTTCAGGAAATATATGCTCAGTATAATCGAAGTTTCGACTTTATACCTACCGAAGAATTAATTAATTACAGTTCCTATTCAAATAGACATATAGACAGCTTTCTTATCAATGGAAATTTCCTAATCAAAACTCCAACCATTCAAGGATATGACAATTATAAATTGAAAAAATATTATGAATGGAAGTCTATACTAGATATTGATCGCCATCGATTTATGTATACATCCAATAAAACTTCGCAGGTCGATTTAACTCGATTTTCACCGAATCAAATGAGCGCGAATATTAACTCTAAAGTCAGAGATACCTGTACTCTATTGCAAAACTATTTCACCGGCTGGACGGCCACTGTCAATGGTCAGCGAAGAGCCTTAATTCCAGACTCGTTCTTTCCAAAAATCGCTTTAGAGGTCGGAAAAAACAGAGTAGAGTTTAATTATGATAAACCTGAGATAAAACAATTGCACTATGTCCAAATGGGTTCCTTGTTTATATTGAGCGTCCTATTTTTTATCTTAGAGTATACTAAACGCAGAAAGTCTAGAATTTTATGACCTATTTCACTCCCTTCCTAGCCGATGTAAGTTCCCTAGTCATTCCAGAGAAATTTACCTACCCGTTTAATTACTCTCCGGAGCCATTGGCTATATTAGCAGCGAGTGAATTGCAAAATTATATTCAGAGCGAAATTGAGGATAAACATCCCTTCGGTATGAAAGGGGAGTCTAGTGGAATTGGTAAAATGTTTGGAGTATTAGTTGTCAGAAATTCTATCGGGCAGCTCGGATATATCAGTGCATTTTCGGGTAAACTCGGTAAGAAAAATGATTATGATCGATTCGTGCCGCCGGTTTATGATATGCTCACTAGTGAAGGATTCTATAAGCCTGAAGAAAAAAGAATTCATCTCCTAAACTTAGAAGTGAATGGACTGGAAAATATTTCTGAATACATAATTTGGCAAGCAGAGTTGGTTCAAGCTATCAAAGATAGTGAACGAGAAATAGCAACCTTTAAAGTCAAAAAAAAACAGTCGAAAGAAATTCGTGAATCCAAACGAATCTTATTAAATGCTCTAATTATTGAACCTGATAGGGTAATTGCTCTGAAAGAACTAGATAGAGAGAGTGCACATTTGCATTATGAACTCAAGCATCTCGCTGCTCATTGGAAGAATAAAATAGAGGAACTAAGGACTAAGATTGAGCATCACGAAGCCAAAATAAATGCACTAAAAAAGCAACGAAAAGAGATGTCTATAGCGCTTCAGCATAAGTTGTTTGAAAACTACACTTTTCTCAATGCTAAAGGTCAAACGAAAAGCTTGCACGCTATATTTCCTATCAGTCAGGGCGATTTACCTCCCTCTGGTGCTGGCGAGTGCGCTGCGCCTAAGCTCCTGCATTATTCCTATCTAAATGGTTTCACTCCTATATGTTTAGCCGAATTCTGGTATGGTAAATCTCCTAGCTCTGAAATCAGAAAACATGGTTATTTCTATCCAGCTTGTAAAACCAAGTGCCTGCCTATACTCACGCACATGCTCATCGGTCTTTATGTAGACCCCAATCCACTAGAAGACAATCCTACCAAACTAGCTCAGCTAGACATTGTATATGACGATGATGATATTATTGTGATCAATAAACCCAATGAATTTCTGTCCGTGCCCGGCAGGAATATAGGGGATTCTATTTACACTCGCATACAGGCTCATTATCCAGAGCTAAAGGAACTGATGGTGGTACATCGACTCGATATGTCTACATCGGGGCTGATTCTTTTCGCTAAGAATAAAGTAGCACATAAGCATATTCAACTGCAATTCTTGGAAAGAACTATTCATAAGAAGTATGTAGCTGTACTCGATGGAATAGTAGAGAGTGATCGCGGACTCATCGATTTGCCTCTTGCAGGTGACTATGAAAATAGACCCCGACAAAAAGTCTGCTATGATGCTGGTAGGGAAGCACAGACGCGCTATGAAGTCATAGACCGCCAAGAGAATAAAACCCTCATTCATTTCTATCCTATTAGCGGACGCACGCACCAGCTGAGAGTTCACGCGGCACACCATCAAGGCCTCAATACGCCTATATTGGGAGATGATCTCTATGGTAAACGAGCCGATAGATTACACCTTCATGCAGAAGAACTGACTTTACTACATCCGAGTACATTGGATGAGGTAACGTTTAAAGTAGAGGCGGGGTTTGAACTCTGATTTGTTAATTTAAAGATCTACTGCGGCTCGAAGCTCAGGATAAATCTAAACTTGCCGTATTTGTCGAAGATGCTAGCATTTCGAAGACCTTCAGGGACAAATTTGTCTACTCCTAGGCCATAGTCAAATCCGAGGAGTCCAAACATAGGTAAGAAGAATCTCACACCCATACCGTATGATTTTTTGACATTGAATGGATCGAAATCTTTGAATCGCTCCCAGCCATTGCCCGCTTCTGCAAAGAGCATGGTATAGATAGAGGAGCCCGGATTGAGCATAATAGGGTATCGAAGTTCGAAGATATATTTATTAAACACAGTAGCTCCTTGAAAGAAATCACCTTCTTTATTGATGGTCACTTCTCTATCATCATATCCTCTGAGTGCATAGGTTTCTTGTCCGAATTGATTCCACGCTACGAGACCGTCTCCACCTATTCTGAATCGCTCAAAAGGCGATATGCCATACCGGCTATTAAAGGATCCGATAGTACCAAATCTAGAAGCAAAACGCGCCACTAAATTACCAGCTATTGGCATATACATATCGGTAGAGAATTTCCATTTATGGTATTCTATCCAGTTCCATCGCTCTGCATTGGTCAGTTTTGGATCCTCATAGTTCAAATCTCTGGATTTAAATAACTTGGAATATGGCAAGGTAGCCTGCACGGAGAAGGACAGATTAGAACCCGTGGTGGGGTAAATCTGCGGACCAATAGGGCCGTTTAAGGAATTTCTAGATAGAGTGAATCGACCAAAGAGGTTATTGACTACCCCCGTAGAGAAGTCAGAGCCGAATTGATTATTATTCTCTAGAATGTTGTTTTCCATAGTTACACCGAAGAAGGCTACAAAATAATCATCTGGCCATCGCAGTCTTTTTCCTACCTCTACAGAAAGGTTGTTGCGAATAAATATACTATTTGTTCCATTGCCTATAGGATTATTAAATCTACTATGCGTACCCGCTACGGTGAGTGATGTAGGACTTTTCCCTCCTAGCCATGGTTCTGTAAAGGATACGTTGAATATCTGACTTAGCACACCAGACGACTGTACGTTGATAGCTAGCGTCTGACCGTCTCCAGATGGTAGAGGTTTCCATGTCTTGAGGTTAAACATATTTCTTAGAGAGAAATTGGTGAAATTCATACCTACTTGTCCATAAAAGAAATTGGCATATCCTAGAGATAGAGAAAGTTGATCATTCGGCTTTTCCTCTACTATAAGGTCTATATCTACTGTACCATCTTCTTTAGGTTTCGGTATGATCTGAGTTCCTTCTGGATTGAAATAACCCATAGCCGCTAGTTCTCGCTGTGTGCGTATCAGTTTCGATCGATCGAATTTATCACCCGGTCGGAGTTTGAGCTCTCGTCTTATCACATGCTCATTCGTTTTGACATTTCCCGATATACTGATTTGATTGATAGTAGATTGATTGCCCTCATAGACACGCATGAGATAGTCTACACTATCGCCTACTATCGCTACTTCCTGTGGATCTATTCTGAAAAACAAATAGCCATCATCCATGTAGAGTCCAGACACGTCGCCACCTTCAGGGTTTTGCTGCAAGCGTTGGTCTAGCTTTTTCTGATCGAAAGGATCTCCTTTGCGTATATCTAAAATTTGGGTTAATATGGAATCAGGATATTTAGTATTACCTACCCAAGTGATATTGCGGAAATAATACTTTTTCCCTTCATCTACTTTTATGAAAATTTTGACTCTCTGCTGAGATTCCTCTACCACCGTGTCCCAAACGATTTTAGCATCTCTATAGCCTAGGGTAGCATATTGTTCTTTTATAGAGGCGAAATCAGCTTGCTTCAACTCATCAGGCTTATACTTCGCTCCCGTAAATATATTAGGTTGCACGAATTCGGAGATATAATTCTTAATGTTTTTCGGTGTCAAAGATCCTAGATAGTCATACCAATTCCACCCGGGGTTAGACAGGTGTTTTTTAAATTTAAATAATTCGCCTAATTGTGCTGAAGCCTGTGTTTTATTTTCCTTCATGGCCTTCTTAAGGGTGGAGGTTGATGCTTTGTCATTGTCTATAAATACAATATCCTTGACCACATACTTATATCCTCTATCTATCTTGATTTGAATAGCTACACCATTAGGAATGGAAGAGTCTGCGTCTCTAGAAAGGATTACCTTAGGGTAAATAAAGGATTTTTCTTTGTAATAGTTTCTGACTATATTCTGAATATTAGTTTCAAGCTGATCATTGAGTATCGATCCTGCTCTAAGTTCTAGCTTGGGTCTTAGCTCATCTATATCTCCTTTTTTGACACCAGAAATTTTATATTTGGTTATTCTGGGTTTCTCTTCTAGCTTGATCAATAGGAATACATTCCTGCCTTGATAGCGTTCTGCTTGAATATCTATATTGGAAAATAAACCTTGCTTCCATAGAAGCTTGATGGCTTGGGTTACTTCTTGTCCAGGGATATTGATGGTCTGGCCTACACTGAGACCTGAGAGAGCTACTATCATAGCCTTATCTGTGGTCACGGGTCCTTCTACACGTATAGCGGCTATATTAAAGGTATTGTCTTGAGCAGAAAGATGGGCACATGCTGTCCATAGGACAAAAAGCAGAGTGATATTATATTTATTTAGCCTAATCAAGGTGTTCATTTTTGAATAAAGTCTCAAATATCCATAATTTAGTTCAAACCTAGACTATAATTCTATTTAGTCCTCTTATTTTTAGCTAGATTTTAGTTAATTTCGGATTTATTTATCTTTTTTGTAAAATAATATCATTAAAAATCTTTGAATTTCTATTTAACCCTGAATGGCTTGGAAAATATCATTCATACAAAATCAACAAAGTTTCAAAAATATTTTAATGTACATTTGCTTGAAAAGTAAAAAAAATGCCCGACATATTAATCGAAGATTTAATAAAAGAAGAATACATAAGACAGCGCGAAGGAATTGAGCTCATAGCTAGTGAGAATTACACCTCAGAGAATGTAATGCGCGCTATTGGTTCATGCCTTACTAATAAATACGCAGAAGGCTATCCGGGTCGCAGATATTATGGAGGCTGCGCTGTAGTAGACAAAGTGGAGCAGGAAGCGATAGACAGATTAAAAAAACTTTTCGGGGCAGAATATGCCAATGTGCAGCCACACTCGGGGGCACAGGCGAATGCTGCTGTGATGCTAGCTTGTCTGAAGCCAGGCGATGTTATTTTAGGGTTGGATCTTTCTCACGGAGGACACTTAACTCATGGTTCGCCAGTCAATTTTTCTGGAAAACTATATCATGCAGAGTTTTATGGGGTGGAGAAGGAGACAGGTAGAATAGATATGGACAAAGTCCATGCTAAAGCTATAGAATGCAAACCCAAAATGATAATTTGCGGAGCCTCTGCTTACACACGTGATTTTGATTTCCCTAGGTTTAGAGCGATTGCAGATGAGGTAGGCGCTTTACTTCTCGCCGATATATCTCATACTGCTGGGCTGATAGCAGCGCGTCTTATGTCTGATCCTATCCCTTATTGTCACATAGTCACTACTACTACTCATAAGACCCTTCGTGGTCCGCGTGGTGGGGTCATCATGATAGGTAAGGATTTTGATAACCCATGGGGACTTACGAATCCTAAAGGCGCCGTCCGCACTATGGGAGAATTGATAGATTTAGCTGTATTTCCAGGCACACAGGGTGGACCTTTAGAGCATGTAATTGCCGGCAAGGCTGTAGCTTTTGGAGAAGCCTTATCTCCAGAATTTATAACCTACCAGAAGCAGGTTCTAGCTAATGCACAAGCAATGGTAAAAGCGCTATTATCTCGGGGATATCATTTAGTATCCGGAGGTACGGATAATCACCTCCTACTCATCGATCTTCGAAATAAAAATATCTCGGGAAAAAAGGCGGAAATTACTTTGGGTAAGGTAGACATCACGGTCAATAAGAATATGGTTCCCTTTGATGATAAGTCTCCCTTTATTACTTCAGGTATTCGGATAGGCACGCCAGCCATAACTACCCGTCAAATGAAAGAAATAGATATGGAAAAAATAGTAGAATGGATAGACGCTGCACTTATAAATCACGATAACGAGGATACCTTGGCAAAAATCAAGCTAGAAGTTAATAATTTCTCGCATCAATTCTATATTCCTAGTTAAATTTGCTTCTTAATTTCTAAAAATAAAGTATAAATGAATTTCCCAGCTAATCTAAAATATACCAAAGAGCACGAATGGATACTTGTAGAAGGTAATAAAGCTAAAATTGGAATTACAGATTTCGCACAAAAAGAATTGGGTGATATCGTATATCTCGATATTAGTAGCCAGGGTAAAAAAGTAGTTCAAAATGAGATTTTCGGAACGATTGAAGCTGTGAAAACGGTTTCTGATCTCTATATGCCTGTTACTGGTACTATACTGGGCATGAATGATTCATTAGAGTCTGACCCTCAATTAGTCAACACTGATCCTTATGGCGCAGGCTGGATGGTAGAGATCGAACTGGCAAATGAAAGTGAAATAGCAGGCCTTCTTAGTGCGGATGATTACGCAGCTATCGTGGGTTAAGAACCATTTATTCCCTACTTTTATTAGAGACCAATGGTGGTTACTCTCTGCATTGTTGATGTTGGTAGCTATTTTGTCACTGTTACCGTTAGAAACTTTTCCGAAGATTGGATATACTAGGACAGATTTAATTGTCCATTTTCTTATGTATGGCAGTATGGCATACGCTCTAGCCGCTGGGTTTTATAGTCATTTAGATACAGTGTCTAGTATTTCATGGCGTATATTTATTTTACCATTGGTTTTGGGTCTCTATGGATTAGCGATGGAAGTGCTTCAGAAAATACTGCCTATCCGCAGATTTTTTTCATGGGAAGATGCTGTAAGTAATACTATAGGTGCTTGTAGTTTTTTTGTTTTCGTCTATATCATTCGAAAAAAATAATATGGACTTTTTTCTAAATACCTGTTCTTACTGTCACAAGCGCATTTTAAGTTCAGATCATGTTTTCTGCATAGAATGTCACGGATTGCTGCCTCGTACTTACTTCAATTTTTCTAAGAGCAATATAGTCTTAGATAAGTTGAGGACATTTATCCCGTTGGGTGCAGCAGGATCATTTCTTTTTTATAATGAAAATCAAATGGTACAGCAGATTTTATGGGAGATAAAGTACAATGGGAATACGCATCTGGCCAAAGAAATAGGTCGGCTAGCAATAGCAGGAAACGAAGAAAGTTTTAAAAGAGAGGTCGATCTGATCATCCCGATACCACTTCATAAAACTAAATTGCAGTTGCGTGGATATAATCAAACGGCATTTTTTGCAGAAGGAATGAGTGAAATATTAGAGATACCATCTGCGATAGATATTTTGAAACGCAGTAAGCAAACCGCCTCTCAGACCAAGCTAAATAGAGAAAATAGATTTCAGAATCTAGATCAGGCATTTATGATAGAAAATAAAGAAAAAATACAAGGCAAGCATGTGCTTCTAGTAGATGATGTAGTGACCACGGGTGCCACATTGATTTCAGCAGGCCATTGTTTGCTAGATAGTGGCTGTGCTAGTTTGAGTGCATACACCTTAGCCTCTTCTTTCGAATTGTAATCGATCTATAACTTTGTTCCTAATTATAACCCAATTGATTTTATAAAATGATAGAACTAATAAAAGCTAATATACAGGATATTCCGATAATATATTCTCTAGCATTGAAAATATGGAATCATCACTATGTACCTATAGTGGGTCAAGAACAAGTAGATTATATGCTTGCGAAAATCTATTCGACTGAGGGCATTACGGAGCAGATGATCATAAAGAAGCATCAGTTCTATCTTTTAGTATTGGCTGAGAAGCCCGTTGGATTTCTATCAGTTAGTGGAGAAGAAAATATGTTTATTCATAAATTTTATATAGACCAAGACATACAAGGTCGGGGCTATGGTGCGAAAGTTTTTAGTCAACTATGCAGTTTATATCCATCGGTTCAGTCATTTACTTTAACCGTAAATCGCAGTAATTATAAATCCATAAATTTTTATTTCAAGCTGGGCTTTAAAATAGATCATGTAGACGATTTTGATATCGGTCAGGGATATTTTATGAATGATTTTATTATGAAGTGGGAAAGAGCCTTATAATTTTTTAGGAGCTTCATCCCGCTATCCGCTTGTAGTCCTCGCTCCTTCGTCGCTGTGGGCTACCGCTTCTATCGGGGCTAAGGCATTCATTTTCAAAAAAGCAGCTAACTATTACCAAATTTTCTTTTAACCTTTATTTGCAAAATGAATTATCTTTGTTTATAAATGTTCGCTATTAGAAGCTGACAGTTTGTTATTAATTTAAACTTAAAAAATGAATTAACAGAATAAAAATATAAAGCGGTTCAACTAAGTCGTAACTATACCTTATAAGTCTGAAATTAAAATAAGCGTAACTGGTAACTGCAAGTAAGACCACACCTTCTGGGTGTGTCCTCTGCTTGCTATTAAGTGTTATGCGAGGTTTCAGACCCTTTAAGGTATTTTAGTGGCAGTGCAGCTGGTTCACACCCTTTATATTTTATTGTTGACCTGAAAACTAAATCAATAAAGTATGAAAAAATCTCTTACCCTAAGACTATTGGTATGTATAGCCTTGATAGTTGTGTTTAATAATTTATGTGCCCAAAAGGAAATGATTAATAAACAAATACCAAGTCGCACTAATTTTAAACAATTATCAGGTGACGTGGCATTGAAAGACAGATTCGGCAATCTATACCACCCCAATGAGATAGCCATAAAAACCAATCCATCAGTTACTTCTGGCGGTAGTTCAGGCGGGTCAACAGTTTCATTCGCTATGCCATTTCCTATTAAAGATTCCTGTACCTCAGGTATGTTTAAGCTCCATTTTGTGCAAGAACCTGTTTCAGGGACTGGCTTTTCTCTTGCTGCACATAGAGATGTCATTTGTGAAGTATATAGAGATATCAGTCGATTAATAGAAAATCAAAGTGGTAGCAGTGCGCCTTACATCAATCTCATGGTCGCTTCGGATACGTCCATTACAGTTAAAAATTCTGGTATATCCCTTCCTAGTGGAGTGAACATTGTAGGAACTTCATTTGAACCTATTAAATACAATCTAAAAAATGCTTGGATGGACAATATTATCTATACGAGTATTAAAAATGGAAAATCAGCCTATACCAATCTCATGGGTATGGATAATCAACTCCATAGTTCCTTTTATAATTATACACATGGTCTATTGATAGTCAATTTTAAAAACAAAACGTGGTACACTAATTTTAATGATACGAGTTCTATTCCGAGCAATCAAGATGATCTCTATACGCATACACTTCAGCAAGCTCTGCATATGCTGGGGCTATCCTCCAATATTCTGCAAAATGGAAATGCGAGAGGGGGAAATAATCTCTACGCTCGTTATGATAACTATTTGTATAAAAATACTAGTAGTTCTAAACTATTTACCTATTCTAGCTCCACCAAGCAAATAACCAATACAACGACTCTTCCATCTGGATGCAGTAGCCCTAATGACGTACGATTTATTGGAGACTCTTCTAATATTCATGTATATAATGATACTCCTTGGAATACAAATATTAATCTGAGTAATTTTTCTTGTGCAGGAAGTACTTGTAATACCAACTATGCCAAGCCAAACAATTACTATGTCATGGTACCTTGTTTGCAAAGTGGTCAAACCTATATCAAGCGACACCCGCACCAAGATGAGGTTTATGCGCTCTGCGATTTAGGATATAAATTAAAGGCAGTCAGTGGAGTCTATGCTTTTGGAGCTAACATCTCTAATAATGCAAGTCAAGGCAATGTTTATAAAACCTATAGCAGTTGCACCGAACCATGCATCGCCGTTGGTGGACATGATACTATTGTCATGGATACAGTGCGAGCTTGCACTCGCACCTTTAGCACAAAGATATTGACGAATGACATCCCTTCGAGTTCCATTATTCCTCGTATGGAGCTACTAGATACATCACAAGGAACATTGACCTTTAATACGACTGGATTTACCTTTACCCCCAAGCCTCACTTCAAATATGGAGAGGTGAGAATCGTCTATTTTCCTCAATGTAATGCATCTGCACAGCCGGGCAATGCCACTTATATCACCATACGCTATCCCTATCCACCACTGCCTCCTTGTATTCCGAATGACGACTGTAATTATATTTGTTATGGCACATTTGAAGAATCCGATGATCCTAATCTCTGGCATGGCTTCCTTATCTATGAACCTATTTTTGACTACAATACAGCTGACCTCTGGAATTCTACAGGTGCAGTAACTTGTCGAAGAAATGTCATTGATAATTATTGGGCGGATTGCAATGTGGTAGGAACAGGATGTGAGTTTAATAGCTATGGCGTGCACCCTCATATCAATGGAGGCAATCAATTTATGGGTATTTATGCGGAATCAGGAGCGAGTGTCTATACAGAGGGTTTTCATTTCAAACTAAAAAAACCTATTTATCACGATACTACTAAGCGACTCAAATTAAAATTTCTCGCCAAAGTATTTAATGGGTGTGCTTCTAATTTTAAAATGATAGCAGTGGCTGATGATACCTTGCCACAGCCACCCCCTAATCCTATACGTCCATTAGTTGGCGGGGTTCGCACGTGTGCGCAATTCTGCGACACCCTAGGTACTTTGGATATTACCTCTGATACCTGGGCCTATTATTCTATCCCTATTGCATTGCCTAAAGCTGGAGATTCATTTACGGATGTGATTATCATGTCTGATGTAGCCTTGGACACAGCAGAGCCTAACATACTTCAGCATTATTGTTATTTCGACAATTTTGAAATTTATGATTCATTGGCTACACGAGCAGTCATAGCTTCTAATCCACATAGTTTGATACCATGCAACGATACCACCCAGACAATAGAATACTATGTTTGTTTAGAGAATAGCATAGGGGTCAATTCTGACTCTATTATCGTGCAAGTCAATCTACCGTATGGATTTACGATTGCTTCGGGAAGTGACTTTAATGCTACAGGTCGATACAAAATACCCTCAGGCGCAATATCCAATGCCATTTGCGATACACTCAAACTAAAATATACGATAGACTATACTAAGGTAGCCACCGATAGAGGTCATACAATTACAGCAGGCTATTCTTGCAATGCTTATTGTGTATCGGAGATTTCGGATTGGGTTAAGGTCTTTCCAAAGAATCATGATATCACGGTAACAAAGTCGGTCAATAAACCCAATCCCATAGTTGGTGATACTATTATCTTCACTTATGTAGTAAGTAATATTTCCCCTTTAGCCGTATCCGATATTTTATTTACCGACACGTTTCCTAGTCAACTAATTCCTATACAGTATCAATCAGGTCCTACATTGAATGGTCAGCTATTATCCTACCAAATTTCCCTAGATTCTGCTTTTAGTATTACTTCACCGAGCTTTATTCAATTTAGTACGACAGCTGTCGTGAAGAGTAATTGTAAGATACCGACCCAAGCTCAGATTAAATCCATCGCCAACCCATGCTTTAAAGCGCAAACCTCACTAAACCTAAACGATACGTCTTCAGGTAGTCCAGTTGTCGCTACAATAAAACCACTTTCTGCGATATGGTGTGGAAACAATATTCCTTTGCAAGCAGTGATTACCAATCCAAGTGGAACATATACTTATCAATGGCAGAAAGATGGCACAAATGTAGGATCAAATTCTGCTAGCCATTTAGCGACAAGTAACGGACTCTACGGCGTGAAAATATCTCAAAATGGATGTAGTTCTGTTGCTAGTTCCAGAGCCTTTGATACGGCACTTATCGTCACGGATACAGTGACCCATGCACGCTGTGTTGCCAATATTGGTAGTATTTATGTCACCCCAAGGAACGGAGTCAAACCTTATACCTACTCATGGAGCGGAGCAAGCTCTGTGACCGATTCTTTCCGAACTGGGTTAACGAATGGGACATATACGGTGACGGTGACCGATTCAATTGGTTGTACGAAGGTTCACACCAAGGTAGTCAATCGTATTATGGATACTTTGATACTTTATAAAACAGTTAAACATCCAATTTGCACCGCTATCAATGGAAGTATATCAGTCGCATCCAATGGAGGTACAGCCCCACATAGTTATTTATGGAATGGTGGAGCTACTACATTGAACAGAACAGGATTAAATGCCAACACTTATTATCTCACCGTGACAGATAATAATGGATGTGAATTAAAAGACACCACGACTTTAACCACTATACAGTTTAATATCCAATTAAATCCAACTCTTGTTCATCCTCAATGTGGATTAACTTCGGGGAGTATTGTGTTGAACCCAAGTGGAGGATATAATAATTTCTATACTTATCTATGGTCAAATGCCAGTACCGCGAAGGATAGAACCAATTTACCCACAGGGACATATAAAGTCACGGTGACCGATACTTTTGGATGTAATAAAGCTGATAGTTTTGTGATAAACTCCCTTCCCGACACGTCTTTAAAAAGTGGAGACTCTATATTATCTACCTTGTGCTTTGCGAATTCAGGAGCTATCTATTTGCAACCTACAGGTACTGCCCCCTTTAGATACCTATGGAGTACAGGAGATACAATTCAAAATCTCATAAACATTGATTCAGGATTCTACACGGTGAGGATTACAGATAGCATCAACTGTGTAATTGAAGATACATTTTATGTTCCTCGAGACCTAGACCCTATCCAATTCAGTCTATTAAAAGATGCTAACTGTATAACCAATTTAGCCACGGTGACGATATTCCCCTTAACTGGTCATGGACAAGTCAATATACAATGGATAGGTGGTGATACCTCTCGAGTACGAGATAGTTTGACCCCGACTGGGACATATAGTTTTTGGATTTTTGATTCTATAGGTTGTTTTGATAGTATAGCCATAACGAACATTTTTGAAAATCCGATAACGATAGATAAGGGAGTTTATCAAACCTATTGCGGATTTAACCGTATTCAGATAGACCCTACTTCGGGTACACCTCCATATACATTCATTTGGGATGATCAATTAGTTTGGGGAGATTCTATTAGAACAAATTTAACCCCTGGCACTTATATTGTAGCCATAACTGATTCTACTGGCTGCATTACCTATGATACAACAACATTACGTTCTGACCCCAATCCAAGTATATTAGATGCCTATATTCAGGTAAAATCAAATTGTCTGGCAGGCGATACTTCTACCTTGAAGGCCATTATCCTTGCAGGAAATTCATCGGCAACTTATCAATGGAGTACAGGAGCTACGACACCGATGATAAAAGTAACCAATCTATCTACCAAATATACGGTGACGATAACTGAACCGAGCGGTTGTCAACGGATACTTTCGCAGATACCGCACCCCGACTCCTTCCTCAAACTAGGCGATGGATATGGGGGCAATGGATTTGCGGACATAAATTCGGCTATCAGTACAGGAAGATTGAGTTCGACCAACCTATCCAAGCAAAGTATCAAAATAAAAGGGACATTTACTATAAACTCTAATACAGATTTTCGTTATTGCAACATTGTATTAGATGAAGGAGCAAGAATAGATGTACCATCTGACTGCAATGGAAATTCAGTCGATAACCTCACTATGCTTAATAATTTAATTTATACTTGTGGCACTAAATTGGCACATGGTATAACTATTAGAGAATGTAGTAATAATGGAAATGTTTTTGGGTTTAATCTCAATTTTACGAATAACGAAATTAGAGACTGCTATAAAGGATTAGAGATAAGACGTTCGATGATTCCTACAATTACTAATAATTTATTTGAAGATAATCTTATCGGTTTACATGTATTTGGCGACGATATCAATGTATGTACGCCATTTCCTAAGTCTATAATCTTACCTACCTACCTATCAATTCATGGCAATAAATTTAGAGGTTCAGGAACCACCCAAACTACTGGTAAGGTCAAGATTCCATATAACGGAATAGTACTCAATCAATACACCAAATTTAGACCAACTGTATCCACTTCCACAGCCTATGGTGTGCCACTGGCGGGTATCATAGTTGAAAATACGAGAACACTTCAATTAGGTCATGGTAACGCAGCCTCTAATATTTTTGAGAATATGAATAATGGAATTCTTGCCTACGGGTCTGAACTCTATGTCTATAATACTCTGTTTAGAGATATGCTGTATAAGGCTTCTACACCTATTCGAGAATATGCGGTCTATGCCGAAGGAAATAGGTTTACTCAAAAAGGTAGTTTGATTTTTGGCGGTTATTCGTCCAATGCACTTCCTCATATCAGCAATGTACTCAATGGTATCTATACGACCGAGCACCAAAATACAAATGTGTCGGGTGTTTACTTCAGTGGAGTCACTTATGGCGTGGTAACAGAAGTCAATCATAGCTATATACTCAATAAGACTCTGACTGTCAAAAACTGTAAGTTTGAAGGAAGCACAAAACCTGCGTATGTAGGGGTGGATATTATTGACAATTCATTAGATAGATTTTCGGCAGTAGTGGAGCAGAATACATTTTCCAATGTGATAACACATAGTGTCAGAGCTCTGAAAAATACCTTAAGTTTTGACCAAAGTTCTCTCTATGTCGAAAATAATATCATAAAAGGCGATGCACATCGTGGAATTTATCTACTCAACTATCCTACAGCGTCTAAGAATCAATTGGTCAGAGTGCAGGGCAATAACTGTCGATTCACGACCAATGCGATGCGCTATGGGATTCACTATTACAACTGTGGTAATATTATAGACAAGGAAAACACGGTCAAGGGATTTTCTCCTACCTATGGATTTTCTGCCTTTGGTACGCCGAGCCTTCCTATAGGGCAGTATTATGAGAATACGACTGGTTCGTTTAGCTGTAATTTACTCGATAGTGTATTCAATGGCGTACGATTTTTTGGAAACTGCGATGCCTCTACTTGGTCAAAGAATAACATTAGAAATCACCGACTAGGATTACGACTCGATACACTTTCTACACTCAAAGACCACTACTGGGCAGGGAATACATTTAGTGGTACTTGTTTTAGAGAAGCGCAGAGTAATCAAGCTAGACCAACAACTTTTTATTATAGTAATTTTTCATCTCAGTATTTACCTAATCCAAGATTTCCAAATGCAACAACTAACCAGTGGTGGTTTTTCTTAACTAATCCTAATGGAGTAGAAACAAACAATTGCAGTCCTTTTGCAAGCACAGGTGGATGGGTTTCTGTTCCCATAGGAAATAAGGGTGATATTATAGTTAAAGATGGAGGAGGAGGTTTCAGACCTATAGGAAAAAATACAGAACCTGTATTCGGGATAGAAATGACGACGACCGATACAGCTATATTGATAAATAATATGGTCTTTGGAGACTTTGAGCCTGAGCTCACATGGCAGTACAGAAAAGACCTTTATGATAAAATCAAACCTTATGAATTTGAACTCCGAGATACCTCTATATTTAGAGATTATTTAGCTCAGATGGAAGATGGCTCTATAAATGAATTTACACAAATCAATGTGATAGATAGAAATGCCTATCACGCCGCACAGGCTTACGCTACACAAGTTATTCAACTAAAAACTGCTATTGATAGTGCATGGGAAGAACTATATAGCTTAGATAGTGCGTATAAAAAAGCGATAGATTCCATTAGTTTGGCTTCCATAAAGCAGGCGCGAACACAGCTTCGCTCGTGGATATGGACACAAGACACCCTATTCAGAAACCTATTAGCACATGCCGATACTGCCTATCAGTCAGAGATACAGCAAATTCAAATAATATCGGATTCCATAATACCAGAATGTATTTCTGATTCCTTACGCAATGTGTTTTTGGCTATCTACTATCAAACCTATGGACAAGGACAGACTGTTCTCAATAATGTTCAAATTCAAACATACACTTCACTAGCTAATCGATGTCCATTTGAACAATTAGATGGAGTTTATCGCAGTAGAGGTATACTATGGTCGAGAGGAGATACTACCATTTACAATGATTCTATCCTCTGCGCGCCATTAGGTATCACGCTCAAAGCATTGAAACCTATTAAATACGAACCAGTCAGTCAGAAAAGACAACTGAGCTTTAGTCTATTCCCAAATCCTACTTCTGATAAGACCAATATTCATCTAAGCTATATTCCTGATTTAGATTTGACATTCATAGTCACAGATGTATTGGGTAGAGAATTGTATCGGGAGTCAAAATATATGAATACAAACCGCCACGTAATAAATACAAATACATGGATTGAAGGAATCTATATGTTGAGAATAGTAGATGAAAAGGAAATTGTTTTTAAATCACATATTCAAGTAATTAAATAGATGAAGTATATAATAAGTTTCATTTTTTTATTAAGTTTTTGGATTAACCATGCACAAGTGGTTAATCCAAAAATTTGGTATGTTGGATACCAATCAGACCTTAAAAAAGATACATCAACCCCAGATACTGCTTTTTATATTAAACCACATGGTTCGACTATTCTTAATTTTAAATCTAGTACAATTAGTGTATCTAGATTTGGATATGCCTTGAGTCTTGCAGCTTGTAATGTACAACTGTATGATAAAAATGATAGCCTTATACTTTACTCTAATGGTTCTAAAATATTTAACGGAAAACATAGATTGGTAGAGGGGGGAGATAGTCTGAGTTATGGTTCTGATTGGCGTACAAGTATATTTGCCGGTAATTATTATGGGCACTTTTTAATTGGGTCATATCAAAATCCCATGATAGCTCTTCCGAGTATCAAAAATGAAGCTCAGTATTATTTTATTTCTATTTTTATTAGTCGTGATTTTAATAACAACCCAAAACTTGTATATTCTTTAGTTGATCTGAGTTTGAATGGCGGTAAAGGAATAGTTATAGAAAAAGAAATAGCACTAAAAAGTGGAGAATTAGGAGAGGCAATAACCGCCTGTAAACATGGGAATGGAAGAGACTGGTGGATAATTACTCGTGAGTATGGAAAGAAAAATTTTATAGTCATGCTATTGGATAGCAACGGCATTAAAATTCATTCAGAACCTTTAGTATCAGGTTGGGATTTAGTAGATTGGAATGCAGAGAGAGGGAATTTTACAAATCAATTTAGTTGGGATGGTTCAATGTTTGCTTCATTTACTCATTTAGGAGTAGAATTGTTTGATTTTAACCGTTGCAATGGAGGATTAACAAATAGAAGAGTTATTACTATTCCTACAAGTGATACCATAATTTATGCTGGAGCAGGAGGCTTTTCGCCGAACAGTAGGCTACTCTATTTAGGAAATAGAAATAAATATTACCAAGCAGATATTTTCAATGGATTGAAACTGCGCAAAATAGCTAATTACGATGGTTATACCGATACACCAAGTGGACAATCTGGAGGTATCCCAACAGATTTAGGTGTCATCCAAATTGCACATGATGGAAAGATATACATGAGTACAACCGAAACTACACGTTTTCTGCATGTCATCGAAAATCCAAACGATACAGGTATTTTATGCAATTTTAAACAACACGCTATCAAATTACTAACATTTGTTGGTGGTTTACCTAAACACCCTAACTACGAACTCGGCGCAGTGGCAGATAAGTGTGGAGAGAGTGGAATTACGGATAATTCGTTAGAAAGGATTGAGGTCTATCCGAATCCTGTTTTAGATAAATGTACCATTAAAGGTGTTAAATTTATCAGACCAATTCATTATGTTGTCTATGATATACTTGGTAAAGAATTAGTTTATGGGAATACTGCACATGATATTGATTTATCAAGGTTGTCAAATGGATACTATTTTATAAAATTTACAGATTATAAATACTCTGACGAAGTGGTTAGGCGTATTGAAATAAGAAAGTAAATGAGATTAATTGTAGTTTTACTATTTATCAATTTATTTTGGATTAGCCACGCTCAAGTGGTTAATCCTAAAATTTGGTATATTGGTTATCAGACAGAATTTAAAAAGGATACCTCAACACCCGATACAGACTTTTACATAACACAACATGGATCGACAATTTTAAATTTTAAAAACAATCCAATTACTCTTACTAGATTTGGCTATTCTCTCAGTCTTGGAGCATGTAATGTACAGTTATTCGATAAAAATGATAGTCTAATACTTTATTCTAATGGGTCTAAAATATTCAATGGAAAACATAGATTGATAGAAGGTGGCGATAGTTTGAGTTATGGCTCTGATTGGGCGACTAGCCCTTTTGCACCAAACGAAAACGACCTCAAAATCGCATATTTGGATAGTTATGTGACGGACTTGCTAGACAAGAACAACAAAGTGGCCATAGCCGTGGCAGCTATCAGCAATACGCGTATCGACAGAGATAAGGTCCTCTATAAAAAAGAGACTGGTCTCTATGACATAGCCATGGCAGTCAAGCTTTACGTCCGTTCTATCTTCGGCACCACTAGCCCTGAATATGCACAGGTCAAATCCCTTTCCTTCACCAATAGGAAATCATGACCGCCCAGCAGTTCATTTAAAGCCCTCTGTGATAGAGCAATCTCACAGAGGGTTTTTTATTTCCAGTCCATTAAATATTTATATCTTTTTCTTAATATTTCTTTTGATGCTGGTACTTTGAGCTTCGATAAAGTTCATATTCGCTTTGATGGAGTTAGTGGAAGCTTTGATGAAGTTAATATTCGCTTTGAAGCAGATACTATGAGCTTTGATGAAGTTAGTGGAAGCTTTGTAGAAGTTAGTGGAGGCGATGTGAAAGTTAGTGGGCGCTTTGATGCAGTGAGAGTGTCCAGAAATCTGTGTAAAGTCCTTAGGTAATATATAATAATCTGTGTAGAGTTATAAGTTTTCCGTCAATCTTTATTCTCTTATTGTAGGAAGTATTAAATAGATTCGCAGTTAAAGTACAGTTATTTATTTTACATTCAATATAGATATAATGTTCTATATATTAATCTTGTGGCTTTCTTGGCTTGAAACCATAGTTTTAATTATTCTTTAAAACCAAATAAAAGGACAGAAATCATAGTATCGCTCTCTCTGGTCGCGGGTACGAAGTAGAAAGCCATAAGAGAGTTCTAATCCCCCATAGCTATTGCTCGCTATCTGTAGGGGTGAGTTATTGAGGTCATAGCTGAGCTGAAATGAAGAGCGCTTAATTTCGTATTGCACCCATGGGATGAGAGCATCGCCTGCTCTATAGCCTAGCCCTAGTTTAATTTTATTGCGTTCATTGCTCTTTGGTGCTAGATTTATACCTAATCCACCACCTAGTACTATTTCATATTTTTTATCTTGGTGCTGATAGAAAAAGAGAGGAATAAAACTATAACCTTTTCCTAGTTTAAATTCACCATTGATATATAGATTGATTCTATTTTGGAGTAGGGTATTGGTAGATTTTCTTAAAAAATTTTGCTCTGAAGATAAGAGGTGTTGCATAGAGCTACCTATAGCTATGATATGTTGCTCCTGTATGACTTGCTGATAGTTCAGGCCTAATCCAAAATCAAAAAAGCCAAGATTGAGCCTGTCAAACTGCTCTGTGACTGGCAGGCTGGGATCGAAATAGTCTCCATTAAACTGTTCGGGGAATTTTAACAATTCAGGATTATAGCTTCGCTGTATATAATTTACATTGGCCCCAATAGATAGTATCATGAAATTGCGACCTGAAGTGACCAAGTGATAAGCCCCTGAGCCAGTAGCTTGAAAAGTGGTAAACTTAGAATCTCCTGCTCTATCTGCTAGTAGCTGAATACCCAACCCGAATTTATCTTTGGTGAGTTTAAAAGGAAAATTCATGTCAGCGCTTACGCCTATAGAGTTGTAATTTACAGGGATAGTCGCCCACTGATTTCTTGCAATAGCCATTACGCGCACATCTTCTTCCATTGCGCCGGTATTCGCTGGATTAAGAAAAATAGGGGTGCGATAGTATTGTGAGAAATGAAGGTCTTGTCCGTAGCAATAACTATCACTTAGAATAATAGAAATTATAAGAATCAAGAATCTCACTAAATTTAAAGTATTTGTCCTCGGAATAACTGCCCACTGCCCATTGACCACTTGCCGCTATTTTAAAATTGTAATATTCCCTTTTTGGCTGCTCGTGCCTCCGCCAATGCATTCTACATAGAGGTAGTAGGCAAAGACACCAGGCTCTAATTCTATTCCTTTGTAGGTCCCATCCCACCCCTTTTTCTGATTATAGCTTTCAAAAATTAACTGTCCCCAACGATCGTATATCATGAAATGCATTTTCTGAATATTGTCTCCCATCACATAGAGCGCGTCGTTCTTTCCGTCTTTATTTGGTGTGAATCCTGTAGGTACATATACTTCAGGATGATCACATATTTCGTAAAATACGGTGACTACTACAGAATCTCCACTTCTGCAACCCAAAGGGTCTCGCACAGTGACATAATAGGTAGTGGTTGTGTCTGGCTTGGCTTCAGGCATTGGGATAAATCTATTGTCTAGGGTCTTAGCAGGTGACCAAGTATAGCCTACTATATTAGAAGCTGTGGCTTGTAATATGCTTGTAGAGCCGTATTCTATCTTATCAGGAGTGGCGGACACACGAAGATCATCCAGATAGCGGCTGCGGTCGGCTTTGATAGAGTCGCGGTATTTACACTTGCCAAAATTGCTACTAGTAGCTACACATCTAATTAGCATAGAGTCTAGGACTTGGTACCTAGCTATATTTCTATTGAGACTTATCCAAGTCAATGGATTCCATTGATAAGTGAAGCTATTATTCGGGGTGGCGGTAAGAGTGAGAGTGTCTCCTTTGCACACGATTTGATTTCCAGAAATTTTTAGAAATTGAGTATCCTTGCGCATGAGGATGCTATCTAGAACAAAGCAGCTACTACTACCTCTGCTTAGTGTGGCTAAAATTTGAAATTTAGTATCTACATTTATCCATGCCTTGATGCTAGCAGTTCCTTGTCCACTAAGTATGGGTAGCGATGGTACCCATTGATAGGTGACCTTTGGATAATTTGGTACCGATAATTTTACAGTATCGAACTTACATACGATAGAATCTCTTGATAATAGTTTTAGGGTAGTAGGGTCAAATAGTTTTATATGGAGTGAATCATTTAGTCTGCAGTTATTGGAATCAAGAACAGTGAGTCTGTAGATAGTAGGCTGAGTTACGGTCACTATTGTAGTTGGGGTCGTAGCTCCATTGGACCAAGTATAGCTTGCACCTACTAGTGCAGTAGCATTGAGCGATACGGTATCATTGGCGCATACTATGGTATCTGCCCATAGTCTCAAATCAGGATTTCCTGCAAAGACGAAATGAGTATCTACCGCCGTACATAGGTTTTTAAATCGAGCAGACACAAAATAGTTTCTACTTAGATCTGTTTTGAAAATCGCCGAATTTAAGTTGGCATTAAACAAGGCGTTATTTGGACCCCAAGTATAGGTGGTGTTAGGAATAAGATTAGCTTGTAGCGATACGAAACTATCTTTACAGTTAAATTTAGGGCCAGAGATTTGGATTAAATTTTCAAATAAGCGTATGCGTGCGGTATCTCTGAAAATACAGGTTGGCCTATTGACTATACTAGCTTGAATAAATATAGAACTATCCAGAACGAATGATCCAAAATTAGCCGGAGAGACCCCTTGAGCACTTTGTAATAAACCAGTAGGACTCCATGTAAGATTCCATCGGTTACTTATATTAGCTATAGCCTGAGTATTGAATCCACGACAGGTTATGGTGTCTGGCTGCCAATTTACAGCATCTTCTAGCAGTTTTATAGTCAAGGTTTTTGTATCGAAGCAGGCATTATTAATTCTATAATCTACCGTTATTGTTCTAGTGGTATCTACTCGATATTGAGCAGAGTTCGCGGTGGAGGAAATAATATTACTGCTCGGGGTAAATGAATAAACCCCACCTGGTATATTAGAAGAATAGCTTAAAGTTAAGATTTCATCTTTACAACCAATCGTATCCATTTGCAGGCTAATACTAGCATTGGCTAACTGCACCAGCAAGCTATCGCTGGAGAGACAATTATAGTCAGAAACATAATTGACTTTTATTTTTCTATTAGTAGTTAATATAATACGCGCACTATCTCTATTCTGGTATGCTATTTGAGCAAAGGGCTCCCAGTTATATTGTCCTACGGAATAGGGTGTAGCGGTATAAAGCACAGTAGCTAGATTACAAACTGTGGTTGGGCCATTAATGAAAAGAGGTTTAGGAACATTAATGAGCACCGTTTGCTCTAGGGTATCTGCACAGCCATTTTTAGTAATGAATGCTCTAAATGTGGTCTGAGCATTTACCTTGACTGTTGGGTTAAAACTATTGGTGCCTGACATCTGAGTATTGGGGGTCCAGCTAATGGTGGCTGTGGGGTCAGTAACTCCTTTCAATCCTATACTGACCGAATCTCCTTGACAACTCTTAATAGTAGGTAGTGCTGTGAAGCTATTATTCAAAATGTAAATCGCTTGGGTAATAGTATCCGATTTATTGCAAGATGCATTATCTTGAATGATTAAGGTCACATTTTGCAGACCATAGCTAGTGAAGTTAAAACTAGGATTGGTTTGTGTCGAGCTACCCTGACCATTAAAATTCCAGTTATAACCAGGTGAAGAGGACACTGCCCGGGATGTATTGGTAAAGTTAATACTTAAATTTTGGCAATTTGTGTTGGCCTTAAAATCTGCCTTTGCTACCTGTGTACTATCAATTTGTTTGAGCAAAATGGAATCGAAGACGTAGCATTTTTGAGTATCCTGTATATGCACATAGAACCATTGCGGGTTTTTTGTCTTGACCCGGATATGAGAAGTATCTGATTTGCCTATGATAGGAGGGAAGGGTGTCCATTGGTAGCTAGCGCCAGGGAGTCTTGTGGCACTAATTCTAGCTATATCGTTCGGGCAAATGAGTGTGTCCCCAGTGAGTTCTATCATATCATTGAGTATGACTATACGGATAGAATCACTGACTACACAGTTACTATCTGTTACAGTCATTTTGTAATAGCCCGTTTGTGGTACCCGAAATACAGCAGTTTGATTTGTCTGACTTATCAATAGATTGGCAGGGGTCCATTGCTTATTCGTACCACTAGAGTTTGTATGATTTATAGTCACTAGACTGTCCTTACATTTAATGGTATCTGCATTTAATTTTACGAACACTTGAATGAATTTCACGAATGCAGAATCTTTAAATTGGCAGAAACTTTTTTGATTGTGCTGCGCTTCGATATATATTTTTCTAGAGGTATTGCTGAGATTAAATATTGCTGGACTTGTATTCTGCGGGGTAGTCAATGTGGCCGAAGGTTGCCAATTTATGGTGTAATTTGTATGCGTATTGGCTGTAGCTCGGGCAAGTTCGTTAAAACAAAGTATACTATCTATTTGCCAATTTAGTTTATCTTTTAATAATTTAAAAGAAAGGGTATCCTTAGCTATACACGAAGCCGAAATCGTTTTGGTGATAATAAGTGCCATAGAGCTATCAAACAGAAAGCGCACTGTATCTAAATTCTGATACAATACATTGATAGCAGGACTAAAGCTTAGTGTTCCACCTATAAAATTTGATTTGACTAGTAGGGTAATGATGTCTCCTTTGCAGGCTATAGTATCTGCTTCAGCATTTAGCGTAGGTATTCCACCTATGATCGTTTTCTTAGTTGTAGTGATACAACCATATTCGCTTACGTAGTTTACTGTTATATCTGTCGGTAGCGCTGTGAATAGGTAGGTCGCAGAGTCTCTCGTAGATTGAACGAGCATATTTTTAGGTAACCAGTCATAGCTGCCTAATGAGTATTTGGGACAGGTAAATGTAGTAGAAGAGCCAATACAAGCAATATTATCTCCCGATATAGTAAGTGCCTTAGGTGTATCTATAAGTACTCTTTGGTAAAAGGTATCTGTACATCCTGTTTTTTGAATAATAAGTCGATATTGGGTATTGATCGTAGGGGAGGCATAAGGGGATAAAATCGTAGGATCGTCTAGGCTAGTAGTTGGAGTCCATGTAAATGTCATTCCAGTATCGACTATGTTAGTGAATCCTATTCTGGCAGAGCTACCTGTGCATATCGTTTTATCTGACAAGGTATCTGCTGTAGTTCCTAAAATCACAATATTTTTTACAAGTGTGTCTACTTTGTTGCAGGAGGTAGAATCTCGTATGATGAGCATGGCTGTATAGATGCCAGGATTGGTAAATGCAACCGTAGGCTCCTTAACGTTAGAGGCCACCCCATTACTAAATATCCAACTAAATTGGGTATTCGCGCTCACAGTATGACTGTAGTTGTTCATTTTGATATTAGCCGGCGCACATCCTGGAGTATAACTAAAATCTGCTTTTACAGGAAGGCCAAAGTCAAATTTTATGACGCCTAGATTGCAATTAGAACTATTATTTGTAGGTCCCACAACGGAGGCTGCATTCGGATAAATTGGGAAATTTTGCTGTCCACCGCACCCTGCACATACTGCATGATAGACGATGCCATTTTTGTCAAATCTACTTGTTCCACCATCCACATGCTCTTGCGAGAGAGTCGTAGTTCCTCCAAAAAATGATCCATAGTAGAGGGCACTTAAGTTTCCTTCTAGTATCATCATATAAAAACCATTACCCAAGGTAGTCGATTGAAATGCATTAGAGGTGACAGGCAGTCCTGAAGTAGATAGGGAAAAAGTATTAAACGAACCCAGATTGCTGCCCCATCCAGTGATGAATATTTTATCACAATAATCTACTAGGAAGGCTGTAGGAGATATATCTGGATTTTGATTTCCACGTCCGAACATAGTAGAACGCACTTTGGCTGTAGCCGTAGAATTGAGTATAGACACAAACTGCCCTGTATGAGGGATTGAATACCCGGCATTGAATAAGTAGTAATTAGAGCTACTATGGTTGGTTTGGCCCAATAGATTGATTTGGTTCGATTGATCGCGCTCTATAAAATATATCTGGTCATAATCACTAGTGCCATAGTAGCTCGCGAATCTCAATGTAGAGAGATTGTTATTTAAGGATACCACCATCCCATCCGTATTGCCACTATATGTTGTATTGACTACGCCCGCGGTAGCACCAATATTGCTAGAAGCTGTACCGCCTGCAGCTATGATATTACCCGAATTGTCGAAGCATAAATCATAGGTCGCATCATCCGCTGAGCCACCTATATAGGTGAAGGCTAGGAGATTAGTTAAATTGGTATTAAACTTAGCAAGAATTCCATCAAATCCCCCCGAATTGGTAGACTTGTAGCCTCCTGTTACGGTAGGTAGATTCGTAGAATTAGATAGTGATGCAAAATAGATATTTCCAAAGGTATCGGTCTCAATTTCACCGCGAATTCCATCGCCATAATTTTTTACTAAATCTGTACTAAAGCCTAAGCCATCTGTCCCAGATCCTCCAAAAAAAGTAGAGCCAACAAGGCCTGTTCCAGTAGTATTAAATTTGGTAATTACAATATCAGCTCCATTGGGATATGAAATTCCTAGTCCATTCAGCGATGCAATCCCTGTTAAGCTAGGACCACCTGAAAAACTAGTTCTAAATGCACCAGTAGTTGTTGGGTAATTGGAAGAACTCGTAGTAGCTAGTAGAATAAGTCTATTATTCTGATCTACCACCAAGCTATGAGGTACGTCAAAGCTAGAGCCTCCTATGTAGGTAGAGTATATTCTTGCATTACCAGTGGGGCTAAATTTAGTAATTCCTATGTCAGACTGACCACCAAAGGTGGTCTGATAAGCACCAGTAGTAGTAGGGTATCCAGCTGCGAATACCAATCCTGTGCCATAGAGATGGCCTGAAAAATCATAGGTAGCAGAGGCGCCAAAATTGTCTCCTGTAGATCCACTGTAGGAACTAAAAATAATCTGAGGGTCAATTTCTAATAGCTGACTTTCTTTGATTTCGTTTATGCCTACATTGAAGGTTAATATATTATTGTCTAATAAGAAATTGCTGCTGACATCTGTGATTTGGCCTTCTTGATGTAGAAAAGTAATTGGTCTTTCGTCTACAATATCTCCTAGTACTGTGCTTGACACTAAATCTCCATTTGATTTGAGATAAATATTAGATAATCCATTAAACTTCATTTTTATATCGCTGACCTTAGCTCCAGCCTTTAGATAGAAGGTGTATTTAGGTTGGAAATACTTAGAACTTATGATTAAATCAATATTAGGATACAAATTTTTATACCTAATATCTTCATAGCCTTGACAGCCTCCTTTCCATTGAGCCAGATTTTCACTTAGAAAAAAATTGAAATATTCATCGAATTTTTTTTCAGCACTTACTTGAGGCTGCGGTAGGCTGTTTAGAAACTCTATCTGATATACATGTCCTTGACAAGGCTTGCTGTAGTCATAGCTGCTATCAAATTTATGACTTTTATTCTCTGTTACATTGACTGTGATTTTATTATTCTCTAAGTAGATAGCACCATTTTTTATAGAGGTTTTATATAGCACGTTCCCATGCCATTGACCTTTATTCTCTATATATATCAACTTATTGGATCCATTACTATGCCCATACCCTATAAGTGGGTATAGAATGACATAGAATAATGCTATGGATATCCTCACGAATCTAGTTTTGTATTTATTATATGTTATCTACACAAATATAAGACTTTAGATTTAATTCTAAGACTTATATTTACCGTTTATTTTTATATTTTATTTACATTTGCTGGAGATTAAATTAAAAGAATGAATTTAAAGAGTATTTTGGTATTAGCTTTCTTCCCAATTTATGTCATACTTTGCTGGAAAAATTATGTATGTGGGATTAAAAATTTATGTCCAGAGAGTGAGACTCAGGAGGCTATTCAGTCTAAATATCCTATTCAGTTTTACAAAAACTCCGATAGTTATTTCCTAGGAGATTTTGATCAATATGCTGACTCGCTCATCGATGCTAGTAAGTCCAATAATATCGACCTTGTAGGTTATTATACCCCAGAAGAGGTTAACTCATCGTCTTTTGAAAATTTAGGAATTGCTCGTGCTCAGATTTTTAAAGAATTGCTCATAAATAGAGGACTAGATTCCAATCGAGTACAAATATTTGGGTTACTTAAGAATGTCAAGTTTCAAGATACTCTAGCGGTGATGCATACAATGGATGTTTCTGCTAGCATAGACATGAATAGCTCTGATGTGCAGTTGGTGAGTCATCATGGCATAACTGAAATCTATCTTCCAACTAATTTTACTAATGAAATCAATAGTGAAGCTTTGAATAATTATTTGAGTTCACTAGTATCCGGATCGAAAGATAGTAAAATATATTTGATTGGTCATACGGATAATGTAGGAGATGAAGACGCCAATAAATCACTATCTCTATTACAAGCAAACACAGTCAAAGATCAATTGATAAAGTTTGGCATGCCGGCTACAAATATAGCTTGTGAAGGTAGGGGTTCAAGCAGTCCCAAGGTTAATAATTCTACCGAAGAAAACCGCGCATTAAATCGACGCGTAGAAGTCAAAGTTCAATAACTAAACAAATTTTTATTTATGATATTTTTATTTTTAATTCTAAATGCATTTGGAGAGAATCTATTTAAAAAATATGATAGCACGGATGCTACATGGGAAATACTCCTCATGCTTACAGGTGGGGCAGTCATAGGATTTTTAGTACGTCATTTTATTGGATTTCGAAAGAAGGAATTTATTATAGAACAAAAAGGGGAAGTCAATTCAAATCTCAATGTAAATGATTCGTCTGATTTGTCAGATCAAATAGAAAGGCTTCGAGACGAAATAGATAGATTGGCAGGATTATCCGAGAATCAATCAAATGGATTAACATTAGAAAGTCAGTTAAAAGGTAATGGCAATTCTAACCCGAAACAAGAAACGACTGCATTGGGCGAAATCTCAGCATTAGCTTCACTTAAATCGTCAGAGATAAAGTTAGAAAAAGTAACAACAAAGGTCTCTACAATAAAAAGTAGCGAAGAGCATGATGATCTAAAAGTAATTGAAGGTATAGGTCCTGCATTAGAGAGACTCTTAAATGAGAATGGCATATTTTCGTATGATCAATTGGCAAATCATAAGGTAAGTCAATTGAAAGAAATTTTAGATAAAGCTGGTCCTAGATTTAGAGTTCATATTCCAGAGACATGGCCTGAGCAGGCTGGTTTGCTTCGTGATGGCAAAATTGCGGCTTTTAGTGCTCTAACCCAAAAGTTAAAAGGCGGAAGAAGGGTCTAATTTTTAGAGACTTTTCATATCATTCTAGAACTATTTTCGAGTATACCATGAGGAGTATCATTTAAATTGACCCCATAGTTTTCTTAAAAAATTGTATGTTTGTCTTCATAGAATTTCACAAATGAATGCATTCGAAAAATTAGAATCTTTAAGGCAAAAGGCTAAATTGGGTGGTGGAGAGAAAAGAATAGTATCTCAGCACGCCAAGGGTAAATTAACTGCTAGAGAGCGAGTGGAAATACTACTCGATGAGAACTCTTTTGAAGAAATAGGCATGTTTGTAGAGCATAGATGCACTGATTTTGACATGCAAAATGAGAAGTATTTGGGCGATGGCGTCGTGACGGGACATGGGGCGATTGATGGGAGGTTGGTATATGTATTCTCTCAAGACTTTACTATTTTCGGAGGTTCACTTTCTGAGACCCATGCGGAGAAAATATGTAAAATTATGGACTTGGCGATACAAAATGGAGCACCGATTATTGGCTTGAACGATAGTGGGGGTGCGCGAATTCAAGAAGGAGTGAGTTCATTGGGAGGTTATGCAGATATTTTTTGGAGAAATACCAAGGCCAGTGGAGTGATTCCTCAAATATCAGCCATCATGGGCCCTTGCGCCGGCGGAGCAGTCTACTCGCCAGCAATTACCGATTTTATATTTATGGTAGAGAAGACGAGCTATATGTTCGTTACTGGCCCCAATGTAGTTAAGACGGTCACCCATGAAGATATTACCAGTGAGGAACTAGGTGGTGCAGATACCCACTCTAGTATTAGTGGTGTGACACACTTTAAGGCCCCTAATGAGGTCGAATGTCTTCGTATGATTCGAAAATTGGTGAGTTATTTACCACAGAACTGTGAAGATAACGCTTATCAAAATGAGTTTAATTTAGGTAATGAATCAAGAGAAAAATTAGATTGCCTCATTCCTGCTAGCCCTAACCAGCCCTATGATATGCACGAAGTGATCGAAGGAATCATTGATGCCGATTCATTTTTTGAGGTACATAAAGACTGGGCAGAAAACATTATTTGTGGCTTTAGTAGAATAGGTGGCAGAAGCGTGGGCATTGTCGCCAATCAGCCCGCAAGTTTAGCAGGTGTTTTAGATATCAACTCTAGTAGAAAAGCAGCAAGATTTGTTCGCTTTTGCGATGCATTTAATATTCCCTTGCTCACGCTAGTAGATGTACCTGGCTTCCTTCCTGGGAAAGATCAGGAGTGGCAGGGTATTATTACCAACGGTGCTAAATTATTGTTTGCCTTTAGCGAAGCTACCGTGCCTAAAATTACAGTGATTACACGAAAAGCTTATGGCGGAGCCTATGATGTCATGAACTCCAAGCACATTGGAGCCGATGTAAATTTAGCTTGGCCTACAGCAGAAATAGCAGTGATGGGTGCAAAAGGGGCCGCTGAAATTATTTTTAAAAATGAGATCAATGCCTCCAGCGATAAGGATGCGACATGGAAGGAAAAAGAATTGAATTATACAGAAAAATTTGCCAATCCATATAAAGCGGCGGCTAGAGGTTTTATAGATGAGGTTATTTATCCTAGAGAGACCAGATTGAAAGTAATCAAAGCATTCAAAATGCTTGAGAATAAGGTGGTCAATTTACCTAAGAAGAAACACGATAATATACCACTCTAGTTTTCGAGTGTTAAATCTATAGAGTCCAAATATTCTAATTTATAAAATAGACAACACTAATTCAAGTGTTTACTTTCAACTGAAAAAGCTAATTAATGTACGAATTTCACAAAGATAGAAAGTGGTATTACGAAATGCAGACGCTCAATGCCGAGAAATCTGTACTGCCATTTATAGAGGAAGTTATGCCAATAGTTTCTGGCATGAAGGTTCTAGAGGTGGGCTGCGCTGAGGGAGGAGTCTTGAAAGCGTTTAGCAAAAGAGGCTGTTTAGGAGTAGGGGTAGAATTAGACGAAGCCAGACTCCAAATAGCGATAGATTTTAATCAAGAAGATGTCCATAGTGGTGCTATGACTTTGGTTGCTAAAAATGTCTATGACCTAGAGTTTCAAAATCAATACAATGAGTACTTTGATTTAATTGTGCTAAAAGATGTCATAGAGCATATTCATGATCAAGAAAAGGTCATGATGGTGTTGAAAAACTTTTTAAAACCTGACGGTTATATTTTCTTCGGTTTTCCACCGTTTAATATGCCTTTTGGAGGCCACCAGCAAGTTGCTCAGAGCAAACTGTTTGCTAAAATACCATATACACATCTGCTCCCTATGCCCCTATACAAGGGATTGATGAAACTACTTGGAGAGCATCCTGATGGCTATGTAGAAGTGAAAGAAACTGGAATATCTATCAAAAGATTTGAGCGAATTGTTGCTGATACTGGGCTAAGTATAGCCAATCATAGACACTTTCTTATAAATCCTATTTACGAGTAT
>CANESS010000008.1 GCA_947441115.1 Saprospirales bacterium | reverse complement strand
GCCTTACATTATTTTAGGCTATGACTCTTATATACGTATTCATGATACCTTAGAAGGTGAACTCGTCTGGCTACATATATTGAAAAATTCTGGCTATATGCACAGCCTGTCCAATGAGATGAGATTAAATACCATCATGGATGGATTGCCGCGGAATGTGCTTCCTTCTGGGTTCTCTCTTATTGCGAACCTCTGCCATTTCTTTGACATTTTTTATGGGTATATTATAGGTCATTATATTTTTAAAACGATAGGTTTCATTTCCTTCTATCTTTTTATAAAACGATACATGACGCTTAATTATATCTATGAATCTGGCATCATTTTTGCTTGTCTTTTATTGACATCCATTCAGTTCTTTACCCCTTTCGGCATTTCTATCATGGGTATGCCTCTTCTAGCTTATGGTTTCGCTAGGCTTTATTATCAAGAAGATTTCGGCATTACGGCATTGATTTTTTTTATATTTCCATTTTGTTCATCCTTTGTCTGGTCAGGCATAGAGATAATAGCTTTATTTAATATCTATCTCTTATATCTATTTATAATTAAACATGATCATATCAAAAAATGGCTAGCGGCATGGCTTTCTTTTATCTTAGGCACAATCCTCGCAAATTTACAATTTATCTATGGCATGCTTTTCCTTGGGAATGGATTTCGATCTCATCGAGTAGCCTATTATCAGTTCCAAGATGTGCCGAATATATCTGCTAGTTTAGAGGAGTTTTTCTCTTTCTTCTTCAGCACGCACTATCATGTTTCCATATTTGTTTCCACACTCATATTTTCAGTATTTATTTTGAGCTATTATGGCATCAAAAAGAACCCATGGTCCAAGCGTCTTTTCATATCCATAATTTTTATCGTCCTTTGGCAGGCCTTTTATAATTATATTGAATATTTTAGTCAAAGTATCGTTTTTATTAAATCATTTCGCTTCAATAGATTTGGATTTTTACTGCCGTTTCTTTGGTTCTTGATTCTATTGATATCGCTAAATACCATAGCTAGATTCAGATTGCTACGAAAAACTATTCCTATCATTTTAGGCACCCAATTTCTTATCCTCTTTCTAGCAAATGATGAAACGCAACATAATTATAAAAAAATGTGGGGAGTAGAAGATACCTTCCCTAGTTATAGAGAATATCTAGCATTGGACCAGTTTCAAGAGATAAAAAAACTTATCCCCAATCACTCTCAAAATAAAGTCGTATCTCTCGGGCTAAGCCCTACTATAGCGCAATACCATGACTATGCGACCCTCGATGGTCTATTTTCAGTCTATAATCTGAACTATAAACTAGCCTTTAGAAAAACAATGGAAAAAGAACTGGAGAAAAACCCATTGATTCGTGAAAAATTTGATACATGGGGGAACAGGTGCTATCTCTACTCGGATGAACTAGGTGTAGAAAACGTTCAAAATTGTCAAAGTGCACATGATAGAAAGAAAATTTACAACTTGGAGATCAACACGGCTCAGCTTAAAAAACTAGGCGGCCAATATCTATTCTCTGCCTGTGAAATAAAAAATGCATCTGCATTAGGATTAAGCCTACTCAAAACGGTGGGCACAAAGCATGATTTTTGGAAAATATACCTATACAAATTATGACCGCTACCAAGGAAAAACTGTTCTTTTTTCTGATTATTCTATTTTGTATTCTCTCTCTGTGTCTGACATTCTACACATTTGTCATTCTGCCTAAAACCAATATTGCCTTAGGGTCGTTCTTTTAATCCTTGTATATATTTTTATACTAGGAAAACCTATTTGAATAATTTTTTTTTAGTACATTTGTAGAATATAGCGCTAGATATAAAGCATGTTTGAGAAGTTACAAGAAAGTATAGAAGCTTCCCTCAAAACCCTCAAAGGTCAAGGGAAAATCACCGATATAAATGTGGCCGCCACAGCCAAAGAGGTAAGACGTGCCCTAGTAGATGCTGACGTTAGCTATAAAGTAGCCAAAGAATTTACTGACAAAGTCAAGGATGATGCTATCGGCAAAGGAATCTTAACGGCGGTATCGCCTAGTCAGATGTTTGTCAAAACTATGAATGACTCCCTGACAGAACTTATGGGCGGTAGTCAGCAAGAAATCAATACTTCCGGAACGCTTCCTATCATATTGGTAGCTGGTCTGCAGGGTTCAGGTAAGACAACCTTTACGCATAAACTAGCCTACCATCTTAAAAATAAGAAAAAATTTCGACCCCTCATGGTGGCAGCCGATGTCTATAGACCGGCAGCTATGGAGCAATTGAAAGCTCTAGGAGAGAAAATAAATGTTCCTGTTTTCGTAGAAATGGAGAACAAAAACCCATTGGACATAGCACAGAAAGCTATTCAATACGCGAAAACAACTAATTGCAATATCATTATTGTGGATACTGCGGGCCGATTGGCCATAGATGAAGTCATGATGAAAGAGATAGTCCAGCTTAAAAGCGAACTCAAGCCATCAGAAACCCTCTTTGTAGTCGATTCTATGACAGGTCAAGATGCAGTTAATACCGCTAAAGCATTTAATGATACAATTAATTTCGATGGAGTAGTCCTGACAAAGATGGATGGCGATACCCGCGGTGGAGCAGCACTTTCCATTCGCTATGTGGTAAATAAGCCTATCAAATTTATTTCTCAAGGCGAAAAAGAAGATTCTCTCGATATATTCTATCCGGATAGAATGGCCAATAGAATTTTAGGAATGGGTGATATCGTATCGCTCGTAGAGAAGGCTCAGGAGGTATATGACGAGAAAAAAGCGAGAGAATTATCCAAAAAAATAGCTAAGAGCCAATTTGATTTTAATGATTTTCTAGATCAGCTGCATCAGATTAGAAAAATGGGCAATATGAAAGATCTAATGAAAATGATACCTGGTATGGGCAATGCCATGAAGGATATCGATATAGATGAAAAACAATTCGTGAAAATAGAGGCCATCATAGAATCAATGACACCAAAAGAGCGTGGCAATCCTGATATTCTTGACATGAAGCGGAAAATGCGAATAGCCAAAGGAAGCGGAAATACAATAGAAAAAGTGAATGCATTTATCAAACAATTCGATCAAATGAAAAAGATGATGAAACAAATGCAGAATTTCACTCCTGGTAAAAGATAATTAAATAATGAGTTGATTTGAAAATGTAACAATTTGATGATGAGTCAACGTGGAGCTACAAAATATAAAAGACTGAACAAACTTATATCTCAATAAACCAAATATATGGCTGAACGATTAAATTTACCAAGAATGAGCGACACTATGGAAGAAGGTGTCATAGCAAATTTACTTATCAAAGTGGGCGATATTGTCAAACCCGGCACAGTTGTAGCCGAGGTGGAAACAGATAAGGCTACGATGGATTTTGAAAGTTTTCAATCTGGTGAGGTGCTCTATGTAGCAGCCAAATCTGGCGATTCTATTCCTGTCAATGGATTGTTAGCTATATTAGGAAAGAAAGGTGAAGATTTTCAAAGCCTTCTTAGCGAGACACCTCCAGCGACCAGCCTAGCGAAAGAAGAAGCCAAGGTAGAAGTAAAACAAGAAGTTGATACGCCAATTATAGCAGCTCCTATAGCGAGTCACGTAGTATCTGGTGACCAGCGATTGAAGGCAAGCCCATTAGCTAAAAATATAGCCAAGGAAAAAGGAATTAGCCTGACCAACCTAGTAGGTAGTGGCGAAGATGGTAGAATAGTGAAAAAAGATGTAGAATCCTACCAAGGACATACTGGAGCTGCTAATTCAGCGAATGTACTGCAGAATCTACCAATAGGACAAGAGTCGTTCGAAGACCTACCGCTTTCTCAAATGCGCAAAGTCATAGCCAAGCGATTGGCTGAGTCTATGTACTCAGCACCGCATTTCTATTTGACAATTGAGGTCAATATGGATAATGCTAAACTAGCCCGAGAGCAGATGAATGGTGTTTCTCCTGTAAAGATTTCATTCAATGATATCGTGATCAAGGCCTGTGCTATTGCACTTAAAAAACACCCTTTTGTGAATGCTTCATGGCTTGGCGATAAAATCCGAATCAATCACCATGTCAATATAGGTATGGCGGTGGCAGTGCCCGATGGTCTAGTAGTGCCAGTGATACGAAGTGCAGATTTACTCAGTCTAAGCCAGATAGCTGCTAGTAGCAAGTCTTATGCAGAAAAAGCTAAGAATAAACAAATAATGCCCGATGATATGAAGGGCAATACCTTCTCCATCTCTAATTTAGGAATGATGGGTATAGAAGAATTTACTGCGATTATCAATACCCCAGATGCATGTATTCTGGCAGTAGGAGCTATGAAAGAAATAGCTGGTGTAAAAAATGGCCAGATAGTTCCGACCTCCGTCATGAAACTCACCCTAAGCTGCGACCACAGAGTAGTAGATGGTGCAGTAGGTTCTGCATTCCTTGCCGATGTCAAAAAATACATAGAGAATCCTGTGAATATGCTGGTCTAGGTAGATAAAGCTATTTACCTTCTATCTCATAATAGATACTCTGATTGAATAAACTAATCAATTTTTTCACGTTTAAAAAACTGGACTGGTATGTATTAAAGCAATATGTCGGTCCGTTTATTATCACGTTTTTATTAGCATGGTTTGTACTCATCATGCAATTTTTATGGGTCTATATTGACGACCTCATAGGTAAGGGCATCGATACGGAGAATTTATTGCGATTTATCTGGTACACCTCCTCTACCCTAATACCCAGTGCGCTGCCGCTAGCTATACTCCTTAGCAGTATCATGACTATGGGTAAATTTGGGGAGAATTCAGAACTCACCTCGGCCAAGTCCAGTGGTATTTCTCTATTCCGATTTTTCAAGAGTACGATCATATTTTCAATGTTTGTCTCCTTGTTTGCTTTTTATTACTCTAATTATATTTTCACTAAAACCAAAGCAGTAGCTCTTACTATGCTGGGAGATATCCGCAATCTGAAACCCACGTTGCTTATCAAGCCTAAACAGTTTTATAATGGAATCGGGGGCATGAGCATACTCATAGATAGTAAAGATGAAAAAACAGGTACGCTCTATGACCTGAAGATATATGATCATACCAAGGGAAATGGAAACCAAAGCCTTCTGATGGCTCGCTCTGCCAGAATGATACAAAGTGATAATGGAAAGGTGTTAATTTTTAGAATGGATACAGGCGCTATGTACAAAGAAGTTGCCAGTAATTCATTTGACGATGTCAAATACTCGCACTATGTATGGAAATTTTCTAACTATGACAAACGATTCGATCTGACCCAATTCAAGCTCGCAGAAAACTTTAATAAAAACCCAGATGAAGCTCGATTTTCAATGAATATTTCACAGCTAAATTATTCCATAGATTCTCTTAAAATACAGTTAAAATCGAAAGGACTCGGTTTTGACAGCCAGTTTATTAAGCAGAATCCTGTCTTTTTATTAGCCAGGAGTGCTAAAAATACCATTTGTCTTAAAGAAAGTCTAGTCCGATTAAATGCAGATGAAAATGCGCGCTTTAAAGTCATCCTTAGCAATAAAATACGTCAAGTAAAAAATAGTTTGTTTACACACAATTCAGACTACGGGTACATCCGCTCCAACCGTCAACTATTGCAAGTAGAGTGGCATCGGAAATTCACCCTTGCTATCTCTTGTTTGGTACTTTTCTTTGTAGGAGCGCCTCTAGGAGCTATTATCAAAAAAGGAGGAATAGGGCTACCCATGTTTATCTCCATTATTCTATTTATCATTTATTATATGCTGACCAAGATAGCGGGCGAATTTGCTCAACAGGAAAAGACAACCCCCTTTTTAGGCATGTGGTTTAGCACGATTGTATTTCTTCCTTTCGGTATATTTCTCACTTACAAAGCCATGAATGATAGCCAGGTTATGAATGTCGAAGGATTTGCTAACTGGGTAATAGAAAAATTTTCTAAAAAACATGTTAACTCCAAATAGAAAGTTTTTTTTTATCCTAGTCAGCCTATACTGTATCATCATGCAGGGCTTTATTCTAGCTACAGATAAGGGATTTGAATCGCTCTATTTCTGCTACCATCGGCAGACCTATCTCACAGAGTTCTTCAAGCTAGCGACCTACCTCGGAGAATGGATAAGTCTCGTAATCATCGGTATCTTTTTACTTATAACGAATCGCAGGGCTTTCTTCAGCGCATTACTGGCCTTTGTGCCATTGGATATAACGATGCTATCCTTAAAGAAGGCTTTGGACTATCCTCGTCCTTTATCTTATTTCAAACAGGGAGAAATCACCCCCATACCCGACTTTACGTCACTGTACGCGCAAAGTATGCCATCTGGACACACCTTTACTGCCTTTTTTTGTATGACCTTTGTCCTCTTCTATTTTGATCTGAATAAAAAATGGCAAATTATCTTATTCTCACTCTCTATTCTCGTAGGACTCTCTCGAATCTATCTGATGTGTCATTTCAAAGAAGATGTTTTTATTGGAAGTATAATAGGTATTATTGCAGGAATATTATCCGTGTTTATTTACGAAAGAGGGCTCACAAAGATATGAATTTCGAAGCAATCAATGAACTAATAAAAGATGATCTTCATGCACTGCATGCCCGAATGAAGCGCGAGCTCAAAAGTGATATTCCGCTGCTCAATCTCATAACGGATTATCTCCTCAAAACAAAAGGGAAACAACTGCGACCCATGCTCGTTTTCTTATCTGCCAGACTTCAAGCTCCCTCTAATGACGCCACTATCGTAGCCGCTACTATGATAGAACTCCTTCATACCGCCACTCTAGTGCATGACGATGTGGTAGATGAAGCAGAAACTCGCCGAGGATTTCTCTCTATCAATGCCAAATGGAAAAACAAAGCTGCAGTCTTACTAGGAGATTTCATGCTATCCCGAGGACTCCTCATCTCACTTGAGAATAATCAATATGAGCTCCTGCAAATCATGTCTAATGCCGTGAAGGAAATGAGCGAAGGCGAACTATTACAGATAGAGAAAGCGATGAAGCTCGATATTAACGAAGAGGTCTATTATGAGATAATCTCTAAAAAGACAGCCTCTCTCATTAAAACTGCTTGCCTAGCTGGTTCGCATTCTGTATCTACAGATACTTCTAAAAATCAACTGCTCGCAGATATAGGCTACAAAATAGGAATGGCATTTCAGATAAAAGATGACCTACTAGATCTGGGGAAAGATGAAATAGGCAAGCCCCTTGCTATCGATATCAAGGACCAAAAAATGACTCTTCCCCTTATTTATACATTTAAAAAGCTATCATGGATGGCTAAAACCAAGCTCATGTTCTTGATTCGATTTAGGAACAAAAAAGCCTCTTCGATTCAAAATATTATCAGCATAATAGAAAAAAATGGTGGACTGCAATATGCCGAGGAGCTTATGCTCGCCTATGCTAGCGAGGCTAAAGCACTTTTAAATCAATTTGAAGACACTATCTACAGACAAGCGTTTATAGCATTAATAGATTTTACCGTTTATAGAAAAAAATAATACCGAATTCTATTTCCTCCTCCCCATACCCAGAGACCTGTACATGATTTTTAGCATCAAGAGCGCGGCTACACCTGGCGTACCGAAATTGCTAATAATGAGCAAATTTCTAAGATAACTAAATAGATCATACATCTCCTCAAAGCTCAGGAATACAGGTGTCGCATTTTCTGGCATGATATCTTTGAGTTCCATATTCTCGACTAAGGCCACTATTTTCTGCCCTTCAGACCAGATGATAAACCCTACTAAAAATAAGGCACAGAGAATGAAAAGGCGTAAATAGGTAGGCTTAAAAATAATGACCTGATCATAAAAAACGAACCATCGAGCTAGCTGTATCAATAAAACAAACGAGAACATCCCCAATGGTAAAAAACGAAATGGTATCATATGATGGATAGGATACCAAACGACCCAAGCTATCAGCACACTTACCATCCATACTATGATTTCTCTTATTATTTGTTTAGTCATAGTACAAAACTAAGGGAGATTTACCATACATTAGTAATATTTTATACCTCGTGAGTAATCGTATAACCTACTTGATATAAAAACAACATTCTCTTTTTACAATTTTCACTATCTTTCCGTTTAAAAATAACCTATGTTACTCATAGCAGAAAGCGGTAGCTCTAAGACGCAGTGGAGAATAGTAGATAAGGAAACGTTCATAGCTGCAGAGACCAAAGGAATTAATCCCTTCTTTGCTTCGGAGGCTTTTGTTCTAGAGGAATTGAATAACTCCGAATTAGTCCACTATAAAAAGGAAATAACGAAAATCATTTTTTATGGTTCTGGCTGCTCTCACGCCGACAGAAATAATTTTTTAAAAACAATATTTCAAGGTTTCTTCACCGAAGCGAAAGAAATCATAGTAGATCATGATATGCTGGCCGCCTGCATAGCACTTTTTGGAAAAGAGAGCGGGATAGCCTGTATAATAGGTACGGGATCTAATAGCTGCGTCTATGATGGAAAGCGAATAACCCAAAATACACCTGCCCTAGGCTATGTGCTGGGCGATGAGGCTTCTGGAGCCTATCTAGGGAAAGAATTATTGAAACACTATATCTATAAAACGTTGCCTCCTGAAATACAAAATTATATCTGGGAAACCTATCGACTAGATAAGGAAGATATCTTTGAAGCCGTGTATAAGCAGCCTCTTCCGAATCGATATCTCGCTAGTTTTGCCCCAATAGCTAGTGAGTATAGACAGAATGGATTTATTCAGGAATTATTGAATAGAGGGCTGAATGAATTTGTGCAATATCACATAGCTTGCTACCCCGAAGCTAAACAATATCCAATAGGATTTGTAGGATCAATAGCCGCCGTTTTTCAGGAAGAACTGTTTACCGCACTGAAATCCCACGATCTTTCTATTTATAAGGTGGATAAGAGTCCAATAGATGCGCTGGTTGCATTCTATACCTCCTAAGTACGATATAAATTTTGGCAAAGAAAATCAACTAGGCAATACTGCATTGGAATGAAGTTCTCTTTTATAGACAGAATCCCATGAAAAAACTGCCTCCTTTTTACATACATAATCGATAAGAGGCATAAATAGACCCGCAACAGCCAAGGCATAAAAATGACCATATTGAACCCTAAACCCATAGACAAAAATCTGAGTGCTCAGTACGATAATAAATACCCAAAACATGCGACCTATTCGGCTATCTGGACTTGAAAGAGGATCTGCAATAAGTAAAAAGACATAAATAAGATACCATACCTCCTGCGCATAAAGCAGGGCTGAATCCATAGCAATACTAGAAACAAAACCTCTAGCTAATAAGCTAAAGAAAATAAAAGCTACAATAACGTCTAATTTTCGACGATTCGTACGATATAGAATAGCCAAGCTACCAAAAACAAAAAACCCAATCAATATATGATCTGCACGATGATTGGTTATAAATGCCTGATTAGTAAAAAGCATCATAAATACTAAACCGAAATTGGCCGGGTTGAATAAATGCTTACCTCTAAACTGGAAAATATATTTCGAAGCTACCGCAAAAAAGGAGATCATTCCACAGATAAAGATAAATTCTGTGCGAATGAGCAGACCCATAAGCATAGTGGTAATAACTGTGCTTATGAGCGCATTGACTGGAATCTTAAAAGCCAAGCAAAAAAGCACTTGGGTTAATAATCCAAATAAAAATATAGCGATTAGTTTTTGATAATCAAATTCCCATGCCAAAAAGTGCCAACCGTAGAAGTAGACAAAAGCAAGTAGGAGAATGAGCAAAAAACGATTATCAATCCGCATGAATGATTTTAAATTTTAATTTGGTAAAAATAGAAAGAACTTATTTTCTAGTAATGAATAGTTATAGTTTGCATCTAGTTCCCTCTATTTTCCATAATTTCACAGTGCCAAAATGGGCGAGTTTGGGGGTAGTAAAGTGAGAAATTACGTGGCCGAAAGACTCCTGAGGTAAATTACTCGAGACCATTTCTCCAGATACCCTATTTTTACGATGTATATGTCTGCTCCACGAATAGAACGATTAGAGAAATTAGAACAAGCCATCCAAACAGAGTTTCAGCACGATAAAACAATCTATGAGGATACGCTGAAAAAACTATCCGTTAAGGAGCTTGTAGCCAAAGGGCTGGTCTGGTATCCTCTCAGAATCAATGAAACTGGCTATACTGTAGGGGAATATCCCTTTCTTACGTTAGAAATAGCGGAGGATAAACTGGTGCCTCATCAATTTAAAAGTGGCTCTATGATTCGTTTTTTTCAGAATCTAGATGGTAATATTCATTCAAACTCTGTCAGAGCAAGCGTCTACTACATCTCCAGCTATCAGATGAAGATAATATTGGAAGACGACTACTTTCCAGACTGGTATCAGGATGGCAAAATAGGAGTAGCTACAGATTTTGATGAAAAATCGTATAAAGAAATGCGCCGTGCATTGGCTGAAGTAGAAAAAGCGAGTCCTCCTCATCCTATAGCCGCATTGCGAGATAAATTTTATGGATTGAAAACCACAACACCTATTCAGTCCATCTCTTTTATCCCCAAGAATACAAGCCTAAATCCTAGCCAAATCCTAGCTATCGAAAATATCTTAGGTACAGAAGATTTTCTTATCATTCATGGCCCTCCTGGTACAGGAAAAACCACTACGCTGGTAGAAGGCATTTATCAATTAACTAAAAAAGAATCCCAAATCCTAGTCTGCTCTCCTAGCAATAGTGCCACAGACTTGCTAGTAGAGAAGCTAGCTGGAATAGGGCTAAAGGTACTTCGTGTAGGCAACATCTCCCGAGTAAATGAAGATGTCCTCTCCCAAACACTGGATGCTAAAATTGATGCTTCTCTAGAAATGGTAGAAATCAAAAAGCTGAGAAAAAAAGCAGACGAGTATCGAAAAATGGCAAACAAGTACAAGCGCCAATTCGGGACAGATGATAGGGAGCAGCGCAGACTCCTGCTGCATGAGGCGAAAGAAATCCACAAACATATCCGATGGATAGAAGACTATCTGGTAAAAAAAATATTAGAAGAGTCGCAGGTAATCTGCACCACGTTAGTAGGTAGTCAGCAGCATTATCTGAAAGACCTCAAGTTTAAAACGCTCGTGATAGATGAAGTATCTCAAGCTTTAGAGCCTGGCACTTGGATACCTATACTTAAGGCCGAAAAAGTAATCCTAGCGGGAGACCCTTTTCAGCTGCCTCCCACTATAAAAAGCAGAGAAGCAGAGAGACAAGGGCTCGCTACTACACTCATGGATATAGGATTTCAGATAAAGAATAGGGTATTTCTGCTAGATACACAGTACCGTATGAAAGAAGAAATCATGGGCTTTAGCAATTTAGTATTCTATGAAAATAAACTGAAGGCAGCTGCTAATACAGAAGAGCATTATTTTCAAATTCAAGGAATGCGCTACCCTTCGCTAGTTTTTATAGACACTGCAGGATGCGGATTTAATGAGAAGAGAAATGAACACTCCGAAAGCCTTTATAATCCAGATGAGACTAAACTTTTATTTGACTATCTCAGTCAGAGATTGCTCGAATTGAAATATCAATATGACCATATCAGCGTAGGGGTCATAGCGCCCTATAGAGAGCAGGTGGATTATATGAAATCTTATGATAGAGAATTTTCGCAACTCAAGACGAGCTATGACATTGATATATCTACCATAGATTCATTCCAAGGTCAGGAACGAGATATTATTTGCATCAGCCTAGTACGATCGAATGACGAGGGGAATATAGGTTTTCTGAAAGACTATAGACGCATAAATGTAGCCCTCACCCGTGCTAAAAAAATGCTTATAGTCATAGGTGATAGCGCTACGCTGTCACAAGACAATTTCTATAACCAATGGTTAGACTATTGCCATGCGCATAATACATATAAAAGTGCCTGGGAGTTTATGGGAGAATTATAAAAAACAATCATTTTTATAACTAAATTCTAAGCAAAGCCATTCAGACGAATAATTAATTAAGCTCCTTTTATATCCCATGCATCTCGCAAACCATTACCCAATGCATAAAAAGAAAAAACAGCTAGGGTGATAGCTAACCCAGGAAAAATGGCTAAATAAGAAACATCAGTGCCTAAGTAGCTATAGTATTCTCTCAACATAGATCCCCAAGAAGGTGCTGGGGGCTGAACTCCCAGACCCAGATAACTCAATCCTGACTCCATAAGTATAGCCGAAGCAAAATTAGATGCAGTCATCACGATTAGTGAGGGCAGCGTATTCGGCAGAATATGGCGAAATATAATACGACTATCTGAAAAACCCAAGGCTCTGGTGGCTTCTACGAATTGTCTCTCTTTGAACTGAAGAAAAAGACCACGAATCAATCGTGCAGTATCTACCCACATGGTGAGTCCTACGGCCAGAAATACAATATAAATTTGATGTTCATTCGTCCCTTTATAACTGATAAGTAAAACCATGGCCAATAGCACAGTAGGAATAGCCCAGAACACATTCAACCAATACAGGACTACCTGATCTCTCCAACCACCATAATAGCCCGCTATACTGCCAACAAAGACCCCGATAAGCAGAGAAATAATAACAGCAATGAATCCCACTTGCAATGATATTCGAGCACCATGTATTAATCTACTCAATACGTCTCTTCCCAGACTATCTGCTCCCAGATAAAACACTGTTTTTCGAATACTCGCTTCTGAATCCAAGACACTTAACTCCCAGTCAGAAGAATTATATTTCTTATAGTTCAGGCCATTCTGATTATGATAAAAACTATCTAAAAGTATGAGCTGATCTAAATCACTATTATCTTTAGAAAGAACGACTAAATAATAAGCGGTATATCCAGATTTTTTAAAGCGAAGACTCAAGTTTTGATTATTCGCATTAGGGCTAATATCGGGCACCAGCTTATGCCCTATAAGACTCAGTAGGAACAGTATGATAATAAAACCCCCGCCAAATAGGGCTAGTTTATTTTTCATAAATCTTCGTAAGGAGGCTAAATTGGCTTGCATTAAGGAAATTATCTAACTATAATTCTCAATTTTACGTAAAGATATGCTTTATCTTCAAAATGATAAAACCTATGCAATTCTATACACCTGTGAATAAAAAAAACTACTCCTGGTCAAATGGTGAAAATTGAGTTATTTTGCAAGGCCTTAGTGCACTCTACGTGAAACAAATAGGACTATTTTTATTAACTATTATCGCCACTCAAGGCTGGTCTGCGGAAACACCGAACAGAGAACCAGAGCTATTGGCAAATATCGAAGCCGAATTTTTAAAAGCCACTATAACCTATAATAGTAAAGATTCCCTTTTTTTCAATGACTTTGAGGAGGCTCTGATATCATTGGCCATTACAGACCAATATACGGATTCGGAGAAACTCATTTATTATGATTATCTCTACCTGCTCATAAAAGATGTGAATCTTAATCTATACGCAGCTAAAAAACTAGAAGAACATGACTACAGGCGGGCCATACGCCTTATGCCTTCCATATTTTACTACAAGCATCAGGGTAGTCTGACTGTTTTTTTAAAACAAAATTTTCAAGATGCGTTAAAAGCCATACCCTATTTAAAAAAAGACCCCGAGGTCAAACAATTTCTCGTACAAATGGCTATTGAAAATCCACGGTCATTCTATAGTCAGATAGAGGATTTCGGTCAGATAGAGGATTTCGGTCAGATTATGAATTTAGTTATCAGTTTAGACCCCATTCCCTGGCTAAGACAATTAGAGAAAAATACATATTTAGCAGATTTAGCATCCAATTCCAGTAGTCAGATTGTGAAAAAAGTGCTTGAAATAAAATCCCGGATGGGCATTAATTCTGAGCTTTATTATCTTCTCGATGACATTATCAAAAATTCATTTAATGACTCGCATGAGTGGGAATTCAAATCGAATCAATACGTATTAACTAAGAAACTATTGGCTGCCGCTATTGATACTACTGCCTATGCGCGTATTTCAGCTATGCAATTTCTCTCTAAAAAAGGAGATTGGGTATTTGATGAATATTTTGACAATGGAGAATCCGTATTAAGTCAATTTAGCACGCAGGAAATTTTCTTACTTATGGTTCTCAAAAATGAGACTGCCAATACTAGTGAACATACTGCTATTTTAAAGTATCTTTCAAAATTTGATGACGATTTAATTTCTGATGAGTTTTTACAAATACTCCCAGAATACATTCTCATTAATTTCATCAATAAAATATTCGAGTCGAATCTTGAAAATGATCTGAAAAAAATCTTAACTGAAAATGGCCTAAATTATTGTCTACAAGCATTAGATAATTCTAAAACTAGACTACCACATAAAAATGAAGATTGGTTCAAACGAAAATATAATTACGAAACCGAAATAAAGCAGAAAAAGCAAGAATTGACTAAAGCAATTACCAATACCTTTCACCTTAACAAAACACAACTTTCACTTCTATCTTGGGCTAGAAATATCAATAAAATAGATAGCAACCTATTATCAATTATTAAAAGCCCAATAGGTAATCGATTCATAGATTATCTAGCTACCTACCATCCTCATATTATATTGAAAAATAAAGAAACCCTTAAAAACCTACCTGAATTTCCCAATATACTCAATAAATTAGCCTATTTCTCTCCTAATTCGATAAAAAAATATTTAGGGAACGCTGACAATGTTATTGCGAAAACTATACAAGCTTCGACCGAGCCTATTCCTAAAGCCATCGTAGGAATATTCAATCAATACGAGTATAGTACTAAGGCATATTCACTCATTCATAAAATTTTGAATAGAGAACTCACTGTAGACGAAGCCCATAGAATAGGTCAGTCAGAGGTGCCATATCTCAAAACCTTGATGAGTATAACTATTCAGAAAAATCCTCTAGGTATTCATAGTGTAGAAGAAGAGCAGAATCAGTTATCACTCAAATTTATTAGGTCCATTAATGATAATCCATCGCAGTCACATCCGAATCTGCGTGAGATCAAGCAATTTAATGCTAAGGAGATTTATTCTCTGATGGTGCTAGGTAAAGAAGAGATATTTCAATTTGCTTTTGACAACTGCTACTCCGTTTTCATCCAAAATTTAGGAGAGACCAGTATGATAGATTTCCTTCCCAAGGTCAATCAATATAAATTTAGAGAATTTTGTAACCTCTTGGCCAATTTTCACAAATTCCCAGAGCTATTTTATAGAAATAGCACGCCTGAATCTCGACAGCAATTTTTGGAAAAACTAACTAAGATAGACTTCAGCGATATTGATTGCATAGAAGAGGCTGCCGTCGTATGTGAGTTTGTCAATAACTGTGACCATTCTGAGATACAAATTGCAGTTCAGAAAATCATCAAAGCTGAATACGATCTAGCAGAGACTAGAAAGGATCAACTAGCTATGGCTGTATATAGTCTATTAGCAAGTAGTATTGGGAATAGAGCGCTCGTGCAACAAGATTGGTTCAAGCAGAAAAAGGAAAGCTTTTCTAAATTTTCTCTAAGCTACATAGATGTGGCAGAGTTGAAGAAAAAACACAATAAAATAATAGAAGTCAGTTTTTTTTATAATGATGGAGATGGTGTAGCTTCATTTAATAATTATATTCAAATGTTTAGATCCATGCCCAAATGGTATATCCAAGATTTAGGTAGTTACTGCTATATTTCGTCGTTAGAAGGCAATGATTACGATATATTCGCTAATAAGCCGCAGCAGGAAGTAGCCGGTCAGCAAGCAATAAGAGATTACCTCGTATATAACAATCTAGAGCCATCCATCATCGTCCACAGAGGGCATAGCTATCATAGTCAGAAAACAATAGATCAGATGGTAGGTAGCCCTAAATTTATTTTTATGGGGAGTTGTGGGGGATATTATAAAATATCTGAGCTGCTCGTTCGGTCACCCGACGCTCAAATCTTATCTACTAAGCAAGTAGGTACCATGAGTATCAATGACCCCATGCTCAAATCTATACGTGAAATTCTGCGTACAAACAAAAACCTAGACTGGCCTTTATTCTGGGCCGATCAAGAAATGAAACTAAGAGGCAACAAAGATTTTAAAATGTACATCCCTCCGCATAAAAACAATGGTGCACTTTTCGTCAATGCATTTTTTAAAGTGGTGGGGTTATAACCTCGGGTAGATTTATCTTCTTAGATACCTAACCAATTCATCCAGAGCTTTTTTTCTATGACTAATAGCGTTTTTCTCTTCGAGACTGAGCTCAGCATTCGTTTTATTATAGCCGTCAGGAATGAAAATAGGATCATAACCGAACCCATTTGACCCAAGTGGGCTCTTTGCAATCTCTCCTTCCATATTTCCTTCAAACACAACTTCCCTTTCTTTGTTTTTATATGTAATGATAGATATGAATCTGGCCTTACGATTTTCCGATTCGCCGAGTTCTGTCAACACTTTTTTATAATTAGTGATATCATTTCGTTCTTCACCAGCATAACGGGCGCTATAAGCACTAGGTCTTCTATCTAATGCATCTACCTCTAATCCACTATCTTCAGCTATGCATGGCAAATTGGTTTTTTCAAAAAAGAAATTGGCTTTATAAATAGAGTTTTCTCTAATAGTATCATAGGGTTCTGGTATCTCACCTTCAAAATTAATATCTGCAAGTGACAATACTTCATAGCTTGAGCCTAATATGCCTCTTACTTCTTGTATTTTTTTCGCATTGGAAGTAGCAAAAATAAATTTCTCCACGTTTCAAGAAGCTAAATAGTCGTATCTTTTATAGTGCCTGCTCCTACGGTCACATTAGTGGCTTCATCTACCAAAATAAAACTGCCGGTATTTCTATTTTTAGAATAGGCATCATAAAATAGGTCTGAAGTACATCGCAGCAAGACCCTACCAATATCATTCATTTCCAAAGAGGTTGAATCTGGCACTCGACTCAGATTATTGATATCCATTTTATATTGTATAGATTTTACGATAGCCTTGACATCTTTGGTAGTATGTTTTAGAACATATTTCTGGACGGGAGCCAATGGCTTTTCGCTCATCCAGCATATCATAGCTTCTATGTCTTGACTTCTTCTAGGCAAATTCTGTTCACGTACTATCATATCTCCTCTAGAGATATCTATTTCATCTTCTAGTTGTATTGAGATAGATTGCGGAACGAATGCCTCCTTGATTTCTTTTTCACCTTGATAGATAGATTTTATCTTACTCGTAAATCCAGAAGGAAGCACCGTGATAGTATCTCCTTGTCTCAGAATACCTCCCACCATACGCCCTGAAAATGCTCTGAAATCATGAAACTTGTCTGACTGCGGGCGAATCACTCCCTGCACCGCAAATCGAGCATCCACCATATTATTATCATTGGCTATATGGATATTTTCTAAAAGATACATGAGTGTAGTGCCTTCATACCAAGGCATATTTTCTGATTTATGCACGATATTATCTCCCTTCAAGGCAGAGATAGGAATGAAATGTACATCACGGATAGAGAGTTTAGACGCAAATTCTTTATAAGCGGTTTTAATACTTTCGTAAATAGTTTCATCCCAGTCTACTAAATCCATTTTATTGATACAGATAGCTAAATGGGGAATCCCCAATAGCGAAGCTATAAGGGAATGACGCTTGGTCTGCTCTATAATTCCTTTTCGAGCATCCACTAATACTATAGCGAGATTGGCGGTAGAGGCGCCTGTCACCATATTACGAGTGTACTGAATATGACCTGGGGTATCTGCTATAATAAATTTTCGCTTGGGTGTAGCGAAATAGCGGTAAGCTACATCTATTGTGATGCCTTGCTCTAATTCTGCTTTCAATCCGTCGGTAAAATAAGCTAGATTTAATTTCTCCTCGCCCTTACGCATACTGATTCGCTCTATAGCATCTATTTGGTCTTGAAAGATAGATTTCGAATCATAAAGCAATCTTCCTATGAGCGTACTTTTTCCATCATCTACACTCCCAGCAGTGGTGAAACGAAGAAGCTCCATGCTCAAATAACTCGCACTACTAAATTTTTCACTCATACTGGATTCTATAAATTAAATAACTAGCGCTCTATTAAGATATCATTTTCTTTTAGGAATACTAAAAAATAACATATAAAAAATGACATAGAGTAATAAGGCTAGTAATGTACTCAATATTGTTTTAAATAAAATATAAAATACATTCGCTAGTTCACCTAACTCTACAAAAAAATAGAATAGGTGAAACAAAAACAATCCAATGAGTAAATAAGTCAAAACAAAATTTTCTCCTTGCACTTTTATACTTATCTCACTCTCCTCTTCTATTGACTTATTATAGATATATTGCAGAATATATGGTTTTATAAAACAAATAAATACCGAAGCCGCTATTCCAAATCCATAGGTATTGCATAGCAGATCTATGAGAGCACCATAGAAGAAACCGATAAGCATGGCAAATACAGGCTTTATATTTCTCGGTAATAGTAGAAGAAAAACAGGATACATTTTTGGATTAAATAATCCATAAAAATTTAAGCCTTTTCCAATCAGCATTTGCATAATAGTTACCGACAACCCAATAATAATTAAATTAATCCACCTACTGCTCATCAGTTGCTATTTTTTTGAAATTTAGCAATAGTATCTTCCAGCTTCCTAATTTCTGGTCTTTCTATATTTTCTATTAAGTATACATGCCTCAAATTAGTGAAATCATTATATAATCTAACCTTTATATTCGCAAAATTACTTTTACTATCCTCTGAATATTTTTCTACTACACCTACTGGTAGCCCTGCTGGGTAATAACTAGAGTACCCACTCGTTTCAATAATTTCTCCTTTCTTTAGCTTGATATGCTTGGGGATTTCCTCCAGCTCAGCAATCATGATATCTCCTCCTTTCCACCTCAATTGACCAATATTAAGTGTAGATTTATTTCTTACACTTACATTATTATCTTTATTGAGAATAGACATAATACTGCAGAAATTTTCGGACACATCAATAACTACCCCTACAGGGCCTTTGCCGCTAATTACTGACATATCTTTCTTTATTCCATCCGTACTTCCCTTATTTACTATTAAAAAATTTCTCAATTGGGATACGGTATTACTCACTATCTTGCCATGAACTACCCTAGCAGAATTAGGGAGCTGAACAGGATATAAGCCTAGAATAGAATCGTCTATTTTGGCATTCAAAAGAGCGCTTGTCCTGTATAATTCTTGTCTTAATTTAGCATTCTCCATAGCTAATGCTTCATTCTGCACTGACATATTGATAAAGCTAGTCACATTAGCTACTTTCTCGTTGATATTAGCTGCCAAATAATTAGATCGACTGATCATGTTGGAATTATGATAGTCATTATATCTAGAAATAATATAAAATGCAGTGGCCTGCAATAAAATAAAAACTAAAAATGGAAATACTCTCTGAAAGATGACTATTATATTCCCCATAGAACCTTAGAATAGTTTAGCTCTTGAGTACTGCTGCAAAATTTTCCATATTCTTTAGGGCAATATTAGTGCCTCTAGCCACAGCTAACAATGGGTCATCGGCTACATGTACTTTTAGCTTAGTTTTCTCACTCAGACGCTTATCAAGTCCTCGGAGCAATGCGCCCCCTCCAGTCAAATAAATACCTGTGCGGAATATATCTGCTGCTAATTCAGGTGGAGTAGTCTCCAACGCTTTGAGTATAGACTCTTCTATTTTTTGGATAGATTTGTCTAAGGCATCTGCTATCTCATGATAAGATATGATGATCTGCTTTGGAATGCCCATAACATTATCTCTTCCCTGCACTGGGTATTCTGGTGGTGGATTATCTAAATGGGTTAAAGCCGAACCTACATTTTTCTTAACAGCCTCTGCTGTAGGCTCTCCAATATTGAGATTGTGCTGAGTTTTCATATAATCCATAATGTCCTTAGTTAGCTGATCACCAGCTAGGCGAATGGACTGATCACAGACTATTCCAGACAAGGCTATAACAGCAATTTCTGTTGTGCCACCTCCTATATCTACTATCATATTGCCTTCTGCCTCTTTTACATCTATCCCGATACCTATGGCAGCTGCCATGGGTTCATATATTAGTTTTACTTCCTTACCACCTGCTCGCTCAGCACTCTCCTTAACAGCTCTAAGCTCCACTTCAGTAATACCTGAAGGGATACATATAACCATTTTATAATTAGGGGGAAGTTGAAAAAAATTACTTTTGGAAATAAGGCCAATCATGCCTCTAATCATGTTTTCAGCAGCGTGGAAATTAGCGATAACTCCGTCTTTCAGAGGCTTTACCACCTCTAGATTTCTGTGCTCTTTCCCCTGCATCAGCCTAGCCTTTTCACCTATAGCTATCACTTTATCGGTAGTCTTGTCTATGGCTACCATTGAAGGTTGATCTACTACCACTTTATCATTGTGCATGATAATAGTGTTCGCGGTACCTAAATCTATGGCAATCTCTTGTGTAAGGAAATTAAATAATCTCATTGAAGCTTAACTGAGTCTAAATTTTTTATAAAAATACAAATTTACAGTAATTCGTCGAATAAACTATTTATTTTTTCAAGTCCTAATTTATTTATTAAGTTTAATCTTTTAAATAAGTCATTGATTGAGATCTTATTTTCATTTATTTTCACGCTGCATTTGGCGGAATTGGCTTGATAGCAGGTTTTATATCTACAGCTTCTATCAAGGGAGGTCGAATTCCTACCCGAGAGGGAATCCTATTTCATAATAGCATGGTAGTAGCTATTCTTGATTTGAGTATTGTGAGCCTCCTTCTATCTCATTTCAATCCATTTTTACCGTGTATAGGAATTTTTAGTCTCTATGATATTATCCGCGGAAGGCCCTGTCTAATGGTTAATAAGTCAGACTATCAGCTCAAAATTGACACCTATCATGCCTATATTCTCATCCTCAATTGTTTGCTCAAGATAGTTGTTACCATTAATTCAAGGCCGAATAAACATTATTTTAACCGTATTTGGCAGCCTAGGCATTCTGGGGGGTATCAGAGACTTAAATTCATTTAAAGATATGCAGCAACTCAAAGCCCAAAGAATTAAGCATAATATCAATAAAATTTCAGGAGGATATATAGCAGCTGTGACTACTTTTTTAATAGTGAACTTGGCCCTTCCTGGCTATTGGGCCTGGTTTTTAACTACTGTCACAGGTAGTATTTTTACTACCTATTATAATATCAAACTTAGAAACAAACTATCTCAAACTTAAACTCTATGTTTTATAAAAATAGATTGACCTATAACAGGTGTAAGAGAATGATAGAAAAGTTTTGGGCCTTTTTTTTGCCTAATTTTACTAAATATTAAACGGTATTAAGCCTCCGATTGCAGATTAATTCTTAATTTTGTAGACTAAAACTATATTCATGTCCCTAGGATTTTACAAAGTACCTATAGCTAAAAACGACCCGGTGAGGTCATACGGAAAAAATAGCCCTGAGAGAGCAGCTTTGCTCGCAGAAGTTACGCGACTTAAAAGTCAAACCATAGACATCCCGATGGTTATAGGCGGCAAAGAAGTCACCACATCAGAGAAAATAAAATTAACACCCCCGCATGAGCATAGTCATATACTAGGCCATGCTTCCAAAGGCACTGCGCAGCATGTGCAGGATGCGATTAATGCCGCATTAGCCGCCAAGGAGAAATGGGCTGCTATGCGATGGGAACAGCGATTGGCTATATTTATGAAAGCGGGGGATTTACTCAGAACTAAATACAGAAACATAGTGCTAGCTGCCACCATGTTAGCTCAGAGTAAAAATGTATTTCAAGCTGAAATAGATGCCGCTTGTGAATTGATCGATTTCTTGCACTTCAATGTAGAATTCGCTGCTGAAATATATGGAGAGCAACCCTACAGCCCAGATGGCATGTGGAATAGACTTGAATATAGACCCCTCGAAGGATTTGTATTGGCGGTCACTCCATTTAACTTTACGGCCATAGCTGGTAATTTACCTACCAGTGCGGCTATGATGGGAAATACTGTAGTATGGAAATGTGCCAATACACAGATTTATTCTGCTCATTTTCTTATGAAGCTCTTTATGGAAGCAGGTATGCCAGATGGTGTCATCAATTTAGTATTTTCTGGAGGTAAAGATGTAGGTGAAATATGTTTTAAGAATCCTGATTTCGCAGGTGTTCATTTCACAGGATCTACAGGTGTATTCCAAAGTATGTGGAAAGCTATAGGAGACAATATTCAAACCTACAAAACATACCCGCGAGTAGTAGGAGAAACAGGAGGAAAAGATTTCGTTTTCGCTCACCCCAAAGCGGATGTGTATGCATTCTCTACCGCCTTGACCCGCGGTGCTTTTGAGTACCAAGGCCAAAAATGCAGTGCTGCTTCGAGAGCCTATTGCCCTGCCTCATTATGGGATAGATTAAAAGCTAACCTTACCAGAGATTTGAAAGAAATTAAAATGGGAACGGTTGAAGACCCAACCAATTTTGTCAATGCGGTTATAGATGAAGCCTCATTTGATAATATTGTCAATTATATAGAAGCGGCTAAAAAATCAAATGATGCAGAAGTCATTCTAGGCGGTGGTTATGACAAATCGAAAGGTTATTTCATAGAGCCTACTATCATCCTCGCTAAGAAACCTCAATATGCTTCTATGTGTGAAGAAATATTCGGACCTGTGCTAACCATATATGTATATGAAGATGAAAAATGGAGAGAAACACTCAAAATAGCGGATGCTACTTCCCCTTATGCATTGACCGGTGCCATCTTTTCACAGTGCAGATATGCTATAGAAGAAATGACCGAGGCACTTAAAAATTCTGCAGGAAACTTTTACATCAATGACAAACCAACAGGAGCTGTAGTAGGTCAGCAGCCATTCGGTGGAGCTAGAGCTAGTGGTACGAATGACAAAGCTGGGTCTAAACTCAATCTCCTCCGCTGGGTATCTGTCCGAACGATCAAAGAAACTTTTAATCCACCGCATGATTATAAATATCCATTTTTGGAAAACTAAAATACTTGCCCAAAAAGTGCAAAGGAAAATTGGAGGCCGTAATTTTTGACCTCCAATTCTGATAAAATGGAATTAAGAAATACGCTATTTCTCTATACCGAACAAAGCGATGAAATAGCGAATCCAAACAACTAATAGAAGAAGAATAAATTAGAAAAGGATGAAAAAAGACAACGTAAAAAACTGATGAAAAAAATACATATCATAGGCCTTATCATCATAGCTATAGCAATAGGTTTCATATTTACAAAGAGTAGTGAATACTCGACCTATGCAGATTTCAGCACCGCTATGGAAAATGAAAATTCCGAATATCATATCGTAGGCAGACTCAATAAATCCAAGCCCCAAATCTATGACCCGATAAAGGATGCCAATCTTTTTGAATTTTATATGGTAGATGAAAAAGGAATAGAATCTAGAGTAATCTATAAAGGTACGAAGCCAGATGGTTTCGATCAAACAGAGAAAATTGTCGTAGCTGGAAATTATGATAAAAATTATTTTCATGCAAGTACTATTCTCATGAAATGCCCGAGTAAATACGTGGATGAGACAAAAGACGTCAAAGGTTGATTTGTCAATTTGCTAATTTAATAATAGTATAGGTGAAAACACCTAAGGCACTAATGACTATTCTATTGCTATATTCTCACTAGATAATGACTCAGGAAAATAACACTATCTTCAGACTCACTATGCTTTGGGCCTTTGCCGAAGGGGGATTGGGAGGAATCATGCATCTACTTCATATTCCTATGACTGGATTTATAGTAGGGGGTATTTCTATTATTATCAATGTGTTTATAGCAGCCTATTCAAAAATTAACTCTCGAATCATGCTGAGTAGTTTAGGATTAGTTTTACTTTGCAAATTTGCTATCAGCCCACAAAGCCCACTAGGAGCCTATATTGCTGTTTCTTTTCAAGGTCTACTAGCTATTTGCATTTTCAAATTGGGTGGAGTCAATAAAATATCTATTCTTTTCTATGCTATCCTAGTTATGCTAGAAAATGCTATACAAAAACCTCTTATGGCCTATCTAATTTTTGGAGATGAACTCCTACAAGGTATAGCGCTTGTGGTCAATAAGTTTTTTAAAAATCTAGACTATACGAACGATTTTCTCAGTGCCATGGCCTTTCTTTATTTCGCAATATATGTAGCTTGGGGAACCATTATAGCACGCTGGTCCTATCAGTTTTTACATTCGATTGAAACCTTTACAATACATAAGGAAACGTTAATCTCCATGGAAAAATCGAATGAACACCCAACAAGAAGTTATAGGAAATCAATTCTTTCTATCATCCTCCTTTCTGCCATTTTCTTCTTTGTCTTTTTTTATTTTTCTTCTCACCAGATATCGTGGTCGCTCTACTATGCTCTTAAAGCTATTATATGGTTTCTACTCCTCGGATTTATTTTACCCATAATTCTGCGACTAGTTTTAAAATATTTTTCTAGATCAGAATCTACGTCCGTAGCCCGCGCACTTAGCTTTATGCCCAGAATCAAACAAAACTTTTTTTATAGTATAGAACTAGCTCGTGATAAAAAAGGACTAGCCAAAGTTAAAAAATTTATCTTTTTTATCGTATATTTAAATGTATTTAATACCGACGATGTCTTCTAATATTTTCATTTTATCTGCCCCTATCCAAACAGGGAAAACGACTGCTCTCATGGAGTTTTGGGAAACTGGCATCACCAGCTTCGATGGGTTTATTACACCAGATATAGATGAATCTAGAAAGCTCATTTTTCTGGATACGGACGAAGAACTCCCCTTTCAGCTAGAGGATAATGCAAAGGAAGATGTTCTCCAAATAGGGCGATTTAAACTGTGTCAATCGACCTTCAATGCCGTAAAAAATAAATTAAAAAATCTTCACAATACAAGTGCACAACTTATTATCATAGATGAGATAGGGCCTCTAGAGATGAATAATTATGGATTTGAACCAGAACTTTCAGCTTTTATCGAAAACTTCAAGGTGATGAACTCTTCGAAGCTACTCATCATAGTCATTCGCAACACTATACTCAATGCCGCTATTGAAAAATACAAATTAGAAGATGCCGCCGTGCTTTCGTTGAATTCATTTATAGATAAATTTTTAGCCGAATGAACGGTCTTGTATTAGCGGGAGGACAATCAAGTAGAATGGGCAGAGATAAAGCCTTGATAGACTATTACGGTCTACCACAGTATGCTTATGTATATAATTTATTGCTTGGATTTTGTGATGAAGTATTCATTTCATCTAAAGAAAATAAGTACCCCCTCCCTACTCTATTAGATGATTCAAAATACGAAAATATGGGTCCTATAGCTGGTCTTCTGACTGCTTTTGACTACCAAGAGACAGATTGGTTAGTGTTAGCGATAGATTACCCTGTGATTACAGCGAAAGATATCGAGAAATTACTCGTTCCACATTCCAAACTAGCTGCGGTATATTACCACCCAGAGACTGAATTTTTCGAGCCTTTTATTGCCTGCTATCGCAAAGAGTTTAAACCATTTCTTTTCGCAGAATATGAACTAGGAAACACCTCTATGCAAAAATTGCTCCATCGCGCCGATATACACAAAGTATTGCCTGAAGATTTAGAGGCCATTAAAAGTATCAATCATGTTATCTAATTAATTACCGATATTTGAATTATGCCTTCTACTCATAACATTTCTATCACTAAATTCGACCATGGTCAATTCCATATAAAGGATGATGTCTTGGCGGTAGAAGAACCTTTAGAAATTAGCTTGCAATATTTTGAAAATGGCGAAAAGAAAAGACAGTCTGTTTCGATCACTATGCGCACACCTGGTTTTGACAGGGAGTTAGCTATTGGGTTTTTATTTACAGAAGGTATCTTGACCCATGCAGACCAAGTGGAAATAGTTTTAACGATGGGTGAAAATCATATCACCGTTTGTCTCAGAGAGCAGGCTAGCGTAGAACTAGAGAAACTCAAACGAAATTTTTATACGACGAGTAGCTGTGGGGTCTGTGGCAAGTCATCTATCGATGCTATTAGAACCATCGCTTCAGATTATATTCAGCCTAATGCAGCGCCGAGGACTTTGAGCACCGAGATATTCACTTCGTTGAAAGAAAAAATAAACGATTATCAATCGAATTTCAGCCAGACAGGAGGTATTCATGCGTCTGCACTGTTCGATTTCGAGGGGAAATTAATCTCTATCTATGAAGATGTAGGCCGTCATAATGCCTTGGATAAATTGATTGGTCATCATTTCATAGATGATCCGCTTGATTTCTCACAAAATATCCTTCTACTCAGTGGTCGGGCTAGTTTCGAACTGATTCAGAAAGCCATCATGGCTAAGATAAGGGTCGTCTGCGCTATAGGAGCACCTTCGTCTTTAGCAGTCGAGCTAGCGAAAGAATTTGATATTACGCTTCTCGGTTTTTTAAAAAATCAATCTTTTAACTTATACCATATTTCTAAAAACAGTATACTAACCCATGAAAATTAGAATCAAAGGCAATACCATCCGATTGAGATTGGTAAAAACAGAGGTAAAACAACTCCAAGAGCTGGGCTATGTAGAAGAGAAAATAGAATTTTCATCAGCTAAATTTAGCTATAGACTAGAGGCCAAAGAGGGAATTCAAGCCTTAGAAGCTCAATTCTCTTCAAATAAAATCACTGTATACATTCCTAAATCAGAAGCCCTCATCTGGTATGATACGGATCAGATTACCTATAAAAATAATTTTGAAAAACTTCTTCTCCTGATAGAAAAAGACTTCGTATGCCTCGACCACACGGACGAAGACCAGAGTGATAATTATGCGAATCCGAATACGAAGTGTTAGGAGATTCTAAGCTCATAGAATTCATAATTTATCAAAATGTCTCAATAAAATTTTTGAAAAAAATATCTAGGTTTTAACTCTAGCAATAAAGAATCATTCTTGTAGATGATGTTTGACTGATTATTATATAGGTAAGATGATGAAATACAAACAACCTACGGATTCCAATCTTTTGAACCATAATAAACTCTGCTTACAGCTATCATTAAAGAGTCTTTGGAAGGCAAACCTGTATACGATAAAGTGAATCTGGCGAAAGCCTAAATACTGATTTTGGCTCATCACTCTTACAATAATCATATAATAGTATTTCTGATTCTGATTTATTATTAAAGTAATGTGCGTCATTATAACCGCCTTCTGCTTTTGAATAAAGCAGAACTAGATAATAAAAAACGCAAAAACCAACTAATCGCAAGGCACTGAAAAATAAAGCTAAGTTTCTCATTTTCATTCCTGATTTGAATTCTTTTATTACTTATTACAAATATAATTAAACAGAATTAGAATGATTCAAGACTTCGACTAATATAAAAAAGCTGCCCATTCGGACAGCTTTAAAATTTTAACTAGCAATAATTTGCTGAAATCTATTCATCCAGTGCAGCTGCACCGCCTACAATCTCCAAAATCTGATTAGTGATTGCTGCTTGACGTGCTTTGTTGTAATCAATTTCTAATCGCTTAATAAGATCAGCGGCATTATTCGTAGCACTATCCATAGCTACCATCCTAGCACCATGCTCTGAAGCATTGGTGTCTAGCGCGAATCTATGAAACGTAGTCTTAATAATCTTTGGCAATAACTCCTCTAATAGTTGGGCTTTATTCGGCTCGAAGAGATAATCCGCTTTGCTCACACCTGCCTGAGTTTCTGCTTTGGCTATCGGTAGAAATTCTTCAGTCTTAAACTCTTGTACGGCGGCATTTTTAAACTTAGAGTAGATAACTTCTACTTTGTCATAATCCTTGCTCAAAAAAGCATTCACTATATACTGAGCTACCTTACTAGAACCCTCAAAACTAAGCTGAGTAAACAAGGTATAAAACTCATCATTTAAATCATATCCTGTGCGCTTGAAAAAGTCATACGCCTTCTTACCTACAGGTAAGATAGTGATAGCTGATTTAGGCAAATCTGAATACTTCGTATTCAATAAATTAGTAGCAGTCTTTAGGAGATTGGAATTAAAGCCTCCGCAAAGACCTCTATCCGAAGTGAGCACCACCACCAAAACTCTGCTTACTGGTCTTACATCATTGAGTCCTAGAGACAATTCAGATAAATCGGTCGTAGCTAGAATATTATTCATCACCTCTTGCAATTTTTCCGCATAAGGACGCATCTGTGTGATAGCACTAGTTGCTTTTTTTAACTTAGCCGCCGATACTAGCTTCATCGCCTTCGTTATCTGCTGGGTCGATTTGACCGATTTGATACGTTCTCTTACTTCTTTTAATCCTGCCATTCCTTTTAAGTTTCAAGTTTCAAGTTATAAGTTTTTAGTTGAAGTATTTTTTACTTACAACTAGCTACTTGTAACTTGTTACTAATTCTCGTAATTTTTTAATACTGTATTTGCTATCTCTACCAATGCTGGTGCTACCTCATCGATGGCTTTCGTTCTCAAAGAAGCTAAGACATCTGCATGTGATTTTTCCAGTGTATTTAAGAAATCATTTTGAAATGCTCTAACTTTATTGAGAGGTACATTACGCAATAAATTGTTTGAACTTAGATAAATGATCGCTATTTGCTTCTCTACAGAAAGTGGTGAGAATAAATCTTGCTTCAATATTTCCACGTTTCTAGATCCTTTGTCCAATACAGACTTAGTAGCTGCATCTAGGTCAGAACCGAACTTAGAGAAGGCCTCTAGCTCTCTGTACTGCGCCTGATCTAGCTTGAGTGTACCAGAAACTTTTTTCATGTTTTTTATCTGTGCATTACCACCCACACGAGATACAGATATACCTACGTTGATAGCTGGTCTCACACCAGAGTTAAACAAGTTAGACTCTAGAAATATCTGTCCATCCGTAATCGAAATCACGTTAGTAGGGATATAAGCTGAAACGTCACCTGCCTGTGTCTCAATAATAGGTAGAGCAGTCAATGAACCACCACCTTTGATTCTATTTTTTAGAGATTCAGGTAAGTCATTCATATTCTTAGCTACATTATCATCTTTTACCACCTTAGCAGCTCTCTCTAATAATCTCGAGTGAAGATAGAATACATCCCCTGGATAAGCTTCTCTTCCCGGAGGTCTTTTCAAAAGGAGAGATACCTCTCTATAAGCTACGGCTTGTTTAGACAAATCATCATAAACTATCAAAGCTGGTCTACCTGTATCACGGAAAAACTCACCGATAGCACAACCTGCGAAAGGTGCGTAAAACTGAAGTGGCGCTGGATCTGCTGCAGAAGACATCACAACTGTAGTGTATGACATAGCTCCGTTTTCTTCCAATACTCTCACGATATTAGCTACCGTAGAAGACTTCTGACCGCAGGCTACATAAATACAATAAACTGGCTCACCTTTATCGAAAAATTCTTTTTGATTCAATATCGTATCGATAGCCACAGAAGTCTTACCCGTCTGTCTGTCTCCGATTATCAATTCTCTCTGACCTCTTCCGATTGGAATCATGGAATCAATCGCCTTGATACCTGTCTGAAGTGGCTCATTCACTGGCTGACGGAAGATAACACCTGGCGCTTTTCTCTCCAATGGCATATCTAATAATTCTCCAGTAATTGGACCCTTTCCATCTACTGGCTGACCGAGCGTATTCACTACTCTGCCTACTATACCCTCTCCTACTTTGATAGAAGCGATTTTGCCTGTAGATTTACACTGGTCTCCTTCTTTGATTCCCTCAGAAGAACCCATCAATACGAGACCCACATTATCTTCCTCTAGGTTGAGAGCTAGGGCTTGTGTGCCATTTCCGAATTCTACGAGCTCACCCGCTTGTACATTATTCAATCCGTACACACGTGCAATACCGTCACCTACTTGAAGCACGGTACCTACATCCTGTAATGTAGAGGATAAATTGACATTGGAGATCTGCTCCTTGAGCAAAGATGAAATCTCATCTGGTCTAACTGCTGTTGACATATTCTTAATTTATTAAATTATTTTTTAATGTTTGTAATTGGGTAGATATGCTATTATCTAATATTTTATTGTCGAATTCTAATACAAAACCGCCTACTAGTTCAGGGTTTACCAGACTTTCTATCTCATATTTTCTATCTCCTAGAAATTTAGTCGCTATTTGGGATTTCTCCGTGTCTGTTACCGCAGTGGCAGTCGTAAGCTTCACTTGCGTTAAGTTTTCAGACTGATTGACTAGGTGTATAATCGTCTCACAAATAGATCCTAACTGACCTAGTCTACCTTTCTTAATTAATAAAAAAAGGAAGTTAAGCGTCTCTGGCTGAATTTTTCCTGCGAAGGTATTTTTAATAATATTAGACTTTGTCTGATTCGATACCGTAGGATTAGATATTAGGTCTTTAAACTCTGTATGATTTTGAGCCAAAGACTTCAACGTCTGTGCATCTGCCTTAATCGCAGCTGTATTTTTTTTATCTATAGCTAGGCTAAATAAAGCCTTGGCATATGGAATACTATTTTTTTCTATAGCCATTTCTACTAATTAGAAGATAAAGATTCGTTAACCAACTTGGTTACTAAAGACTGCTGCGATGCACTGTCTGTCAATTTTTCTCTTACCAATTTCTCAGCGATACCTATCGAAATAGCTCCTACCTCTTTCTTTACTTCATTGATAGCTGCTCTCTTTTGATTTTCTATCTCACTCTTAGCCTGCTCTAATAGTCGAGTGGCATCTTCTTTTGCTTTGGCCATTTCAGCCGAACGAAAAGTGTCTGCATCTTTCTTCGCCTCTAAAAGCATAACCTGTCTCTCCTCTCTTGCGCTTTTTAACAGGTCATCATTCTGTGACTTTAATTGTTCGAACTCTTGACGCGCCTTCTGAGCAGATAATAATTCATCTTCAATCTTTTGATTACGAGCCTCGATAGAACTCACTATAGGCTTTACTGCAAATTTACCAGCTATTAACCAGAAAATAACGAATGCGAGCAAGGTCCAGAAAGTGTATCCTAAATCTGGGGTAATTAAACTCATTGGATCAAATAATAGTATCATAATGATATTTTTTTCAGTGGTCAGTAATCAGTTTTTAGTACTTTTTACTTTAGACTTTAATATTAAATTTTAATTCTTCACTTTAATTTAAAAAAGGGCTTCGGCAATCCCTAAGCCCTTTTTTGTTCTTTTTGCAGATTGCGATTATTTGTTCATCAAGAATGAGAAGATAATAGCAATAAGAGCTGCACCTTCTACAAGTGCTGCCATGATAATCATAGCTCCTCTTATCTCTCCACTAGCTTCTGGCTGACGAGCAATACCTTCTACGGCTTTGCCTCCGATCATACCAATTCCTAATCCAGCGCCTACCGCTGCTAATCCACAACCAATTGCTGCAATTCCTACCATTTTTTTACTGTTTTATTTGTTAAAGATATAATTTATTTTTTCGGTCAATTCTTAGTTCTGTCTCTTCTGTAATATAGTTATTCTCTGTTATTTCTAGTGGTGTGCGTGTTCTTCCTGAGCTATTCCTATAAAAATAGACGTCAATAGTGTAAAGACATAGGCTTGCAGAAAGGCGACAAACAATTCCATAGCATTGACGAATATCAGCAATGGAACTGCGATAAGTCCACCAGTGAGAGATCCTCCGACACTAGCTCCTGCTTTACCTAGAATAAATACTAAACTAGCAATACTCAATACCGCAATATGTCCTCCAGTAATATTTCCAAATAATCGCAGAATCAATGAAGCTGGCTTGATGAACAATCCTAATATTTCAATTGGGGTCAAAATAAGCAACAACGGCTTAGGCACTCCTGGCATAGCGAATATATGAATCCAATAGTCTTTCTTTGCATAGACATTAATCAATATAAACGAAATAAACCCAAGGACTAACGTAAAGGCAATATTACCAGAAACGTTGGCACTTCCTGGGAAAATCGGAATAAGACCTAATAAATTATTGATTAATATAAAAAAGAAAACACAAACGAGGAATGGGGTAAATTTCATATAGTTTTTACCAATATTCTCTCTAGCTATATCATGCGCTATAAACTGAACCAGAGGCTCCATAAGGCTTTGGAATCCTGAAGGTGCTTGATTTTCTCTTTTAGCATAGGCATTTCTAGTAATAAATAAGCCAATAAATAGAATCAACATACCCATGAGCATGGCGAATACATTCTTAGTAATAGAAAAGTCAATAAAATTATGAGAGCCATCTGCTGGATGAACTCTACTATGGGACATTACATATCCATTTACTTCATTTGAGCCTTCTCCATGATGGGAGTGAAAGGACGAAGACATAGTAGTGAACCATGATTTGGAATCCTTATTGTAAATAATTACTGGCAAGGGCAGGGATAAATTTCCTAAAATATGAAATTCATTAGCATCTGCTATATGGTGCATGATAATCTCTACAGGATCAAAGGCTTTGTCCGATTCTGTAGCACCGTGTGGAGCGGAGTGAGCATCGGTAGGTACATTAGAAGTAGTCACTGCCTGATTTTCATTAGAAGTGGCTGGTGAGTCTGTATTTTCTGAGGCTAGTCCGAAAAAACTAAAAAGAATAGTGTATATAAGTAATGAAATCAGTCGCTTAGCCATCTAATCGGTGTTAATAATATAATCTTTTAATTTTAAAAAGCGCTGCAAAAGTACAAAAAATATCCTTAGTTTTTCGAATAAATTTCCTATGATTAAACCTTTTACTATTTTTATCATTCCTAGAATCAAAATTAATAAATAACCCTTAAATATTTAAAGTAATGAAACCGACTCTGTTTATTTTATCCCTGATCCTTCTAGGTACTGCTAATCAATACGCTCAAGATAAGCCTGCCAAAGGAACAGTGACTGCCGAAGAAAAAGCCAAACTCAAGGAGATGAGGAAAGACCTTAATTTAACCGAAGAGCAGAAGGCAAAACTAAAAGAAATCCACAAGGAGCATAAAGCGACTAAAGAAGCTAGAAAAGCTATAAGCAAAGAACAACGCAAGGCGGAGCACTTGGCTACCAAAGCCAAAGTAGATACCATCTTGAACAACGAACAGGATGCAAAAATGTCTGAAATTAGAAAGAAAAGAAGAGAGTATCGAAAGGACTAAGTTCGACCATATAATTGATATCAACAAAAAAGGACTGTTTTTCAACAGTCCTTTTTTTATACATCATAAACATTAAAACAAATTAGGCTATCGTCACACCTTTATCTAGGTAGACATCTTGGACCGCATTGATCAATTCTACTCCCACTTTCATATCTTTCTGAAAGGCTTTTCTACCTAGAATTAAGCCTTGTCCTCCGGCTCTTTTGTTGATGATCGCCGTTTCTATAGCTTCTGCCATATCTGAAGCACCTTTAGACTCCCCACCAGAGTTGATCAAACCAGCTCTACCCATATAGCAGTTCGCTAACTGATATCTACATAGGTCTATCGGATTATCTGTTGTTAATTCTGAATAGACTTTATCATGCGTTTTTCCATGTTTGGTAGCTTTATAGCCTCCATTATTTACGGGCAATTTCTGCTTGATAATATCTGCCTGAATAGTCACGCCTAGGTGATTCGCTTGACCACTAAGATCTGCGGATGCGTGATAATCTATTCCATCCACTTTGAAGCCATTATTCCTGGTATAGCACCATAGTACAGTGGCCATACCTAGTTGATGAGCATATTCAAAGGCCTCTGCCACTGCTACAAGCTGTTTTCTACTTTCTTCACTGCCGAAATAGATCGTAGCGCCAACGGCTACCGCGCCCATTTCCCAAGCACTTTTTATAGTACCAAACATGACCTGATCAAAAGTATTTGGGGAACTAAGAAACTCGTTATGATTTATTTTGACTATAAATGGTATCTTATGAGCATATTTTCTAGCTACAGAGCCTAAAACGCCATAAGTAGAAGCCACAGCGTTGCATCCTGCCTCCATCGCCAATTTTACAATATTCTCACTATCAAAGTAGATAGGATTAGGAGCAAATGAAGCTCCTGCACTATGCTCTATACCTTGATCTACAGGCAAAATACTCATATAGCCAGTATTAGCCAATCTCCCATGCTCATATAATTGTTGCAAACTTCGCAATGTCGGTATATTCCGATTGCTCTGCGCCCATATCTGAGATACAAAATCACCATTAGGAATGTGAATCAAGGACTTATTGATAGCAGGTGTGAAGTAATTTAATAGTAGGTTGGCTTTTTCATCACCTATAATAGAAGCATAATTCTGACTCATCTCTCTAATTTTAAGGGGCAAAATTAATGAAATTGACATTTATACATGAAATAAATGTGGAAAGCCACTAAAACAAAATGAACTATGACTATAATAACCTAACATACCATCATAGATAAATTGGCATTATACGATTCTCTTAAAAATTTCGTTGTTATTTTTGAAGGTTTAAATTTTTTCTATGCGTCCTTATTATTTTATATTTTTTACATTTATTAGCATCTATTTTTCTTGCAAACAAAATGCTTATATGGGTATAAGTGAAGATATCCGAAAAAATATTGGGGCTGATCAGCTCTCTATATCTGAATCCAAAGACTCAATACTCATAGATATTCACTACAATAAACCTCCGCTAATTGGATTTGATTTCAAATCGTCAACTGCCGCTCTGCTGCTCCTTGATACCACTAAAAGCCAACTAGAAGAAAGAGGTCTAAGATTGGCCAAAGTAAGTATCCATTCTAATCAGCAGGTCTTTGATTATATATATCCATTTTCAGAGCTAGAAATCAATAAAAAAGGGATGGAAACGGCTGCTCTCTTTCTTCAAAACTTTCTAAGCAGCCAAAATGAACAGAATGCACGTTACGTAGATTTAGACAAAATTTCATTGGAAGATTTATTTAATTTAAATCAGATCAATGAGCAGCTTCAATCTAATCTAAAGTTAACCAGTATTAGCTTTGATGGATTTACACTGCACCAGTCTGAGCCCCAGAATATCGAATATAGAGGGAATTTTCAAGGGGACACAGAGGCTATTCCTTTTGTCTTTCAATATGATAAAACCCTTAAACGAATTTTTTATTTTGGGATTAATGAGTAGCTACTTAATTAGAGTAAACGTTCCTGTCTTTTCCACCTTGACACCATCATTGCCAGTATAGGATACCAGATAAATATAACTTTCCTCAGGAGCTATTTGTCCATTATCCTGTATACCATTCCACCCCAAATTAGGATCTAAGGTTTCAAATATTTGTCTCCCCCATCGATTAAATATTTTCATATTAAAGTAGGTGGCATTAAAGAAATATATCTTAGGTTTAAATACAGGGGTTACACCATTTACTTTGAATGCATTCGGCATCCACAGAACCGTCCGCATATTCACACATTGTGTAGGAGAGGACATAAAAAAAGTACTATCCAATATTGAATTTAGCGTATCGAATTTGTAATTTACCAGAAGCTTGTAGCAAAACCTTCCTTCGGTATGATAATGCTCTTCTAAATTATGTTCATAACTTGTTACATTTATATCGGGCTCTGCTATCTTGCTAAAGCCACCTCCATTTATGGAAAAGTATAACTCATAGTTCAATCTAGAATAGAGTATGCTATCATGGAAATAAGCTTTAGGCCATTTGACTTCGTTTTTATATAGTCCAATTTGGGTTAGAGTCATAAAGTTGGTTATCACCTGCCCACCTTCACTTTTATTATTGCATAAATCTTCATAGCGCACTCTATAGGCTACTGATCTTGCCGATTCACCAAAAGAATCTAAGAATGAATAATAACCTTGTCCTTCTTTTAAAAATTTGACTTTATCCAAAGTTTTTAACGTTGTGCCATTCTTAGGATCTACTGCCAACAGGTCAAAAGACTTGGGTATAGCATCTGGAGAACAGTACCAACGGACATTCGTCTTAAAATTATCAATATAGCTTGCACTCAATACCTGCAATAAATCTGGAACTTGGCTCTTTGTCGAGACAAAGCAAAACTGATTTGAAAAAGAACTTACATCAGATAGACTAGGATGTATGGCCTTCACCCGAATACAAAGTGTATCTCCGTATAGAAAATCTTTGTATCGAAATGTGCGGATTGATGAATCGTTTGTCGCGACCTTCTCTTCTATATTGCTATTCTTTTTGACGTAAACTTCATACTCTTTAACCTCATCATTTGGTCCCCAGCCTTGATACTTGGTCCAGCTCATTTCTATCTCATCCTCGCATGGGCTGCTCACTAGGCTAAGGAATACAGGTCTATGCCGGAATATCGGTGGAGCTAAACCCTTCTCTCCACATTCACTAATAGAGCCTACTAGATTACCAGTGTATACACCCGTACTTACATCAAAAGAAGAATCAATATATTCTGCTTTATCTTTGCCAATTACAGTATCAATATAGGCTGATCCAAAATTGATTAATACATAAGCCCATATTTTTTTATGACTGGACTCTGGCAGCCATTTATAGACTGGGAAGTTATTTTCAATAGAAATAGCAAGCAGCCTCGGGTAAGGCATAAAAGTATCCGTCATAGTATCTGAAAAAGCGCTGCTGCCCGGGCAGCTATAGCTCGATGTCATAAAATAATAATATGTATTAGCGGCATTAATTCCAGTATGACTATAGCTTGTAGTAGCGATATTTGTAACTGCAGTCAGCAGGGTAAAAGGACCTGCTTTGTTAGTGGAATAGAAAATTTTAAAGTCTTGAAAGGCGCCACAAGTCTCATTAGGGTCTTTCCAGGTAATTTCATTAGAAGCCCCACCAGTTATTTTACGAGTCACACAGGTCAATATAGGTGCCTTATATTGCGCGTAAAATTCTGAAAGCGCAAATAAACAAATTAGTGTAATCCCTATATTTTTCAATACACCACGGTTTTAGAATATTTAGAAAAATCAAAAATAGTAGATTTTATAGAAATAGATGCCGACTTAGGCAAATTTTCAAGCGAATTCGCCCATGTGACATAGTCGAGATAAGGATATCCTAGTTTCTTCATGCGTAATGCGTACATTATCTCTTGAAGAGAGCGCTCTCCGTTTTTTGACCATTGGCTATAGTATTCTTTCGCTGACTCAGCTATTTTTAGTTTCATCTCTTTTTTCAAACGTATAAATAAGTTAGATATTGCGTCTAAAGCCACAGCAACATTCTTTTTATCAGTCTCAAATCCTATATAAAAAACAGAGTAGCCAGGGAAATGATTGAGGTTTGAATAGACCCCATAAGTCAATCCTAATTCAACTCTTAGCAATTTCATCAGCTCAGACATATAATGTCCCCCAAGGAATATATTAAGCAGCTCTAAATTCTGAAAGTCTTGGAATGATTTGCGTTCAAAAAGCTGGCCCAAACGCACAGAAGCCTGAGCTGTTGCAGTCATTTTTTTCTCTATCATCTGTGGCAGATTCTGCTCTATAGAAATAGACTTCCTCTTTGTTCGATTTGAAAAACGATAGTTTTTCAAATCAATATTTACTAGCTTCAATGCGTCGGCTGTATTATCTCCTGCAAGGAAAAACTGAGGCTTACGCGTTTGTAGAAATTCCTTATAAAAATGCTCTATATCTTCTAAATTAATATGGGTATAATCCTTTGGACAACTATAATATCCGAGTGGATGTTGTTTGCCAAGAAGATGCTC